>NZ_JAZDRK010000008.1:0-175057 GCF_047501505.1 Rhodopseudomonas sp. G2_2311
GGGCTAGGGACGGGGAGGGGCAGGCCGGTGGGGGCGTCGCCCCCGCCGATGTCCGATGCGCCCGTGTCCGGATGGAGCGCAGTCAAATCCAGGGGAGAGCGACCGCGCCTCCCGGCCTCGCCCAGTCATTCCGGATTGCGCGCTCCGGGCGCCTCGGAAAGACGAACGGGGGGTGTAACAGCTTGCAGGGGGGACCGATTATGTGGCCCAGTCGCAGCCACATTCACTCCCGTCATGCGCGGGCTTGACCCGCGCATCCATCGCGCGCGCCGGCGCGCCGTTTTGCGAAGAGTGATGGATTGCCGGGTCAAGCCCGGCAACGACGGCGGGGATGTTGTGCGCCGGTGGCCGGACGAGCGTAGCGACATCCGGAAAGCTGCGTCAGCTCCGTATAACGCTTCGCTCATGCGCGCTTCTTGTTAGGATCGTTAGGAGAGATGACACACCGGTCATCGAACTTCACTTCGAACGTGGCCCGGGCTTGAAGCATGAGCCGTTCGGCAAAGATCCTGAAGTTGGTTCAGCCCGCGGTGCCTGGTACCGTGCTCTGTCGCGACGTTCTGGTGCTCGAACCGACCAGCTACGTGTTGCGCGGGGTCTTGCTGAATACGACGTCGCAGAAGCACCACATGGATCTTTGGAGGGTGGTGATGCCGCTGCACCGCCCGCTCGACAATCTCGTGCTGACCTACGGGACGATCATCGCCGGGCCTGACGACCACCGAGTCAAGGTCGATGATGTCGAGCAAGCGGCCGAAGTGGTGAAGCAGTGCCTTCGCCACGAGGTCCGGGCGTTACGAGATATCGAAGGACCAGCGCAGTTCTTGCAGCATATCAGCCGAAGGAGCGGCGACGACTTCGAGGTGGTGCAACTCGACTTCGCGCTTGCGCATTTTCTGATCGGGAACGTTTCCGAGGCGCGGCGGATCCTGCGGTCGCAGGTGGAGAGCCCCGAGATTTATCCAACCCACAGGCAAGTCACCCGGCGGGCGTTCGATGCGTTGGAAGCTGGGCCGGAGGCGCTGCAACGTCTCATCGATGGCTGGCGGGATGACAACGTTGCACGGTTTGGCCTCGAACCAACGAGCCGAAAGCCCCCCGGCTTGCGGCTCGTCAGATCGACTTAGACCGCCTCGCCCCGCGCCTGCAGCGCGGCATTGCGGATGCCGGCGATGTTGGTCTTGTACGCCTCCAGCGTGCCGCCCTTGAACACGGCGGAGCCGGCCACGAAGGCATTGGCGCCGGCGGCGGCGAGTTCGCCGGCGACCTTGTCGGAGACGCCGCCGTCGACCTCGATGTCGATCGGGCGGCCGGCCACCATGGCGCGGATCTGCTTGATCTTCTGAACGGCGCTCGGGATGAACGCCTGGCCGCCGAAGCCGGGGTTCACCGACATCACCAGCACAAGGTCGATGTCGTCGAGCACGTACTCGATCGCGCTCGGGTGCGTGCCGGGATTGAGCGAGACGCCGGCCTTCTTGCCGAGCGCGCGGATCGCCTGCAGCGAGCGGTGCAGATGCGGGCCGGCTTCGGCGTGCACGGTGATGATGTCGCAGCCGGCCTTGGCGAAGGCCTCCAGATACGGATCGCACGGCGCGATCATCAGATGGGCGTCGAACACCTTCTTGGTGTGCGGCCGCATCGCCTTGATCACGTCCGGGCCGTAGGAAATGTTCGGCACGAAATGGCCGTCCATCACGTCGAGATGGATCCAGTCGCAGCCGGCGGTATCAACCGCGCGGACCTCTTCGCCGAGCTTGGAAAAATCCGAGGCGAGGATCGAGGGCGCAATGGCGAGCGGACGGAGCGCGAAGGAGGACATCAGGGCTTCCAGGTGCGTGTGGGGTGGATCAGCTTCGCTACCACGCCGCGCCGGTTCCCCGCAAATCCCGAGCTCGCGCCCGGGTCGTGCGGGCCCGGCAGGTTGTGCCGGATGGGGCAGAAATTGCCGTCCCGCCGGCCTGGTGCGCGCGAAAAACACCAGCATTTACGGGAGCTTCGCGGCTGGCACGGCGATTGCTGATCCGAAGATTGGAATGATCCGTGCGTAGTTGCCGGCCGCGGCCAGCGGTGTAATGCGGAGCTTCGATCATGCTGCCTGCCATTGGCGCGCTGGGCGCGCTGTCCGGACTGCTCAATACGCTGAGCTCGACGTCGAAATCGTCGTCGCAGAGCACCAGCTTCACCAACCCGTTTGCCAGCTCGAGCAGCAGCACGAGCACGTCGTCGTTCCCGACCCTGTCGACCAGCGGCACCGGCTCGTTTCCGTCGAGCGGGCTGTCGCAGGAAACCATGCAGGCGCTGCTCGACGCGCAGAGCCAGCAGTCGACCTCCAGCTCCAGCTCGACCGCCTCGAAGACGCGCGACTCCGCGCTGAAGGATCTGTTCAAGCAGATCGACGCCGACGGCGACGGCTCGATCACCAAGAGCGAGTTCGAGAACGCGCTCGGCGCCGGCGGCACCAACGTCGCCAATGCCGACAAGGTGTTCGGCAAGATGGACGCCAACAACGACGGCAAGGTCAGCATGGACGAGATGTCGTCGGCGCTGAAGAGCGGCCGTCGGCATCACGCGCATGGCGGCGGTGGTGCGAACGGTGGCAACAGCGGTGGCGGCAGCAGCGATCCGCTGCTGCAGGCGCTGTCCGGCTCGTCCTCGACCAGCGTCACCAATTCCGACGGCAGCGTGACCACCTCCGTCACCTACTCCGACGGCAGCAAGGTGACGATGACGTCGGCGGCGACCGGCTCGTCGTCGAGCAGCGCGACCTCGTCGTACAATTTCGTCGAGCAGCTGATCCAGCGCCAGGCGTCGCAGATCCAGGCGGCCTCGGCCAAGTCGCTGTCGGTCAGCGCCTGATCACCGACGCTGGTTCGTGATGAGGGATTGCCGGGCTGGACCCGGCAATCCCTCGCCTTCGACAATCACCACGGTGATCGGCGTGCATTGCGCGATTGATCCGTGGATGACGACATCGAACGGCGACGCGCTGCAGCCTCACATCATCGCTTCGAGCCGAACCGATCGCGCCACGCCGGCTGCGCGTCCTTGAACGGCAGCGCGGTGGCCTCATAGACGCCGCGCGCGATCGCCCGCGCCACCGCGTTGGCCGCGATGGTGCCGAGCTCGGTGAGACCGGCGAGCGGCTCGACCGGTTTGACGCCGGTTGCCGCAGCGAACACCACGTCGCCGTCGAGCGGCGCATGCACCGGATAGATCGCGCGGGCGAACCCGGTCTGCGCCAGCATCGCCAGCCGCTTCACCTGGGTCTTGGTCAGCGCCGCGTCGGTGACGACCGCGACCAGCGTGGTGTTCTCGATCGCGCTGGCCGCCGCCGCGCCCTTGAGCCGCACCTTGAGCATGTCGGGCGTGAAGCTGTCCGGCATGCCGAGCCCGCCGAATTCGCCGTCCTGTTCGAACGGTGCCGACCAGAACCACGGGCCGTCACCGATCGTCGCGCTGCCGATCGCGTTCACCACCGCGATGGCGCCCACCGTGACGCCGCCAGGCGTGGTCGCCGACGCCGAGCCGAGCCCGCCCTTGAGCGTCGCGGTGGTGGCGCCGAGGCCGGCGCCGACGCTGCCGAGCGCGAAGCTGTCGCTGGCGGCTTCGGCGGCCGCGTAGCCGAGATCGCGATACGGCGAGAACCGGCCCCAGGCCTTATCGCCGCCATTGATCATGTCGAACACCACCGCGCCGGGCACGATCGGAATCGTCGCGTCGCCGATCGCAAAGCCGCGGCCGCGCTCGGCGAGCCAGGCCTGTACGCCGCCGCCGGCATCGAGGCCGAACGCCGAGCCGCCCGACAGGGTGAAGCCGTCGACCTGCTCGACGGTGTTCACCGGTTCCAACAGCACGCCGTCGCGAATTCCCGGGCCGCCGCCGCGCACGTCGATCGAGGCGACTGCGGGCTTGTCGAACAGGATCGCGGTCACGCCGGAGGCGAGCTTGTGGTCGTGCGCATGGCCGACGCGGACGCCGGCGACATCGGTGATCAGGTTGTGCAAGATGGATCCGTCCGAGAGCTGAGCGAGGGCCGACATTGTCGGCATAAACAATTGGTCGAAGCAATCCCTCACGGTGCGATCACAAGGCGCGGAACGATGACGCAGCGGCTTGCATGGGCTTTACGCGCGGGTGCATGTAGCCGGCCATGATCCACGACGTCTCGATCCCTGCCGCCCTGATCGCCGGTCTGGTCAGCTTCCTGTCCCCCTGCGTGCTGCCGCTGGTGCCGCCGTACCTGATCTATCTGACCGGTGCGACCATCGAGCACGTCGCCGCCGACGAGACCGAGCGCACGTCGAAGCGTGCGGTGATGATCTCTGCGGCGATGTTCGTGCTCGGCTTCTCCACCGTGTTCGTCGCGCTCGGCGCCAGCGCCAGCCTGGTCGGCGGCCTGATCCGCGCCTATTCGGCGCAGCTCGCGATCATCGCCGGCGTGGTGATCATCCTGATGGGTCTGCACTTCCTCGGCCTGACCCGGATCAACATCCTGATGCGCGAAGGCCGCCTGCCGATCCCGAAGCCGGTCGGGCTGTGGGGCGCTTACGTGATGGGCCTTGCGTTTGCGTTCGGCTGGACGCCGTGCATCGGCCCGATCCTGGCTGCGATCCTGTCGGTGGCCGCAGCCGAAGCGACGGTGGCCAAGGGCGCCGGCCTGCTGGCGGTTTATTCGCTCGGCCTCGGCGTGCCGTTCCTGCTCGCCGCGCTGATGGTCGAACAGTTCTCCGGCCTGTTCGCCCGAATGAAGAAACATCTCGCCACGGTCGAGCGGGTGATGGGCGTGCTGATGGTCCTCACCGGCATCGGCTTCCTCACCGGCGCCATCAGCGACGTCTCGATCTGGCTGCTGAACACCTTCCCGGCGCTGGGGAATATTGGGTGAGGGCACCGCCGCCGAACTGATGCGGCGCTGCTCATCATCGAAGGCTTATCCCATTCACAATCGTCATCCTCCGCGAATGCGGAGGATCCAGTATCCCAGAGTGTTCATTGCTCTACATGAGTAGCAACGCTCTGGAATACTGGGCCGCCCGGTCAAGCCGTGCGGTGACTGTTTGTGGGCGGGGTGATGGTGAGCGCCGCGGGAGCCGCGGCGCGACGATCAGTCGGCTCAGTTGCCGATCTCGGCGTAGCCGCCCTTGGCGTCCCATTTGTAGACGACGTAGTCGATCGCCTTGATGTCGCCCTTGGCGTCGAAGGCCATCTTGCCGAGCACGGTGTCCCACTCGCCGGCCTTGATGGTGTCGATCACCTTCTTCGGATCGGTCGACTTCGCCTTCTCGACCGCTTGCGACCACACCTGGAATGCCGCGTAGGTGTAGAGGGTGTAGCCTTCCGGATCGATGCCCTTGCCCTTGAAGGTTTCGACGATCTGCTTGGCGGTCGGCTTGTTGCGCGGGTCGGGGCCGAAGGTGAACAGCGTGCCTGCGGCGAGCGGGCCGGTGATCGAGGCGAATTCCTTGTCGTTCATCGCGTCGCCGGCCATCATCACGGTGCTGAGGCCCTGGTCGCGCATCTGGCGCAGGATCAGGCCGGCCTCGCGGTGATAACCGCCGATGTACACCAGATCGATGGCGTCGCGCTTCAGCCGCGACACGATCGAGTTAAAGTCGTTGTCGCCCTTGTTGTAGGACTCGAACATCTTCTCCTGGAAGCCGGCCTTGTTCAGCGCCTTCTTGGTCTCGTCGGCCAGACCCTTGCCGTAGGTGGTCTTGTCGTTGAGGATGGCGACGTTCTTGCCCTTGTAGTTCTTCAGGATGTACTCGGCGGCGACCAGGCCCTGCTGATCGTCGCGGCCGCAGACGCGCAGCACGTTCCACAGCTTGCGCTCGGTGAACAGCGGGTTGGTGGAGGCCGGAGTGATCTGCAACACGTTGCCGTCGGCGTAAGCTTCCGACGCCGGGATCGACGACGACGAGCAGAAGTGACCGGCGACGAACGGGATGCCGTCGCCCGCAATCTTCTCGGCGACCGAGCGCGCCTGCTTCGGATCGCAGGCATCGTCTTCGACGTCGAGCACCAGCTTCTTGCCGAGCAGACCGCCCTTGGCGTTGAGATCGACCACCGCCTGTTCGGCGCCGTTCTTGAGCTGCCGGCCGAACGCGGATTCGCCGCCGGTCATCGGACCGGCGACCGAGACCTTGATGTCCTGCGCCAGCGCCGTGGTCGAGAGCGCCAACGAGACGCCGAATGCCAAACCGAGAAGCTTGAGTGTCATCGATGAATCCTTGCGATGGATTTGCAAACGAAAAGCCGCGCCCAGGCAGGCCCGAAGCGCCAAACCGGCCGGCATTGTTGGCTGATTTTCACGACAAGTCATCGACAAAATACGGCGACGGCGGCACCCGGTTGCCGCATTGTGCCGCAGGACTCGCGGGCGCGGGGAGGGACTACCTCAGCTGCCGCGGCCGCCTTCGAGATACGCCGCTCGCACTTCCGGCCGCGCCAGCAGATCGGCGCCGGTCCCGCTCATGGTGATCAGGCCGTTGACGAGCACGTAGCCGCGATGCGCCAGCTTCAGCGCGTGATTGGCGTTCTGCTCGACGATCAGCACGGTGAGCCGGTCCTGCTTGTTCAGGGTGCGGATCGCGTCGAAGATCTGCCGGGTGATCAGCGGCGCGAGGCCGAGCGACGGTTCGTCGAGCAGCAGCAGGCGCGGCCGGCTCATCAGTGCGCGGCCGATCGCCAGCATCTGCTGCTCGCCGCCCGACAGCGTGCCGCCGCGCTGGCCGAAGCGTTCGCGCAGCCGCGGAAACAGCGTCAGCACGCGTTCGAGCGTGGCGGCGCGTTCGTCGTTGCTGCCGGTTCCGGCATCGGCGCCCATCTGCAGATTTTCGGCGACGCTCATCCGCGGGAAGATGCGGCGGCCCTCCGGCGACTGCGCGATGCTCATCCGCGCGATCAGATGTGTCGGCCGCGCGGTGATATCGACGCCGTCGAACACGATGCGGCCAGCCTTGGCGCGCGGCTTGCCGAAGATCGACATCATCAGCGTCGACTTGCCGGCGCCATTGGCGCCAATCAGCGCCACGATCTCGCCGGGCGCGATCTCGAGATCAACGCCCTTCAGCGCCTCGATCTTGCCGTAGGCGGCGCGGAGGTTTTCGATTTTGAGCAGGGGGGCGGTGGAGGTCATGATGCGACCTCGCCACGCTCACCTTCGTCATGCCCGGGCTTGCCCCGGGCATCCACGGACACAAACACAGCCTTGCCCGCGGGCGTGGATGGCCGGGTCAAGCCCGGCCATGACGGAGTACATGGGGAGAGGCAAATCACAGCCCGAGCTCCTGCTCGACCTTTTCGACCTCTTCGTCCTCGACGCCCAGATAGGCGGCGATGACGCGGGGGTCGTCGCGGATCTCGCGTGGGGTGCCGTCGGCGATCTTGATGCCGTGGTCGAGCACGACGACGTGGTCGGAGATTTCCATCACCACGCTCATGTCGTGTTCGATCAGCAGGATCGAAGTGCCGCCGGAGCGGATCTTGCGAAGCAGCTGGCTAAGTTCGCCGCTCTCGCGCGCGTTGAGGCCCGCAGCCGGCTCGTCGAGGCACAGCAGCACCGGCTCGGTGCACATCGCGCGCGCGATTTCCAGCCGGCGCTGATCGCCATAGGGCAGGTTGCCGGCGGCATCGTCGGCGCGGCTGCGCAGCCCGATCTGGTCGAGCCAATAGGTCGCGCGCTCGATTGCCTGCTTCTCGGCTGCGCGCCAAGACGGCGCACCGAACAGGCCGAGGAAGGTGAGGCCGGAGGCGCGCATCAGCGCGTTGTGCTGGGCCACCATCAGGTTTTCCAGCGCCGTCATGCCGGGGAACAGCCGGATGTTCTGGAAGGTGCGCGCCACCTTGGCGATCTTGGTAATGCGGAAGTCGTTGAGCCGGTCGAGCCGGTGGGTCTCGCCGCCGTCATGCGTCAGGCTGATCTCGCCGGCGCTCGGCCTGTAGAAGCCGGTGATGCAGTTGAACACCGTGGTCTTGCCGGCGCCGTTGGGGCCGATCAGCGCGGTGATCTTGCCGCGGTGCGCGACGAACGACAGGTCGTTGACGGCGAGAATGCCGCCGAACCGCATGCTCAGGCCGCTGACGCGCAGGATGTTCTGGTGCGCGCTCATCCGTGGCCTTCCTTGACGAGGTCGGACGAGATCGCCTGCTTGTGGTCGAGATACACGGTCGGGGCGCGATGGCCGATCAGGCCGCGCGGCCGCCAGATCATCAGCAGCACCATCGCCATGCCGAACACCAGCATGCGGAACTGATCGAGACCGCGGAACAGTTCGAAGCCGCCGATCAGCGTCACCGCGGCGAGCGCGACGCCGAGCTGCGAGCCCATGCCGCCGAGCACGACGATCGCCAGTACCAGCGCCGATTCCTGGAAGGTGAAGGACTCCGGCGAGATGAAGCCCTGCCTTGTGGCGAAGAACGCACCGGCAAAGCCGCCGAACATCGCGCCGGTGGCGAAGGCGGTGAGCTTGGTCGTGGTGGTGTTGATGCCGAGCGCGCGGCAGGCGACTTCGTCTTCGCGCAGCGCTTCCCAGGCCCGGCCGATCGGCAGCCGGCGCAGCCGAATGGTCGCCCAGTTGGTGATCAGCGCCAGGATCAGGATCAGATAGAACAGGAACACGAGGCGATGCGTCGGCGAGAACGGAATCCCGAGCTGCGCCGCCAATCCGTTCGGGCCGGGCGCCAAGGGAATGCCGAACAGCGTCGGGCGCGGAATGCCGCTGATGCCGTTGGGGCCGCCGGTCAGCGTCTGCCAGTTGATGATGACGAGACGGATGATCTCGCCGAACGCCAGCGTGACGATGGCGAGATAATCGCCGCGTAGTCGCAGCACCGGGAAGCCGAGGATCATGCCCCAGAACGCGGCGAGGATGCCGGCAAGCGGCAGGCAGATCCAGAACGACAGGCCGAAATTGGTGGCGAGCAGCGCATAGGAGTAGGCGCCGACCGCGTAGAACGCCACGTAGCCGAGATCGAGCAGGCCGGCGAGGCCGACCACGATGTTCAGCCCCCAGCCGAGCATCACGTAGGTCAGCACCAGGATGCCGAGATCGAGAATGTAGCGCTGATTGTAGAAGATCACCGGCACCAGGAAGGTGAAGATCAGCAGCGCCGGAGCGACGACGCGGCCGGCGAGGCCCAGCGTCTTGCGCGCGCCGGCCGGCATCATCTTCGAGGTGTCGACCGGCCCCCACCACATCCGCAGCAGTTCGACCACGATCGAGCCGACGAACACGCCGCCGACCATGCCGGCGAGATCGCCGAACCGCGTCCAGTAGATCAGGCCGCCCTCAGGGCCGGCCTCGGTGCGGACACCGATCATCAGCGAAAATAAAACCAGCGCCACGAGGGCGCTGATCAGGGCTTTCTTGAAGATGAAACCGACGCCGACCGTGGCGGCGGCGACAGGGGCAGCAGCGGCGTGCGCGAGTTTTGCCACGTCGGCGCCCGCTCAGACTTTTTCGACTTCCGGCCGGCCCAGCAGGCCGGTCGGCATGAAGATCAGCACGATGATCAGGATCGAGAACGCCGCGACGTCCTTATATTCGACCGAGAAATAGGCCGACCAGAAGGTCTCGATCAGGCCGATCAGCAGGCCGCCGAGCATTGCGCCGGGCAGAGAGCCGATGCCGCCGAGCACGGCCGCGGTGAACGCCTTGATGCCGGCGATGAAGCCCATGAAGAAGTCGATCAGCCCATAATACAGCAGGTACATCATGCCCGCGACCGAGGCGAGCGCGGCGCCGATCACGAAGGTCATCGAGATGGTGCGGTCGACGTCGACGCCGAGCAGTGCCGCCATGGTCTGATCCTGCTCGCAGGCGCGCATGTCGCGGCCGAGCCGGGTCTTGGCCACCAGCCAAGTGAAGATCCCGAGCAGCACCACGGTGGTGACGACCACCAGGATCTGGACGTTGGAGAGCTGGACGTTGAAGCCGTCGGCGCTCTCGTGCAGCGTGTAGCCGCCGGTGATGATCGGCGGCACCGGCTTGACGCGGGCGCCCTGCGACACCTGGGCGTAGTTCATCAGCACGAACGACATGCCGATCGCCGACAGCATCGGGGCGAGGCGGAACGAGTGCCTGAGCGGCCGGTAGGCGATGCGCTCGACCGTCCAGCCGTACAGCGCGGTGATCGCCATCGACACCAGCAGCACGACCAGGAGGATCAGCGGCACGAAGCTGAGGCCGAACGACACCAGGATCAGGAAGCTGATCAGCGCGATGAAGCCGCCGATCATGAAGATGTCGCCATGGGCGAAATTGATCATGCCGACGATGCCGTACACCATCGTGTAGCCGATCGCGATCAGGCCGTAGATCGAGCCGAGCACGAGACCGTTGATGAGCTGCTGGGCGAAATAGTCCATGCGCTGCCGTCGTCAGAGGACTCGAAAGAGTGGGACTCGTAGGGTCGTGGATTGCGATCCGAACGGCCCCGCGGCGGAGATCGCGCTCGCATTGCACACACGATGCGGCGAGGGCCCCGGCAGCCGGAACGTCGCTTCGCTTTGGAATTTTCTAACAGTGGGTCGCGATCGCGGCAACAGCGCCCGATTACAACCTTCTTCCCTGTGGACGGCCGTAGCGGCCTTCAGAGTTCCCGCGGGCGCGATGTTGCCGCGCAAAAGCCGCGCAAAGATCACGCCGATCCGCGCAACCGCAGGCGCATGATCCTTGTTGTCGGTGTGGGCGCGACACTCTGAAGGAGACCATCGATGTCGAATCAGAATCAGCAGAAGCCGACCCCGAGCCAGACGTCCCCCGGCCAGCAACAGCAGGGCGGCGGTGCCCGTCCGGGTCAGCAGCAGCAGGATCCGAACCGGCAGGGTCAAGACCGGCAGCAGGGCGGCCAACAGCATGGTGGCCAACACGGCGGGTCCGGCCAGGGACGCTGACGTAACGATCGCCCGGCCGCAGCTTTCTCCAGACGGCTGCGCGCCGAGGCGACAGCAGAGAGCCCCGCCCCACGGCGGGGCTTTCCGCGTCTGGATAGGTCTGGTTTGAACCGCCTTCACGCCGATCTCAACGCAAATTTCGTGCCGAGAAGCCGAGTTCAGCCTCCCCAAAGCGCCATCCACATTCGTCAACTGCCGTTAAGGTTAACAAAGCCTTTCCATTGCTGCTGATGGTTAACCTGGGGTTAGCTTTGGCCGCGCGCCCGCAGATTCGGCGTGCTGGCTGGTGGGGCACGGCGATGAAGACGGATTGGCGGATCAGTTCGGTGAACGGAGTTCTGCTGGCGGCCTACATCACGCCGACCTGGCTGATCGTGGGATATCGGCTGTTCGTCACCCCGATCCACGCGCTGTACGACCGGCCCAATATCTCGGTGGCGATCTTCGTCAGCGATCATCTGCATCTCAGCGCGATGGCGACCATCCGGATGGCATGGCTGCTGGCGCTCGCCAAGCTGACGGTCGCCGGCTTCCTGCTGGTGTTCTCGGCGTTGCTGACGCGGCGCTCGGTCCGTCTCTCCGGCGGCTGCAACGAGGCGCTGGCGTTCGCGCTGACGCTGGGCAGCGTGATCTCGTTCGCCAGCATGGTGATGGCCTCGCAGGTCGCCGAGCCCGAAGCGATGCGGCTGCATGCCACCGAGTTGCTGCTGTTTCTCGGCACCGCGATCCTGATGCTGGTCGAGCCGACGGCGCAATCAGCGGCTGTACCAAGCACCGACGCGGCGACGTTCGAACCGAACTATCCGGCCGCAGCGCAACGCTCCTGATCGCTTTTGTCCGGCTGTCGTGCTTGCTTGACGCTGGCGCCCGGGCCGGACGCTACCTATCTCACCGCCTCACGACTGCTAGCGCCGCCGATCGCTCGGGGTGGTGTCGCGATACTTTTTCTTTGCCGCCCGGCGTGCTTAAGTAGTCGCAATGCCGCCGTCCGAGGCGGCCGCCGATCCGGGAGGAAATATCCATGGCCATGACGATGAACGGCGAAGTCCAGTTGGACGCGCCGAAAGATTTGGTGTGGAGCAAGCTCAACGATCCGGAAGTGCTGAAGGTCTGCATTCCCGGGTGCGAAGAGCTTGAAAAGACCGAAGACGACAGCGGTTTTAGCGCTGTGGCGAAGTTGAAAGTCGGCCCCGTATCGGCCCGCTTCAAGGGCAAGGTCACGCTGTCCGATCTCGATCCCCCGAACGGCTACAAGATCACCGGCGAAGGCGAGGGCGGCGTTGCCGGCTTTGCCAAGGGCGGTGCCACGGTCGGTCTGTCCGACAAGGACGGCGGTACGCTGCTGTCCTACGATGTCGAAGCGCATATCGGCGGCAAGCTGGCGCAGCTCGGTCAGCGACTCATCAACGGCTCTGCCAAGAAGCTCGCCGACGAGTTCTTCGCCAACTTCTCCAAGGCCGTGCAGAACGGCAACGGCGCGGCCTGACGGCGCTGCGGCGCCCGATCACGCGGATGTCATTACACGGCCGCGGCTCCGGCGCGGCCCGAGCCGTTCGCGGTTGCCGATCCTGGGGTTGCCCCGTAAGATCGGTTCAAGAAACACAACTAAAAGACGAATGATCGCCGTGCAACGCGGCGGTGCGCATTGAAGAGAGGGCCGATGGCCAAGATTTCCCTGATCGTCAATGGCAACCCTGTGACCGCGAACGTCGATCCGCGCACGCTGTTGGTGCAGTTTCTGCGCGAGAACCTGCGGCTCACCGGCACGCATGTCGGCTGCGATACGTCGCAGTGCGGCGCCTGCGTCGTGCATCTCGACGGCAAGGCGGTGAAGTCCTGCACCACGCTGGCGGTGATGGCCGACGGACACGAAGTGACGACGATCGAAGGGCTCGCCGCGGACGGCGCGCCGCTGCATCCGATGCAGGAAGCCTTCCGCGAGAACCACGGCCTGCAATGCGGCTTCTGCACCCCGGGCATGATCATGACGGCCGTCGATATGGTGCACCGCAAGGGCCACGACCTCTCCGACGAGACGATTCGCGAAGAGCTCGAAGGCAATCTCTGCCGCTGCACCGGCTATCAGAACATCGTGGTGTCGATCGCGGCCGGCGCCAAGGCGATGGCGAACTCCGACCGCAGCTGACCGGCACTGCGCCGGCCCGCTTCAACGAGGCCGCGCGGCACGCCCAACGAGACGCAGGAAGCTCAGGGAAGCGCAATGTACGAATTCAAATATCACCGCCCCGGGACCGTTCGCCAGGCCGCCAATCTGCTGCTGAAGAACGAGGACGCCAAGCTGATCGCGGGCGGCCACACGCTGCTGCCGGTGATGAAGCAGCGCCTGGCGGCGCCGCCGCATCTGGTCGACCTGTCGCATATCGAGGGCCTCAGCGGCATCGAGATGAAGGGCCGTTCGCTGGTGATCGGCGCCACCGCGACCCACGCCGAAGTCGCGAACTCGGCGATCGTCGGCGAGGCGATCCCGGCGCTCGCCGAACTGGCATCGCTGATCGGCGATCCGGCGGTGCGCCACAAGGGCACGATCGGCGGCTCGCTCGCCAATAACGATCCGACCGCGGACTATCCGGCGGCCGTGCTGGCGCTCGGCGCCACCGTGGTCACCAACAAGCGCAAGCTGAAGGCCGAAGAGTTCTTCCAGGGCATGTACTCGACCGCGCTCGAGCCGGACGAGATCATCACCAAAGTGCAGTTTCCGCTGCCGAAGAAGGCCGCCTACATCAAGTTTCGCAATCAGGCGTCGCGCTACGCGCTGGTCGGCGTGTTCGTCGCCCGCCGTCCGTCGGACGTCCGCGTTGCTGTCACGGGTGCCGGTGCGGATGGCGTGTTCCGCGTCACCCAATTCGAAGAGGCACTGAAGGCGCGGTTCAATTCCAAGGCGATCGACGGCCTGCACGTTTCGGCCGATGGCTTGAACAGCGATCTGCACGGCAGCGCCGAATATCGGGCGCATCTGATCGGCGTGCTGACCAAGCGCGCGGTCGACGCCGCCAACGGCAAGGCGTGAGCCTGGACACGGATCGGCCATGACCGCAGCCGCGCCTCCCGCCTCCGTCGATGCCACGCTCGAACTGCTGACGAGCCGCGGCTATCTCGCCGAGCGGTCGCTGGCGACGGTGGTGTTTCTGGCGCTGCGGATGGGCCGGCCGCTGTTTCTCGAAGGCGAGGCCGGCGTCGGCAAGACCGAGATCGCCAAGGTGCTGTCGGCCGCGCTCGGCCGCCGGCTGATCCGGCTGCAGTGCTACGAGGGGCTCGACGTCGCTTCCGCGGTGTATGAGTGGAATTCGTCGGCGCAGATGATCGCGATCCGGCTGGCCGAAGCCGCCGGCGATACCGACCGGGATCAGCTCTCCAGCGACATCTTCTCCGAGCGCTTTCTGATCAAGCGGCCGCTGCTGCAGGCGCTGGAGCCGGACACGGCGGGCGCGCCGGTGCTGCTGATCGACGAGCTCGACCGCGCCGACGAGGCGTTCGAGGCGTATTTGCTCGAAGTGCTGAGCGATTTCCAGGTCACCATTCCGGAGTTCGGCACCATCAAGGCGCCGGCGCCGCCGATCGTGATCGTGACGTCGAACCGCACCCGCGAGATCCACGACGCGCTGAAGCGGCGGTGCCTGTATCACTGGGTCGACTATCCGAACGCCGAGCGCGAACTGGCGATCGTGAAGTCGCGCGTGCCGGGGATCTCGGCCAAGCTGTCACAGCAGGTGGTGAACTTCGTCCAGGCGCTGCGCGAGCAGGATTTCTACAAATCGCCGGGCGTCGCCGAAACGCTCGACTGGGCGACCGCGCTGACCGAACTCGACGCCCGCGCGCTGACCGCCGAAGTCGTCGGCGACACCCTCGGCGCGCTGCTCAAGTACCAGGACGACATCGCCCGAATGCAAGGCGACACCGTGCAGAAACTGGTCAAGGACGCGACGAGCGAGAGGTAGTCAGACTCTTTGCGTTTGTTGTGAAGCTCGGCCTTTGCCGCATCGGCAGCGCGCTCCCTCTCCCGCTTGCGGGGGAGGGCTGGGGTGGGGGAGCCCCAGGCACCGTGCTCGCGTCGCCCTCACCCCACCCCTCTCCCGCAAGCGGGAGAGGGAGCAGGCCGTGCGGCCGGCGAGGGCGTGTACTGACTGGGTGTTCGTCATTCCGGGGCGCGAGCGGAAGCTCGCGAACCCGGAATCTGAAGCGGGCACTGATGTCGAGATTCCGGGTTCGCGCTGCGCGCGCCCCGGAATGACCGAGGAATAGGTTGTCGTCAGATGCAGCGTAATCCGACCGCGATGATCGACCATCTCAATCCGCCGACCGGCAAGATGGCGGACAATGTGGTCGGCTTTGCGCGGGCGCTGCGGGCGGCGGGGCTGCCGGTCGGGCCCGGCGCGGTGATCGATGCGCTGGATGCGCTGCAGCTGATCGAGATCGGCCATCGCGACGATCTCTACGCCACGCTGGAAGCGATCTTCGTCAAGCGCCGCGAGCATCTGCTGATTTTCGATCAGGCGTTCGCGTTGTTCTTCCGCGCCGCCGAGGACTGGCAGCATATGCTGGACTCGATCCCGTTGCCGGACGCCGCCAAAAAGAAGCCGCCGCCGGCCTCGCGCCGGGTGCAGGAGGCGATGTCGCCGGCGGCGACGCGCGATATGCCGTCGGCCGAGGAGCAGGAGCTGCGGCTTGCCGTCTCCGACAAGGAGATCCTGCAGAAGAAGGACTTCGCGCAAATGAGCGCCGCGGAGATCGCCGAGGTCACCCGCGCGATCGAGCGAATGCGGCTGCCGCAGGCCGAACTGCGCACCCGGCGAGTGCGGCCCGAGCGCCGCGGCCTCAAGCTCGATCTGCGCCGCACGCTGCGGGCCTCGTTGCGCACCGGCGGCGATATCGTCGACATTCGCAAGCTCGGCCTGATCGACAAGCCGGCGCCGATCGTGGCGCTGCTCGATATCTCCGGCTCGATGAGTGAGTACACAAGGCTGTTCCTGCACTTCCTCCATGCCATCACCGACGATCGCAAGCGGGTGTCGACCTTCCTGTTCGGCACGCGGCTGACCAACGTCACCCGCGCGCTGCGCCAGCGCGATCCGGACGAAGCGCTGGCGAGCTGCACCTCCTCGGTCGAGGATTGGGCCGGCGGCACGCGGATCGCGACCTCGCTGCACAGCTTCAACAAGCTGTGGGCGCGGCGGGTGCTCGGCCAGGGCGCGATCGTGCTCTTGATCTCCGACGGGCTGGAGCGCGAAAGCGACTCCAAGCTGGCGTTCGAGATGGACCGGCTGCATCGCTCCTGCCGCCGGCTGATCTGGCTGAATCCGCTGCTGCGCTACGACGGCTTCGAACCGCGCGCCCAGGGCATCAAAATGATGCTACCCCACGTTGACGAATTCCGCCCGGTGCATAATTTGACCTCGATGCACACGCTGATCGCGGCGCTGTCGTCGGCACCGCCGCCGCACCATTTCAGCACGATCCGTTCCGTCGCCTGACCGGCACCCGCAACAGCCACGCAAGAGGAGACGCCTCCATGCAGCTCGATCGCGACGAAGACATCCTGCGGGCCGCCGAGGAGTGGCGTAAAGCCGGCCGCGGCGTGGCGCTCGCCACCGTGGTGGAAACCTGGGGATCGGCGCCGCGTCCCGCCGGCTCCAGCCTGGTGATCAATGACGAGGGGACCTTTCTTGGCTCAGTGTCGGGCGGCTGCGTCGAAGGCGCGGTGGTCACCGAAGCGCTCGACGTGATCGACAGTGGCACGCCGAAGCTGCTCGAATTCGGCGTCGCGGACGAGACTGCCTGGAAGGTCGGGCTGAGTTGCGGCGGCACCATCCGGGTGTTCGTCGAAAAGGTCGATTAGTTCGTAGCGTGCGAGAGCGGTCGAGAACGCGATCGAGGAATTGAAACATGGTCTCCGTCATTGCGAGCGAAGCGAAGCAATCCAGGAGCTCAGTGCACCTAGCTGGATTGCTTCGTCGCTTCGCTCCTCGCAATGACGGGTGGCGGCCACGGGCGTGTAACCCCTGGCCGGTTTCTGAGGTGCGATCTAGGCAAGTGGGGCATAGCCTGTGAAGTTCGAGATCCTGCAGCAACTCAACGCCGAGCGCGCCGCGCGGCGCCCGGCGATCGTGGTGACCGACACCGCGACCGGCACGCAGCGGCTGGTGAAAGCCGCCGACATCGCCGCCGATCCGCTCGCCGCCGAACTCGACAAACAGCTCCGCATGGGCAAGAGCGCGAGCATCGAGGTCGACGGCAACAAGCTGTTTCTCAACGTCTATGCGCCGACCGCCAAGCTGGTGATCGTCGGTGCCGTGCATATCAGTCAGGCGCTGGCACCGCTGGCGCGCTCGCTTGGTTACGACGTCACCGTGGTCGATCCGCGCACCGCGTTCGCCAGTCCTGAGCGCTTCCCCGACGTGCCGCTGATCGCAGAGTGGCCGGACGTCGCGCTGCCGCCGCTGAACATCGATCACTACACTGCCTTCGTGGCGCTGACCCACGATCCCAAGATCGACGATCCGGCGCTGCTGCATGCCTTCGCGCGTGACTGCTTCTACATCGGCGCGCTCGGCTCGAAGAAAACCCACGCCAAGCGGCTGGAGCGGCTGAAGGGGCAGGGCGCTTCGGATGCCGACCTCGGCCGCATTCACGCGCCGATCGGGCTCGCGATCGGCGCAGTGTCGCCGTCCGAGATCGCGGTGTCGATCATGGCAGAGATCACCGCCGCGCTGCGGCTGCCGGCATCGTCCAAGGCGGCTGCGGCATGAAGTTCGGCCCGCGCCGTCCGGCCGATGCGATCGGCGGCGTCACCGTGCATTCGCTGCGGCAGAACGGTCTGCTGCTCAAGAAGGGCACGACGATCGGCCCGGCCGAAGTCGCGGCGCTGGAGAAGGCCGGCATCGCCGAGATCGTGGTGGTTCAGCTTGAGCCCGGTGACGTCTCGGAGGATGTCGCGGCCGCGGATGTGGCAGGCGCGGTCGCCGGCGATGGCGTGACGGTCGACCGTGCTTTCACCGGCCGCGCCAATCTGTTCGCGGCGCGGACCGGCGTGCTGATGATCGATCGTGCCGTGGTCGATCGCGTCAACGCCGTCGATGAAGCGATCACGCTCGCGACGCTGCCGGCGTTCAAGCCGGTGGTCGAAGGCGAGATGGTCGCCACCGTCAAGCTGATCCCGTTCGGTGTCGAAGGCCATCTGCGCGACGCCGCGGTGGCGGCGGCGCAGGGCGGTGCGCTGCGGGTCGCGCCTTATGTGATCAAGCGCGTCGGCGTGGTGTCGACGCTGCTTCCCGGCCTCGCCCCGAAGGTGATCGACAAGACGCTGCGCGTCACAGCCGAGCGGCTGGCGCCGGCCGGCGCAGAGATCATCGCCGAGCGCCGCGTCGCCCATGAAGAGGCTGCGCTGTCGGCTGCGATCCAAGAGCTTGTTGGGCTCGGCGCCGAGATGGTGATCGTTTTCGGCGCCTCTGCGATCGCCGACCGCCGCGATGTCATCCCGGCGGCGATCGGCGCGATCGGCGGCACGATTTCGCATTTCGGCATGCCGGTCGACCCGGGCAATCTGCTGCTGGTCGGCTCGGTCTCGGGCGTGCCGCTGCTCGGCGCGCCGGGCTGTGCGCGCTCGCCGGTCGAGAACGGTTTCGATTGGGTGCTGATGCGGCTGCTCGCCGGGCTTACTGTCACCCGCGCTGATATCACCGCGATGGGTGTCGGTGGCCTGCTGATGGAAATCGTGACGCGGCCGCAGCCGCGCGTACCGGTCGCCGAAAGTGGCCGCAATGTCGCGGCGATCGTGCTTGCCGCCGGGCGCGGCACGCGGATGGGCGGGCCGAACAAGCTGCTCGCCGACCTCAACGGCAAGCCGCTGGTACGCATCGTCGCCGAGCAGGCGCTGGCCTCGCAGGCCGCGCGCACCATCGTCGTCACCGGCCATCAGGCCGGCGAGGTCGAAGCGGCGCTGCACGGGCTCGATCTCACCTTTGTGCACAATCCCGACTTCGTCCAAGGCATCGCGTCGTCGGTGAAGGCCGGCATCACGGCGCTGGGCGAGGATGCCGACGGCGCGATCGTCTGCCTCGGCGACATGCCGCTGATCGACGCCGCCTTGATCGACCGGATGATCACCGCGTTCGATCCCGATCGCGGCGCGCTGATCGTGGTCCCGGTCGCCGAGGGACGCCGCGGCAATCCCGTGCTGTGGTCGCGGCGGTTCTTTGCCGAGCTGATGACGCTCGGCGGCGATGTCGGCGCACGGCATCTGATCGCCAAGCATGGCGAAGCGGTGACCGAAGTGCCGGTCGAAGGCGAAGCGGCGTTCCTCGACATCGACACCCCGCAAGCGCTCGATCAGGCGCGGCGCGGCTAGGGCAGTTACGCGTTAGATATAGTCGGAGCGCAGTTCGGCGCGCTTACTAAAATCACAACCTCATGGTGAGGAGGCGCGAAGCGCCGTCTCGAACCATGCGCCGCAAGCCATGCGGCTCCTCATCCTTCGAGACGCCCGGCTTTGCCGGGCTCCTCAGGATGAGGACTCTAGGACCATTGGTGAGGGCCAAGTCCGCTTCAATCAATGAAGCGCTCTAGCAAGCCGGCAGTCAGGCGCGCGCCTGCAGCCGTGTCGCCAGCTTTGCCGCAGCCTTGGCGCCGGCGGCCTGTTTCCAGATCAGCGTGACGTCGCGCTGCAGCGTCAGTCCGCCGACGTCGAGCGCCCGCAAGTTTGCGTCGCCCCAGCTTGCCGGCGCCAGCGTGCAGCCGAGACCCGCGGCGACCAGCGCGGCGGCGGTGGATTCCTGCCGCGTCTTGGCGACGATCCGAAACCGCACGCCTGCCGTGCCGAGCAGCCGGCGGCCGGTGCCGACAAGTTCGCAGCCCTGACGCAACACGAAGGGGTGGCCGTCGAGGTCCGCTACCGCCACGGTGCGGCGGCCTGACCACGGATGATCAGGTCCGACGAACAATCGGAACGGTTCGCTCAGCAGCAGCTTGCGGTGCAGATTGCGATTCGGCGCGATCGACAGCGCCAGATCCAGCCCGCCGCTCGCGACCAGCTTTTCGAGCTCGTCGGCCGCCGCTTCGATTAGTTCGATCGCGTCACCATCGGCTGGCAACAGCTGTGGCAGCCAATGGGCGGCGAGGCTCGGCAGCACGCCGAGCCTGAGCCGTGCCGGTGCCGGTCCGCTCAGTTCGCGCTTTGCCTCCGCCAGCGTCTGCAGCGCCATGCGCACTTTGGCTTCGAGCCGCTTGGCGCTCGGCAGGGCGCGGATGCCGCGTCCATCCGGCGCGAATAGCGGCGTGCCGAAGTCTCGCTCCAGTCCCTTCAAGGCCTGCGACAGCGTCGGCTGGGTGATGCCGAGTTGTTCGGCGGCGCGCGACACTGAGCCGGCCTGCATCACGGCGAGAAAGTAACGCAGGTGCTGGACATTCATTGGAAGATCCAATCGATCTTTCTGAACGATCGATTTTACCAGATCCAGCTCGGGCGGCTAGATCGGCGCTGGCGTCGCGGCAGTCAGGGAGAAGCCGGTATGGTGGTGGCAATCGATCGTCAGGGCGCCATCGGCATCGTCACGCTGGATCGGCCGCAGGCCCGCAACGCGTTGTCGCGCGAAGTGATCAGGGAGCTGGCCGCGGCGCTCGATGAGCTGGAACGCGATGCTGCGATCGCCGCGATCGTGCTGACCGGCCGCGAGGTGTTCTGCGCCGGCGCCGACATTGCCGAGATGCGCGGTATCGATCTTGCGACGGCGCTAGCCGAGGATTTTTCCGGCTGCTGCGACCGGCTGGCCACCTGCACCAAGCCGCTGATCGCGGCGGTCGAAGGCTATGCGATCGGTGGCGGCTGCGAACTGATCGAGATGTGCGACCTGGTGATCGCAGGCAAGGGCGCGAGGTTCGGTCACCCGGAGATAGCGCTCGGTACGCCATCGGGCGGTGGCGGCACCCAGCGGCTGGCACGGGCGGTGGGGCGCGCCCGCGCGATGGATCTGATCCTGACCGGCCGGCTGATCTCCGCGACCGAGGCCGAGCGGATCGGTCTGATCAGCCGCGTGGTCGACAATGGCACGGCGTACCAGGCTGCCTGCGAAGCGGCCGCGCTCATCGCGGCAAATCCGGTGCGGGCGGTGCGATTCGCCAAACAGGCTGTCGATCGGGCGGTCTCGGTCGGGCTTGCCGACGGGCTGGCGCTGGAGCGGCGGCTGTTTCACCTCAGCTTCGCGGCCGGCGAATTGCAGCCGCAGCTCGATCGTTTTCTGCTGCGGCGAAGTCCGCACCGCTGATCGGCCAACTCATCGCGGGCGATTTGCGCTTCGTTCACCAAGTTGAAACGGCCGGTCGGATAATTTGGAACCCGGGTTGAACCTCGGGGGAGGGGACGTTGCGATTGGTAATTGCCGCGTGGCGCAAAGCCGCGCTGATGGCTGTTGTGTGGATCGCGTGTTTGCATCTCGTTGCGCCGGCACATGCGGCTGGTGCTCTGGCGGTCGGCAAATGCGGCGCTTACGGCCAAGCCTTTGACTATCCGGCGGAGGCGGCCGCGATCGCCGCGGCGCGGCAGCGCTGTAAAGGCGAGTGCACCATGCTGACGATGCGCCGGGCCTGTGCGGCGCTGGCCGTCGACATGAGCAATCCCTGTGGCGCGCACGGCTACGCAGTGGAATCGAAGATTTCCTCTTCGCTCAATGCCGCGACCCGGCGCTGCTACGAATATGGCGGAAAGGAATGCGTGATCCGCGCCTGGGCGTGTGACGCCAAGGGCTGAGCGCTATGATCTGAAACGATCGTGAACTGACAGGCCGGGATAGCCGCGCTATCAGCACGGCATGCAGTTCGATACCAAGATCGCGCTGGTCATCCGCACCGATCTCGAAGCCTGGCAGAAGCTGAACGTTGCGGCGTTCCTCACGTCCGGCATCGCCGCAGCGTTCCCGGAGTGCATCGGCGAACCTTATGAAGACGGCAGCGGAACGCCGTATCACCCGCTGATCGGTCAGCCGATCCTGGTGTACGGCGCCGATGGCCCCGGCTTGTCTCGCGCGCTGGAGCGGGCGCTGGCCCGCAGCGTCAAGCCGGCGATTTATACCGAGGCAATGTTCAAGACCACGCACGATGCCGCCAACCGCGAGGCGGTGAAGGCGGTGGCGCGGGCCGATCTGCCGTTGGTCGGCCTCGCCGTCCGGGCCGACCGCAAGGTGGTCGACAAGATCCTCGACGGCCTCAAGTTCCACACCTGAGACGAGTGCTATTCCGGCATCGGCCGCGGCCGCTCCTGGAGATCCTCGGCGCGATAGTTTTCCTTGGCGACCGTTTCGGTCAGCTGCTTTTCGGCGGCACTGCGCGTCCGGTTGCGCATCAGTGCGTAAGCGATTGCGATCCCCAGCACGATGATTCCGATACCCCACAGCCATTCGGTGGACATGCGTTCTCTCCCTCGATGTTCTGTCGGGACAATCCCAAGTGCTGTCGGGCGTTCCCAATCGTTCGTCTCGTCGGGTGCGGCTTAGCGGCTCGTTAGGCATTGCAGCCGGAAACCGTGGGTGGCGGAGCTGCATCAACGCATCGTAAGCGGCCACGGGCGCAATGAGGGAACACGGCGACACCGCCGATTCCACGGACGCGAGCGTGACCGAGCAGTTGCCCATTCCCCATGACCGCCGGACGTCCGACGCGCCGGATAGCGCCCATCCGATGCGCGGGGCCGGCGCTCGGCGGCGGTTTCTGATCGGGACACTGCTGGTCAACCTTGCCGCGCTGTCGATCGACTTCGCCGTGCTCGATGCACCGCATCTGGCGTTTGCGCTGGGGCTGCGACTGCTGCTGGTCACGCCGCTGGTGCTGCTCGCGCTGGTGCTGAACCGGCGGCCGGACGACAGGGCGATGCAGTCGGCCGTGCAGGCCACGGCCGTGGTGGCGTTCGCGCTGTCGGTGACGGCGATCGGCCAGTTCGCACCGGAGCCGTTCGCCGGGCGCTACATGATGGCGGCGCTGTTCGTGATCTTCGCCGGTGCGCTGGTCTCAGCGCTGTCCTGGCCGGCTACCAAGATCATGACCGTTACCGGCACGGTGCTGTACATCTTGATCACCGTCACCGGCCTGCGCTGGCCGCCGGCCTGGACCAATATCGATCTGGTCGGGCTGTGCGTCGTCACCTGCGTGATCGCGCTGCGCGCCCGTCAGCGCAAGGATGCGCAGATCGCCGAACTGGAAGCGATCCGCCGCAGCGATGCGCGGCTGAAGAGCGATCTGCGCCAGGCCAATGCGGCGCTGGAGCGGCTGTCCGCGACCGACGCCCTGACCGGCGTGTTCAACCGCCGCTATCTCGACGAACTGATCGAACAGGAGGCGGCTTCGATCGTGCCGTCGCTCGGGCAGAGCGTGCTGATGATCGATGTCGATCATTTCAAGCTGTTCAATGATCACGGTGGCCACGCCGCCGGTGACCGCTGCCTGCAGCAGATCGTCACTGCCGTGCGCCGCAATCTGCGGTCCTGCGACGTCGTGGTGCGCTATGGCGGCGAGGAATTCGCCGTGGTGCTGCCCGGGCTCGATGAAGCCGAGCTGCACGAGACGGCCGAGCGGCTGTGCCATGCAGTCAGCGACCTGAAGATCCCGCACCCGGGCCTCGGGGGCGGCCGCGTCGTTACCATCAGCATCGGTATCGCGCCTGCCATCCCGGCCGAAACCCTGGCCGATGCGATCCAGCGCGCCGACCAATCCCTGTATCGCGCCAAACGCGCCGGCCGTAACCGCGTCAGCGCCTGAACGATCGTCCCCCCAAAGGGTGGAACGCCCGGATCTTGATTATGACTGACCGGTCAGTCATAATGTGGGGATGAAGCGCGCCTCAAACACTCCGTCCGTTTCTGCTCCCGTTGCTGCGAAGCGAGCTGCTGCGGCCCGCAGCTCTTCGTCCGCGGCCAAGCCAGCTTCGGCAGCGGAGGCGCCGTCGACCCGCGCCGCCAGGGCGGCGGAACGGCGCGCCGCCATCATCGAGGCGGCGCTCGACGAGTTTACGGCGCGCGGCTTCGCGGCGACCCGGATCGACGACGTTGCCAAGCGTGCTGGCGTCGCCAAGGGCACGATCTATCTGCACTTCACCGACAAAGAGGCGATGTTTCAGGAGCTGGTGCGCACCGCGCTGGTGCCGACCATGCAGCGGCTGACGTCGCCGCCGCCGCCCGGCGTTTCGACGCGGCAGATGCTCGAGACCTTCGCCGACGCCTTCGTGAACGATGTCGCGCAGACACGGCGCGGCGACATCCTGCGGCTGGTGATGGCGGAGGGCACCCGGTTTCCGTCGCTGGCGGAATTTCACTACCGCAACGTGGTCGAGCCGGGCGTCGCCGGCATTCGCCGCATCCTGGAGCTCGGCGTCGCCCGCGGCGAAATCAGCTCTGCGGCGCTGGCTCAGTTTCCGCAGCTCGCGGTCGCGCCGGTGGTGCTGTCGGTGATCTGGCAGGGGCTGTTCGGCCGGTTTGCGCCGCTCGACGTCCAGGCGATGCTGCGCGCGCATCTCGATCTGATTTTCGGCGAAAGGACGGCGTCATGACGCGACCCTCGCTTATTTTACGCGGCGCCGCCGCGGCGCTGCTCGCGCTGGCGCTCGCAAGCTGCGGCAAGGGCAACGATCCCGGTTATCAAGGCTGGGTCGAGGCTGATCTGATCTTCGTCAGCCCGGACGAATCCGGCCGCATTACCAAGCTCAAGGTGCGCGAAGGCGACGAGGCGAAGACCGGCGAACTGATCTATACGCTCGATGACGACCTGCAGCAGGCCGACCTCAACCAGAATATGGCGACGCTTGCCAATGCCAAGCAGACCTTCGACCGCGCGCAGTCGCTGTCGAAGACCGGCTCCGGCACCCAAGCCAATCTCGACGCCGCGGTCTCGACGTTGCGGGTCGCAGAAGCGCGTGTCGAGACCTCGAAGACGCGGCTGGCGCGCCGCGAAATCCGCGCGCCGGTGACCGGCACAGTGCAGCAGATCTACTTCCGCGAAGGCGAGATGGTGGCGGCGCAGAAGCCGGTGCTGTCGATCCTGCCGCCGGGCAACATGAAGATTCGATTCTACGTGCCGGAGCCGGAGCTGCCGAAGCTCGCGATCGGCGAGAAGGTGCGGGTGACGTGCGATAACTGCGCGGCCGATCTGTCGGCGGAGATCTATTTCATCTCGACCACGGCGGAGTACACCCCGCCGGTGATCTACAGCCTCGATGAGCGCAACAAGCTCGTCTATCTGATCCAGGCGCGGCCGAACAAGCCGGTGAGCCTGCGGGTCGGCCAGCCGGTCAGCGTGTATTTGCCGCCGGCAGCCGCAGCGCCTTCGCCGGTGGCGGCCAGCAAGCCATGACCGCCGAGCCGACCATCGCGGCCGATGCCCGCGACATCGCGATCGATGTCCGCGGCCTCACCAAGTCGTTCAACGGCCGCGAGGTGGTGCACGACCTGTCGATGCAGGTGAAGCGCGGTTCGATCTACGGCTTTCTCGGTCCCAACGGCTCCGGCAAGACCACGACGATCCGGATGCTGTGCGGGCTGCTGACGCCCGACCGCGGCGAGGGCAGCTGTCTCGGCTTCGACATCCGCACCGATGCGGCCAAGATCAAGCGCCGCGTCGGCTACATGACGCAGCGCTTCAGCCTGTATCAGGACCTGTCGGTGCGCGAGAATCTCGAATTCGTCGCCCGGCTGTATGGCGTGCCCGATGCGCGCGGCGCGGCGCGCGAGATGATCAAGCGGCTCGGGCTGTCAGGGCGCGAGGAGCAGCTTGCCGGCGAACTCTCTGGCGGCTGGAAGCAGCGGCTGGCGCTCGGCGCCTGCACGTTGCCGAATCCGCAATTGCTGCTGCTCGACGAGCCGACCGCCGGCGTCGATCCGAAAGCCCGCCGCGACTTCTGGAACGAGATCCACGCGCTCGCCGCCGAAGGTCTCACCGTGCTGGTCTCGACCCACTACATGGACGAGGCCGAGCGCTGTCACGAGATCGCCTACATCGCTTACGGCCATCTGCTGGCGCACGGCACCGTCGATCAGGTGATCGCCGGCTCGCAACTCACCACCTGGGTCGCCACCGGCGATGGCCTCGGCCCGCTGGCGCACGAGCTTGCCGGCAAGCCGGGCGTCGACATGGTGGCTCCGTTCGGCACCAGCCTGCACGTCTCCGGCCGCGATCAGGCCGCGCTCGAGCAGACCCTGGCGCCGTATCGCAGCAACCCGCGGCAGAGCTGGCAGCACGGCGCGCCATCGCTCGAGGACGTGTTCATCGAGCTGATGAGCCGGTCGAAGGACAACTTCCAATGACCGCGGCCGGAGCCGATGCGCCGACGCCAGGCGCGCCGATCAAGGAGCCGCGGTTCGGCTTCCTGCGCCGGACCTACGCGATGCTGGTGAAGGAGCTGATCCAGCTCAGGCGCGATCGTCTCACCTTCGCGATGATCATCGTGATCCCGGTGATGCAGCTGCTGCTGTTCGGCTACGCCATCAACACCACGCCGCGGCATCTGCCGACCGCGGTGCTGCTGCAGGAGGATTCCGATCTCGGCCGCTCGATCCTGAAGGCGCTGGAGAACACCGCGTATTTCAAGTTCACCCGCGAGGTGCACAGCGTCGCCGAATTCGATGATTTGCTGCTGTCCGGCCGCGTGCTGTTCGGGGTCGAAATTCCGCGCGGGTTCGAACGCGCAGTGCGGCGCGGCGACAAGCCGGCGGTCCTGGTCGCGGCCGATGCCACCGATCCGGTCGCCGCCGGCTCAGCGCTGTCGGCGCTCGGGCAGATCGTGCAAACCGCGCTGATGCACGACCGTGTCGGCGGTGATCCCGCCAATCCGCCGTTCGAGATCCGCGCCCACGCCCGCTACAATCCGGCCGCCTCATCGCGGCTCAACATCGTGCCCGGTCTGGTCGGCACCATCCTGACCATGACGATGCTGATCTTCACCGCGCTGTCGGTGACCCGCGAGATCGAGCGCGGCACCATGGAGAACCTGCTGTCGATGCCGATCACGCCGGTCGAGGTGATGCTCGGCAAGATCCTGCCTTACGTCGGCGTCGGCTTCATCCAGGCGTCGCTGATCCTCGGCATCGGCGTCTTGCTGTTCGGCGTGCCGCTGCGCGGCAGCCTGGCGATGTTGGCGCTGTTGTCGACGCTGTTCATCACCACGAACCTCGCGATCGGCTACACCTTCTCGACGCTGGTGCAGAACCAGCTGCAGGCAATGCAGGCGTCGATGATGTTCTTCCTGCCGTCGATCCTGCTGTCCGGCTTCATGTTCCCGTTCGCCGGCATGCCGATCTGGGCGCAGTATATCGGTGAGTGCCTGCCGCTGACGCATTACCTGCGCATCGTCCGCGCCATCATGCTGAAGGGCTCGACGCTGGAGAACCTTCAGTACGACGCGATCGCACTGCTGACGCTGATGCTGATCGCGATGACCATCGCCGTCACCCGATTCCGCCGCACGCTCGACTGATCGTCTTTCGAGCTTTTCCACAGGGGCGCCTCGTGCGCAGATTCGACTTCGGCTCCGCTCGGGCGCGGCAGCCCAATGTTGCAGCCGCAATGAGTTGTTGGCCGTGGCGCGCAGTTTCCTCGGTAAATGGTTTGAGATGCTCAGGTTTCCTGCGCGATCCGCCGCAGCGGAGTGTTCTGAAGAAATGGGATGTTTTGAGAAATATAAATCTCAATACTGAGCTCAATTTTATTGAATAGTTATCCTTAACCAAGTGTTAATCGAAGTATTTACAGCGTTTCATCCCGCTCTACCGTTGTTTCCAGAAAGTAAGTGGAGACGGGGATGTCGCTGATCGCTCGCTTGATGATCGTCGCTGCCGTAAGTGCGGTGGCCAGCACTGGCCACGCACAATCGGCCCAGCCCGGGCTGCGGCCGGGCGCCGAACTGCTAGAGCCGCAACTGGCGAAGAGATGTCCACCATCGGATAGCGCCGAGCCATCGACCACCGCCTCGGTGGGCACGGAGGGATTCGTCGCTGCGCAATACTTCCGTGAGAGCGCTGCGGTGCGTTCGGCGGTCGCGATTAGTTGGCTCGGCACAACCTTCAAGCAGCGCTTTGTCGACAAGCTCGAGCCAGCGTCCGCGCGCGCAATACTGCAGCCGTTTCATCTGCGCCGTCCCGCCCGCGCCAGTGAGATCGTCGCGTGGCTCGGCGATCGCGGTGAGACCTCGCTTGGCGAATTGTGGTGCCTGTTGAGTTTGCAGCCGAACGGCGAGAGCGGTGCGCTACTCATTAACGCGACGCCCAATTTGTTCTTCATTCGCGACCGCGACGGTAAGCTGTGGACAGTCGATGTGTTGTGGGGCGGTCCGGGTTGGGAGATTGGTGCAAGTGCGATCGACGGTGACCGCCCGTGGGACGCAGGCGCTCAGGCATTCTCTCGCTGAACCACGGCGTGCTACCGCCTCAGCGATGCGCCGAGGCGGCTGTAGATGCCGCTGCGGCCGTAGCTGTCGCGGACGTAGCCGGCGGCCGCCGACCATTCCATCGCCGCCATCTCGAAGCCGGTGAGATGGATGCCGATCCGGGTCTGCTGGCTGAATTCATCCGAGGAGCCGGACATCTCCGGCCCAACCCAAAACGCGTCGAACATGCGCCAGCCCGCGGCGAGCCGTGCCCCGTAGCTGCCGGCGATCGTGCTGGCGTAGAACGATGACGACAGCATCGTCTCCGGGGTCGGCTCGGCCCAGCTCTCCACCGCGATACGCACGCCGCCATGGGTGCCGCGCCAGCGCTGCTCGCGGTAGTCGGGCATCGAGGCGCGGTTCTCGAGATCGGGGCCGGCGAGGATCTTCAGCTCGAACGCGCCGGATTTGAAACGCCAGCCCGCCAGCACCGAGGCGCGGGAAATGTCGTTGATATAGATGAAGCGCCCGGTCTGGTAACGCTCCAAAGCTTCCGACGCCATCAGCCGGACCACCGGGCCATTCTCGGCGGTGCCGCCGCCGAACCATTCGAACCCGCCGTAGAGCGAGGCGCCGTTGCGCCACAGATCGTAGCCGCCGAACAGCAGCGACGCATGTTGTCCGCCGCTGAACCGGTCGGCAGCCAAGTCGGCCAAAGGAGAGAAGTTGCTTCGACCGGCCGGAAGGTCGCCGGTTAGTCCCTCGTCGTCATTGGCGTCGGCGCTCGCGATGTCCAGCGGGGTCACCGCGCCGAGATCGAACGAGGGCGGCGCCGGAAGGTCGAGCTCGGGCTCGTCGAGCGAGGGATCGAAGGTCTGGGCGGTGGCGCAGCCGGCTTGCGCGATCAAGACCGCGAGGAGCCCGAACGCGCTCACCACCCAGCCGAAACGCATCGCCACTACTCAGGTAATCAACTAATACGTGACAATATTTACGTATTAAAGTCCTGGTTGTGGCGACTGTCTAGTACGTTGTAGGGTTGTCGATATTAGTCCGGCTGCGGATCGTGTTGGTCGCGGCGTGCGATTGCGTGTTCGAGCGCCACTGCGAGCTGACGATCGATATCGGCCATGCCGTCGATATAGGCTTCGGACAGGGACAGGCCCTGTGGTGCGTTCGGGGCGGCGCGGGCTTTGGTTTCGAAATGGTGGCGCAGAATCGCCGGCGACGGATGCGACTTGATCAGCGCATTGGCGAAGTTGACCAGCGCCTTGATCTGTCCGTTCATGAAGTCGATCTTGTCCATCCGAAAACGGATCCTTTTGTTGATGTAGTACATGAGCGCGAGCCTAGCCCGCCGCCTCTGACTATCCCATTGATCGGTCGCAAGGCCTTGCGGTGACGCAATGTCGCGCGTCACGTCCGCTCAGTTGGGCGTGTACCGCCGCAACTTAGCCGACGAGTTTGATCAATTCCATCGCTGCGGCGGGTGCGCGTACCTTGCCTTCGTGAATCACATAGGCGAACACGTCGCGCTTGCGCGGCTTTGCCGCTGCCGCATCGACCTTCGGCAGATCGTCGGGCTCGCCGCCATCAGCCCAGACCTGCAGCCGCTCGGCCCAGGCCGAAAGCGCCTTCTGCGGATAGCCGGTGGCGATCTCGTCCTTGCCCTTTTGCAGCCGTGCGTAGACGAAATCACCTGTAATGTCGGCGATCTCAGGATAGGTCGCGTGCTCGGAGTACACGACCGGAATCTTGTGCTGGCGCAGCAGCGCGATGAACGCCGGCGTCTTGAAACTGTCATGTCGAACTTCGACGACATGCCGTAGTTTGCGGCCGTCGATCTCGCGCGGCAGCAGCTCAAGAAATTTGCCGAAGTCAGCCTCGTCGAATTTTTTCGTCGGCGCGAACTGCCACAGCACCGGGCCGAGCCGGTCGCCGAGCTCGAGTACGCCTGAATGGTAGAACCGGTCGACACTGTCGCCGGCTTCCGCCAGCACCTTGCGGTTGGTGGCGTACCGCGGCCCCTTCAGGGAGAACACGAAGCTCTCCGGTACCTCGCTGGCCCATTTGCGGAAACTCTCCGGCTTCTGCGAGCCGTAAAAGGTGCCGTTGATCTCGATCGAGGTCAGCTTGGAGGCGGCATATTCCAGCTCTCGCCGCTGCGGCAGTTTGTCCGGATAAAACACGCCGCGCCAAGGCTCGTAGGTCCAACCGCCGATCCCGATCCGGATGTTGCCTGCCTGAGCTTTCTTCATGTCTGACCCCTTGCGAAAGTTGCACCCCGTTCCTATCTTGGTTGCAACGGCGACGTCGATGCTTCGATACGGAGCGTGCGACGCCGAGACGACCACTGAATAGTAGGGAGCGCCGGATGTACGCGCACCTGTTGTTCGTGGTCGTTGACCTTTTTGGGTGCCATAGCCACCCGATTTCAAAACATTTCTGATCCAAATCGCCCGGGGCTCGCCTTGGCAGAGCTCGTGTGCGCCGCTATACGCATGGCGCGATGATCGATGCCAGCCCAGCCGCGGTCGCGACCCGTGCCCAGCCCGCGGCGGTTCCGCTGCAGCTCTCGGTGGTCGTCCCGACCTTCAATGAACGCGACAATGTCGAGCTGCTGTTCCGAAAGTTGGAAGCAGCGCTCGTCGGCGTGGCCTGGGAGGTCATTTTCGTCGACGACAATTCTCCCGACGGCACCTGGCAGGTGGTCCGCGAGATGGCGCGCCGCGATCCGCGCGCGCGCTGCATCCGCCGGATCGGCCGGCGCGGCCTGTCCGGCGCCTGCATCGAAGGCATCCTGGCGTCCGGCGCCCCCTATGCCGCGGTGATGGACGCCGACCTGCAGCACGACGAAACCCAGCTCGCCAAAATGCTGTCGCTGCTGGAGAGCAACGCCGCCGATCTCGTGATCGGCAGCCGCTATATCGAAGGCGGCAGCGCCGACAGCTTCAACCGCCAGCGCGCCGGGATCAGCTCGATCGCCACCCAGGTCGCCCAGAAGGCGCTGAAGATCGAGGTCGCTGACCCGATGAGCGGCTTCTTCATGATCCGCCGCGACCGCTTCGAACAGCTTGCACCCGAGCTTTCGACCCAGGGCTTCAAGATCCTGCTCGACGTGATCGCGACCGCGCGCGGCAGCCTGCGCATCGTCGAGGTGCCGTTCACCTTCGGCTCGCGGCTGCACGGCGAGAGCAAGCTCGACTCGATGGTGGCCCTCGACTTCCTCGGCCTGGTGCTGGCGAAATTCAGCCACGACGTGCTGTCGCTGCGCTTCATCCTGTTCGCGCTGGTCGGCTCCACCGGCGTGGTGGTGCACTTCGTCACGTTGTTCGTCGTGCTGAAGGTGTTCGAACAGCCGTTCGCCGAGGCGCAGGGCGCCGCCGCGCTGGTGGCGATGACCAGCAACTTCATCCTCAACAATTTCCTGACCTATCGCGACCAGCGGCTCAAAGGCTTCGCGATCGTCCGCGGCCTGCTGCTGTTCTATCTGGTGTGCGGCGTCGGTCTGCTCGCCAATGTCGGCGTCGCCTTCGCGGTGTACAACGAGCACATCACCTGGTGGTTGGCAGGCGCGGCCGGTGCGCTGATGGGCGTGGTGTGGAACTACGCGATGTCCGGCCTGTTCGTCTGGCGCAAGCGATGATCGGCCGATGAGCGACGCGATGCGGCGTCCCGCTGTCGCCACGATTCTGGTCGTGGTCGGATTGGTTGCACTCCGGCTGCTCGCCGCGGCGGTCACGCCGCTGACCTTCGACGAGGCGTATTACTGGACCTGGTCGAACAATCTCGCCCTCAGCTATTTCGATCACCCGCCGATGGTGGCGGTGGTGATCAAGCTCGGCACGCTGATCGCCGGCGACACCGAATTCGGCGTCCGGCTGGTGTCGATCCTGCTGGCGCTGCCGATGAGCTGGGCGGTGTGGCGCGCCGCGGTTCTGCTGTTCGACGACGAGCGCATTGCCGCCACCGCAACCGTGCTGCTCAACGCCACCATGATGGTGTCGGCCGGCACCACCATCGTCACGCCGGACGCGCCGCTGCTGGTGGCGTCCAGCTTCGTTCTGCTCGCTCTGGCGCAGGTTGCGGCGACGGGCAGGGGCGTGTGGTGGCTGGCGGTCGGCGTCGCGGTCGGGCTCGCGCTGCTGTCGAAATACACCGCGCTGTTCTTCGGTCCGGCGATCCTGATCTGGCTGCTCTGGGTGCCACAGTTGCGGCGCTGGCTGCTGTCGCCGTGGCCGTATCTCGGCGGCGTGGTCGCGTTCGCGCTGTTCTCGCCGGTGGTGATCTGGAACGCGCAGCACGAGTGGATTTCCTTCGTCAAGCAGTTCGGCCGCGCCAAGCTCGGCGGGTTCGAGCCGCATTACGTCGCAGAACTGATCCCGACCCAGTTCGTGCTGGCGACGCCGTTCGTGTTCATCCTCGGTGTGATGGGCCTGATCGCGCTCGGCAAGCGCAGCACCGGGCCGGCAGCGTCGCGCGTTCTGGTCGCCGCCACGGTGTGGACGATCGCGCTGTATTTCACCTGGCAGGCGCTGCACGACCGCGTCGAGGCGAACTGGTTGAGCCCGCTGTATCCGGCGTTCGCGCTCGCCGCCGCAGTCGGTGCCGCCTACCGGCACTGGACGCCCGGCATCGCCCGCCTGGTGACGGTTTGCCGGCGCTGGGCGGTGTCGACCGGCGCGGTGCTGTTCGCGCTGGTGGTGGTGCAGGTCAACACCGGCGCGCTGACCGGGTATCGCCGCGACGCGACGGTACGGTCGGTCGGCGTCGGCGTGCCGCAGATGGTGGCGGAGATCGATCAAGTGCGGCGGCGGATCGGCGCGAGCTGCGTGCTGACCGACGATTACGGCACCACGGGCTGGCTGGAGTTCTATCTGCCGCCCGGCATCTGCGTGGTTCAGCGCGGCGAACGATTCCGCTGGCTCGCGGCGCCGGCGCCGACGGCCCAGCAATTGGCGGGGCCGCTGCTGCTGGTCGGCGTCGACAACGCCGCGGCGCGGCCGGATATCCAAGCGGCGTTCGGCAAGATCGAGCGGGTCGGCGCGGTTACCCGCTCGCGCGGGCCGCTGCTGGTCGATGCGGTGGCGCTGGACGCGCTGTCGGAGCCGAAGGGGCCGATCCTCGATTTCCGGCCGCCGATCTATTGAGGCGACGGGCAGGTCCTCGGCAAACGTGCTGACCTGCGGTGGCCGGGTGTGCTAGAGCCTGGGGCCGATCCCCACCTCCCGCGCGTCCGCCGCGCCGTTTCCCCAACACGACGAGCTCAACGATGAACGACACGGTCTTGATTGCTGGAGCCGGACACGCTGGATTTCAGGTCGCCGTATCGCTGCGGCAGGCGAAGTACGCCGGGCGTATCGCGCTGATCAACGACGAAAAGCACCTGCCGTATCAGAGGCCGCCGCTGTCGAAGGCGTATCTCAAGAGCGGCGGCGATCCGAACTCGCTGATGTTTCGCCCGGAGAAATTCTTCCAGGATCAGGCGATCGAGCTGATCTCCGACCGGATGGTGTCGATCGACCGCGACGGCCGCAAGCTGCTGCTCGCCTCGGGTACAGCGATCGAGTACGGCCACCTCGTGCTTGCCACCGGCGCGCGCAACCGCATGCTCGACGTGCCCAACGCCTTGCTGCCGGACGTGCTGTACTTGCGCACGCTCGACGAGAGCGAAGTGCTCCGCCAGCGGATGCCGGACAAGAAGCACGTCGTGGTGATCGGTGCCGGCTTCATTGGTCTCGAATTCGCCGCCACTGCACGGGGCAAGGGCCTCGAGGTCGACGTTGTCGAACTGGCACCGCGAGTAATGGCGCGTGCAGTGACGCCGGAGATTTCCAGTTACTTCCATGATCGCCACACCGCGGCGGGCATCCGCATGCATTACGGCGTCCGCGCCACCGAGATTGAAGCCGACGGCGATCGCGTCACCGGCGTTGCGCTCAGCAACGGTCAGACGCTGCCCTGCGATCTGGTGGTGGTCGGCGTCGGCGTGATCCCGAATGTCGAAATCGCCGCCGCAGCGGGCCTGCCGACCGCCGCCGGCATCATCGTCAATCAGCAGCTTCTGACCAGTGATCCGAACATCTCGGCGATCGGCGACTGCGCGCTGTTCGAGAGTGTCCGGTTCGGCGAGACGCTGCGGGTGGAGTCGGTGCAGAACGCCACCGACCAGGCACGCTGCGTCGCCGCGCGGCTGACCGGCGAGGCCAAGCCGTACGACGGCTATCCGTGGTTCTGGTCCGATCAGGGCGACGACAAGCTGCAGATCGTCGGGCTCACCGCCGGCTTCGATCAGGTGGTGATCCGCGGCAGCGTCGCCGAACGTTCATTCTCGGCGTTCTGCTACAAGGCCGGCAAGCTGATCGGCATCGAGTCCGTCAACCGCGCCGCCGACCACGTGTTCGGCCGCAAAATTCTTCCCCTCGACAAATCGGTCACGCCCGAACAGGCCGCCGATCTCAGCTTCGATCTGAAGAAGGCGATGGCGTAAGGCGTAGAAGCCCCGTCATTGCGGGGAACGCAGTGACGAAGCAATCCAGAGGCCTCGTGCACGGGGCTGGATTGCTTCGCTTCGCTCGCAATGACGTCCCCGGCGCTTTACGCCGCCGCCACGAACTCGCGCTTGACGGCCTCGATATCCGCGACCGTCGGCAGCCCGGCTTCGTTGCCGAGCTTCTGGATCTTGAAGGTAGAAGCGGCGCGGGCGAATTCGAAGTGGTGCTGCCAGCTCTGCGCTGGGTTGTTCAGATACGAGAACACATAGGCGCCGTGGAAGACGTCGCCGGCGCCGTTAGTGTCGATCACCCGCTCGCGCGGGATCGGCAGCGCCGGCAGGGTGCGGATCGTGCCGGCCTCGTCGTACCAATACAGGCCACGCTCGCCGAGGGTGATGCCGCCGACCCGGCAGCCGCGCGACTTCAGATACTCGAGCATTTTCTCTGGCGTCATGTCCATCTGCTCGCACAGTCGCTCGGCGACGATCGCGACGTCGATGAATTCCAACAGCTCGTGGGTGTTGGTGCGCAGGCCGCCGCCGTCGAGCGAGGTCAGAATACCGGCCTCGCGGCAGAGTTTTGCGTAGTGGATCGCTGCGTCCGGCTGATGGCCGTCGACATGCAGGGCGCGGCACTCGCCGAGGTTGAGCAGTGGGAACGGATGGATATGCTCGTCGTCGCGGCAGCGGACGATGGCGCGTTTGCCGTCCTTCGGCATGATGAAGGACAGCGACGAGGTGTTCACTTTGCGCGGGTGCACCGAGATGCCGTACTTCGCGCTCATGTCCATGAACATCCGCCCCAGCCAGTCGTTGGCGATGGTGGCGATCAGGTCGGGCACGATCCCGAGCTTGGCGCAGCAGAATGCCGCGGTCACCGCGTTGCCGCCGAACGACACCGCGTAGTCGGACGCCACGTGCTTTTCGTCGCCGGTCGGAAGATGGTCGGTGATGAAGGTGACGTCGATATAGGTCTGTCCGATGAAGAGTGCGTGCATGAGAGTCCCGAGGCTGCGACCTGATCCGGCGCGTTCAGCATAGCATTGCCGTTCGCGGCGCATTCGCTAAAATTTTCCGCAGGGTCACAACTGATACGACAGCGGTTTCGCCGAAAATCCAGTCATAACGGCGCGCGCGCTGCCTTGTTCCGGGCAGGCGCGATCAGGGAGGCGAGGGTGGCAGTCGCGTGCGAGCGAACGGCTTATGGCACGTCCGGTGGCAGCGCCGCGGGCGGCACCTCGGCATCGCCCGGGGATTGCGCGCCGATGAACCGGCGCGGCAAACCCGATAGCATCGTGCGGCAAATCACTGCGTGGGGCGGCGTGCTTGCGGGGGAACGTCCATGATCACCGCCATCGATCATCTCGTCGTCTTGGTCAGCGATCTGGACGAGGCGGTCGCGACCTATGAGACGCTGCTGGCCCGCGCGCCGGCCTGGCGCGGGGGCGACGAGGGCTCCGACAACGTTCTGTTTACCTTCGACAACATGTCGCTGGAATTCATGGCGCCGGCCGGCACCTCGCAGAGCGCGGAGCGGCTGCGCACCCTGATCAAGCTGCAGGGCGAGGGGATCGCCAGCCTGTGCTTCCGGGTCGCCGACGCGAACGCTGCGCGCTATCGGCTGGATCGGGTGGCGCTGCAGCCGACGCCGGTCGCCGACGTGGAAGGTCGCGACCGCATCACCGGCGCGACGCTGACTTGGAAACGCACCCGGACCGCGACCGAGACCACCCGCGGCGTGCGGATGTTCTTCCTCGAGCTCGGCTCCGAGCGGCCGCACTCGCAGGTGATTGGGCCGGCCCCGGTGGTGGGCCTCGATCATCTGGTGATCTCGACCTCCGATCCCGATCGCGCGGCGGCCCTGTACGGCGCCCGGCTTGGGCTCGATATGGCACTGGACCGCTCGCAGCAGGACTGGGGGCGGCTGATGTCGTTCCACTGCGGCGATCTCAGGATCGAGGTGGTGCACCGGCCGGTGGCGGGCTCGGACGCCAAGAACGACAAGCTGTGGGGCGTCGGCTGGCGCGTCGACGATGTCGAGGCGGCGCGCGAGCGGCTGCTCGCCGCCGGCCTGACCGTCTCCGCGTCACGGGCCGGGCGCCACGCCGACACCCGCGTCGTCACGGTGCGCAGCGGCACCCGCCGGATTCCGACCCTGCTGGTGCAGCGGACGCCGCCCCAGACTCTCGACTCGGCGGAGGAAGACGCGTAGCGCGGCGCTACCACCAGCCCGGCTGCTCCTGACGATAGTAGTCTTGCGGCTGGCGGTAATAGCCCTCGCCATAACGGCCGCGACGGGACTGCGCAGGGACACGTTGCTCCCTGGGCTGGAAGAAGAATCCGAAGCCGCCATCGTTCCAGTCATCGCTGCTGGCCACCGGAACGTCGCTGCTGGTCGGCTTGCGGGTGATGAAGCCGCCCTGCGGCTGATCGCTCAGCACCGCGACAAACTCGGTCCGGTAGTTGGTCTCCGCGCTCAGCGGCTCGTCGGAAATGATGATCGAGGAGCGGGGCAGCGCGGTCGGGCCGATCCGCTCCAGCACCTCCGGCGGGATCGTGACGCGGTCGAGCGCGCTCTTGGCATCATCGGCGCTCTCGATCGTCACCGCGCTCCAGCGCAGACCGGCGTCGTTGCGGGCCATCGCGGTGAAGATGTGCGTGCCGATCGGCCGCTCGGGATCGCGGATCGTCACCGGCACCTCGATCGAGAAGTCGAACAATTCGCCGCCGTCGGGCAGCGGCTTGCGGGTGTTGCGGCGGACGTAGAGCTTTTGGGTCGAGCGGCTGATGTAGATCGACACCGGCTCCTGCGCGAGCTTGGCGTCGGTCGCCAGCTTCGCCGTCTCGGCCTTCTTCGCCGCGGCAGTTTTCGCTGCCTCCTTGGTGGCGGCTGCGGCGGCGTGTTTGGCGTCCGCGTCGGCTTTGGCCGTCTCGAGCTGGGTGGTGGCTTCGCCGAGCTGCTGTGCGGCCTGCTGCTGCCGTTCTTCCGCCTTGGCCTTGGCTTCGTCCGTGCTGGCGGCGACCAGCACCTTGTCGGCCGCCTTCAGCGCCGCCTCGGCTCGTGCCTTGGCGCGCTCCAGTTTGCGCAAGGTGTCCTTCAGCGGTTTCACCGCGCGGGCGGCTGCGGTCGCGGCGGCCTTGGCTTCATCGGCCGCCTGGGCGGCCTGCTCGGCCTCACGGACCGCAGTCTCGGCGCGCATCGGCGCGGCGGCCAGCGCCTCGGCATTCGGCGAGAACAGCACAGGATGGCTGATATCGGCCGGCTCGACGTCCTCCGGCGACACGATCACCCGCATCCCGATCCGGGTCTTGTCGAACAGCTTCTCGGCGAACTCGTACGGCATTCGGACGCAGCCGTGGGACGCGGGATAGCCGGGCAGCGGACCGCCGTGCAACGCAACGCCGTTCCAGGTGATGCGCTGCATATTCGGCATCCAGGCGTCGTCGTACATCGTCGAGCGGTGGTCCTTGTCCTTCTCGACCACGGCAAACACGCCGGCCGGGGTTTCGCGACCAGTGGTGCCGGTCGAGACCGGCGCGCGATAGATCCAGCCTTCGGAGTCGTACAGAGTCACCCGCTGGCCCTTGATCGAGACGATCGCCATGATCGGCTCGCCGGCCTCGCGCGGTGCGGTCGCCTCGGTGGTCGCCGCCGGGCGCGCCCGCTTGGCGTCGGCGTCAGGCGCCGGGGCTGCAACGGCGAGCAGCGTCGCCAGGGTGAGGAGGGCGGGCGTCCTGAAGCGCCGTGAGGCGCCATGCATGATCGTCGGTCGGTTCACTACGCCTCGCTCGTGATCGTTCTGGGCCCCACGGACCGGACGAATCTCTGCACACCATGATCATCGAAATCACAACGCGCCGCTACCGGTTGCACGCCGAGGCGAAGCAACGAAGGCTGTCGGGGTGAGACCTCGCAGCACAATGCGGCGGCGCGATGGAGCGGCCGGCGCTAACCGAGCCGGCAGGGGACGCTGAGGTAACCGCGGAACCGGACCCGGCCACCACGCTGCGGCGGACCGTCGAGCACGTAGTCCGGGAAGCGCGCGAGAAACCGCGCCAGCGCGATCGCACCTTCGAGCCGCGCTAGCGCCATGCCGGCGCATTGATGCGGACCTGACGCGAAGGCGAGATGCCGGTTCGGGCTGCGCGACACGTCGAACCGGTCGGGATCGGCAAACTGCGCCGGATCGCGATTGGCGGCGCCGATGCACAGCGTCAGCGAAGTTGCGGCTGGCATGGCGATGCCGCCGATCTCGACCTCAGTGGTGGTGATGCGGTTGCCGAGCTGGTTGGAGCTCTCGTAGCGCAGGATTTCTTCGACCGCGGTCTTGATCAGCGCAGGCTCGGCGATCAGCCGCTGCTTCTGATCGGGATTGGCCGCCAGCGTCACCAGGCCGTTGCCGATCAGGTTGGTGGTGGTCTCGTGTCCGGCGTTGAGCAGGAAGATGCAGTTGTGCAGCAGCTCCTTGGCGGTCAGCTTCTCGCCGCCGGTCTCGCCCAGGATCAGCCGCGTCAGCACGTCGCGCTCCGGATCGCCGGGCTCGGCGGTGCGGCGGGCGATCAAGGTGTCGAGATAGCCGAGAAACTCGGCCACCGCCTCATTGCCGAGCGCAAATGCCTCCGGCCCGATCACCGGCTCCAGCGCTCCGAGGATCGCCAGCGACCAGCCGCGCAGCGGCGCGCGTTCGTCGTGCGGCACGCCGAGCAGGTTGCCGATCACCTCGATCGGGATCGCCGCGGCAAAGTCCTCGATCAGGTCGACGCGGCCCTTGGCGGCCATCGCATCCAGCAGCCGGTCGACCAGCCCGATCAGGTCCGGCTCCATGCCGGCGATCGCCCGCGGCGTCAGCGCCCCCATGATCAGGCGGCGGACGCGGGTGTGCGATGGCGGATCGTTGAACACCAGGCTGGTGGTGTGGTGCTCGAACAGCAGCGAATCGCCGTATTTCGGCGCGAATTCGCGTTTCTTGTCGGACGAGAACAGCGTGGTGTTCTTGTAGACCGCGACCAGATCGTCGTAGCGGGTCAGGAAATAGCCGCCGCCGGCCAATCGCTTGACCGGCTGGTGCGCCCGCAGTGCGTGGTAGGTCGGGTAGGGGTTGTCATAAAAGTCGGGCGTCAGGCGTGCGAGATCGAACGCTTCCGCGAGCTCTGCTGGGGCCGTTTCCATGTCATTCCCGTTTTTTACGTCTATAGGCGATTTACGACGTTGCCGAAACGGTAAGGAAATCCGCAGGTCGGGTCTTGCGGCGGGAACCTGGGCGACGCATGTCATGCGGCCGGTTCGAGGGCTGGCGCCGGCCGGGAGCAGCCGGTTTCAGCCAATCTCAACACTCACGATTTAGTGCGTCGCAGCGATCCTGATTGACAAGTGCAAAGGTGAGTGCCTACTCACAAGATGACTTCACTGCGCATGACGAGCGACTTGCGCCGGGAATTGATCCTGAGCGCAGCCAAGCGTTGCTTTGCCCGGAATGGCTTTGCAGGGACCACCACCAAGAGCGTCGCGGCCGCCGCGTCGATCTCGGAAGGGTTGCTGTTCAAGCATTTCCCGAGCAAGGCCGCGCTGTATGCCGAGATCCTGGCGTGCGAGCGTGAAGCCGATCCGGCCTTGATGGACCTGCTCGGCGCCGAGCCCTCGACCCAGACGCTGGTGGTGCTGGTGCGGGAGATGGTGGAGCACTTCCTCCACGCCTCCGATCAGCCGGAGCAGGAGGAGGATCAGCGTCTCAGGCTGCTGGTCTCGAGCCAGCTCGACGACGGCGAGTTCGCCCGTCTGGTGTATGAAAAGGTCGCCGGGCTGATCGGTCGGACCTTCGTGTCGTCGCTGGAGCGGGCGGTGGAAGCGGGCGACGCAGTCAAGATCGGTGACGAGCCGATGAACCTGTTCTGGTTCGCCCACCACACCTTGCTGATGGCGGCGCTGGCGCGGCTGCCGTCGGTGCCTTGCCTGAGCTACGGCAACGCCGCGAGCCACGAGCGCCAGATGTGTGAATTCATCCTACGTGGAATTGGTCTGAACGAAGCCGTAATTGCCGCTCATCTCGACCGCGAATTGTCGCCGGGCCGGATCAAGGCGGAAACGACAGAAAGTGCATGACATGACGCTTGCGACAGAAACTCCGCCGTCGGCGCGGAGCTCCAGCGAGAAGCCCCGCCCGCGTCCGGTGCGGACGGTGCGCTGGTTCATCATCGTCGGATTGCTGCTGGCTCTGCTGGTCGGCGGTCTGGTCGGCTTCAACGCCTTCCGCAACCACATGATCGCGAAGTTCTTCGCCAACAACAAGCCGCCGCCGATCACGGTGACGGTCGCCGAGGCGAAGACCGAAGTGCTGCCCAATCTGCTCACCGCGGTCGGCGATCTGGCGGCCGTGCATCAGGTCAACGTCACTTCGGACGTCTCCGGCCGCATCACCGACATCCTGTTTCAGGCTGGCTCGGAGGTGAAGCAGGGCACGCCGCTGGTCAAGCTGTTCGACGAAACCGAGCTGGCGGATCTGGCGAACTACCGGGCTCAAGCCAAGGTCGCCGAGCTGTCGCTCGACCGCGCCAAGCAGCTTGCGGCCCGGCAGTTCGGCCCGCAGGCGACGGTGGACTCGGCGCAGGCGGCGTTCGATCAGGCCAATGCCGGCATCGCCAAGACCGAGGCGCTGATTTCGCAGAAGACGGTGCGCGCGCCGTTCGACGGCATTCTCGGCGTTCGTCACGTCGAAGTCGGCCAGTATCTCAGCGCCGGCACCCAGATCGTGACGCTCACCGACCTGTCGCAGGTCTATGCCAACATCACCGTGACGGAAAAGGATTCCGGCACGCTGGCGGTCGGGCAGCTCGTGCGGCTGAAGGTCGACGCCTATCCGGGCCGCGTTTTCGAAGGCAAGATCACCACGATCGAGCCGCAGATCGCGTCCGACACCCGCAACATCCGGGTGCAGGCCACGCTCAACAATCCCGGGCACGTGCTGCGGCCGGGCATGTTCGCCACCACCACCGTGGTGCTGCCGGACAAGCCGGCGGTGGTCACCGTGCCGGAGACGGCGGTCGACTACACGCTGTATGGTGACTCGGTCTTCCTCATCAAGGAAGAGAAGGGCGAGGACGGCCAGGCCAAGCTGTCGGCCGTGCGGACCTTCGTGCGCACCGGCGACCGCATCGACGGACGCACCGTGATCCTGACCGGCGTGAATCCGGGCGATCGCGTCGTCGCGGTCGGCCAGCTCAAGCTGCAGTCGGGTGCCGCGGTCGCGATCTCGACCGATCCGCCTCCGCCGCAGCCGAAGACGCCGCCGCGCTACTAACACAAGGAGCGCCGGCTGCGCCCACTGGCGCGGCCCGCTCGTCATCGAACAGGTCCGGCCGGCGATCGTCGCCGTCCGGGGACAACTCAACCGCAGCTCGGTCGCGCAAGGCGCGCCGGGTGTGCGCCACGGAGCGTCCGTATGGTCCTCACAGACATCTTCATCAAGCGTCCGGTGCTGTCGCTGGTGGTCAGCATGCTGATCCTGCTGGTCGGCTTTCGCGCCGCGATGACGCTGCCGATCCGGCAATATCCGAAGCTGTCCAATACCGTGGTGACCATCACCACGACCTATCCGGGCGCGTCACCGGATCTGATGCAGGGCTTCATCACCACCCCGCTCGAACAGGCGGTGGCCTCGGCCGAAGGCGTCGACTACATCACGTCGTCGTCGACCCAGGGCCAGAGCCTGATCACGGTTTACGTCAAGCTCAACTTCGATCCCAACCAGGCGCTCACCGAAGTGCTGGCGAAGGTGAATTCGGTCAAATACCTGATCCCGAAGGAAGCCAACGACCCGGTGATCGTGAAGTCGACCGGCCAGACTACGGCGGTGATGTATATCGGCTTCGCCAGCAACGAGCTGTCGGGGTCGGCAATCTCCGACTACCTGACGCGCGTGGTGCAGCCGGTGCTGTCGACCGTCGACGGCGTCGCATCCGCCGACATTCTCGGCGGCCAGACCTTCGCGATGCGGATCTGGCTCGATCCGATACGGATGGCCGGCCGCGGCGTGTCGCCGAACGACATCACGGCGGCGATCCAGGCCAATAACTTCCAGGCGGCGGCCGGTCAGACCAAGGGCTATCTGACGGTCTCCAACATCACCACCAACACCGACCTGCAAAACGTCGATCAATTCAAACGAATGATCGTCAAGGCGCAGAGCGGCGGTTTCGTGCGGATGGAGGACGTCGCCACCGTCGAACTTGCGGCGCAGAGCACCGACAGCAGCGTGGCATTCTCCGGCGAACGCGCGATCTTCATTGGCGTACAGGCGACCCCGCAGGGCAACCCGCTCAACATCGTCACCGGCGTGCGCGCACTGTTCCCCGAGATCGAGCGCAACCTGCCGCCCTCGATGAGCATGAAGGTCGCCTACGACTCGACCAAGTTCATTCGCTCGTCGATCGACGAGGTGGAGAAGACGCTGATCGAAGCGGTCGGCATCGTCATCGTGGTGATCTTCCTGTTCCTGGCCTCGCTGCGGTCGGTGATCATCCCGGTGGTGACGATTCCTCTGTCGCTGATTGGCGTCTGCACCGCGATGCTGGCGATGGGCTTCTCGATCAACCTGCTGACCCTGCTGGCGATGGTGCTGGCGATCGGTCTCGTGGTCGACGACGCCATCGTGGTGGTGGAGAACATCCACCGCCATCTGGAGGAGGGGAAAAGTCCGGTCCAGGCGGCGCTGATCGGCGCCCGCGAAATCGTCGGCCCGGTGATCTCGATGACCATCACGCTGGCGGCGGTGTACGCGCCGATCGGCTTCCTCGGCGGTCTCACCGGCGCGCTGTTCCGCGAGTTCGCCTTCACGCTCGCCGGCTCGGTGATCGTGTCCGGCATCATCGCGCTGACGCTGTCGCCGATGATGTGCTCGGTGCTGCTCAAGCACCAGGAGAGCCAGGGCTGGTTCGCCCGCAAGGTCGACCAAGTGTTCAGCTCGATCACCCGCTGGTACGGCCGGCAGCTCGACCGCTCGCTCGACTACCGCCCGATCACCGGCATGTTCGCCGTGGTGATCCTCGGCCTCGTCGGCTTCATGTACATGAACACGTCCAAGGAGCTGGCGCCGGAAGAAGACCAGGGCATCGTGTTCGCGGTGACCAAGGCGCCGAAATACGCCAACATCGACTACGCCAATTACTACGGCGAGAAGCTCGACAAGGCCTATGCCAGCTTCCCGGAAACCGACCTTCGCTTCATCCTGAACGGCACGTCGGGTCCGAACAACGGCATCGCCGGCATGCTGCTGAAGCCGTGGGACGAGCGCAAGCGCAGCGCCATGCAGCTCAAGCCGCTGGTGCAGAAGGAGCTCAGCAAGATCGAGGGCGTCAACGCTTTCGCCTTCAACCTGCCGCCGCTGCCCGGCGGTCCGGGCGGCCTGCCGATCCAGATGGTGATCAACTCCACCGCCGGCTTCCGCGCCGTGTATGAGGAGATGGTCAAGCTGAAGGACGCGGCGCGCAAGAGCGGCCTGTTCATCGTCGCCGACAGCGATCTCGACTTCAACCAGCCGGTGGTGCGGGTGACGATCGACCGCACCAAGGCGAGCGACCTCGGCATCAACATGCAGCGCCTCGGCACCACGCTGGCGACGCTGCTGGGCGGCAACTACGTCAACCGCTTCAATCTCGAAGGCCGGTCGTATCAGGTGATCCCGCAGGTGCCGCGCGCCGACCGCCTGACCCCGCAATCGCTCGACGGCTTCTACGTGCCGAGCGCCAGCGGGCAGCAAGTGCCGCTGGCGACGCTGGTGACGATCGAGACCGCCACCGATCCGAACGCGCTGACGCACTTCAACCAGCTCAACTCCGCCACCTTCCAGGCGGTGCCGATGCCGGGCGTCACCGTCGGCCAGGCGGTCGACTTCCTCGAACAGCAGGCCAAGAACCTGCCGTCCGGCTTCAGTCACGACTACCTCGCCGATGCGCGGCAGTATGTGCAGGAAGGCAACCAGCTCGCCATCACCTTCGGCTTCGCGCTGATCATCATCTTCCTGGTGCTCGCCGCGCAGTTCGAAAGCTTGCGTGACCCGCTGGTGATCATGATCACGGTGCCGATGGCGATCTGCGGCGCGCTGATCCCGCTGTTCTTCGGCGTCGCGACGATCAACATCTACACCCAGGTCGGCCTGCTGACCCTGGTCGGCCTGATCAGCAAGCACGGCATCCTGATGGTGGAGTTCGCCCGCGAACTGCAGATCAAGGAGGCGCTCGACAAGCGCACCGCGATCGAACAGGCGGCGCGGGTGCGGCTCCGGCCGATCCTGATGACCACGGCCGCGATGGTCACCGGCCTGCTACCGCTGCTCACCGCCTCGGGCGCGGGTGCCGCCAGCCGGTTCTCGATCGGCCTCGTCGTGGTGGCGGGCATGATGATCGGCACGCTGTTCACGCTGTTCGTGCTGCCGGCGGTGTATGTGGCGATCGGCACCGATCACCGCGCCGCGCTGGAGTCCGATCGCGCCAAGCAGATCGAAGACTATGAGATGGAGCACGGCTCTCCGGCGCTGAAGCCGAGCTGAGACGAGACTGCGACAATCCGACCAAAAATGGCGGGCCGCTCGGCCCGCCATTTTCTTTTTCGCCCGCGCGATTCGTCATCGCGCCGACATCTGCTGTCGCGGCCTCGTCAATCTGCTTGTCGCAATGATGCGAAAGAGAGCGCGTTGCCCGGCGTTTGAGCGCTCGGTGACGACACCGTTTGCACCATGCGGCCTCAGTCGTGATGCGCCGTTATGGCACCATTGCAAATGCGGTTTGGCGTTTGCGAAATCGCACCGATGCGCTTAACTCGGAACCATGAAGCGGAACGAGACCGATGTCGTGGTGCTCGGCGCGGGCATCGTCGGTGTCTGCGCAGCCTTGCACCTGCAGCGCCGCGGCCGAGATGTGGTGCTGGTCGACCGCAACGGCACGGCGGGTGACGAGACCAGCTACGGCAATGCCGGGCTGATCGAATGCGCCTCGGTGTTTCCTTACATGTTTCCGCGCGATCCCGGCCATCTGCTGCGCTACGCGCTGAACGGCTCGGCCGATGCGCATTATCAGCTCTCCGGCATTCCCGAATTCCTACCCTGGCTGGTGCGGTATTTCCTCGCGTCGTCGCCGCGCCGCGCGGCGCAGACCGCGCAGGCGGCATTGCCGCTGATCCGGCGCAGCCTCGCCGAGCACGAGGCGTTGATCGCGGACGCCGGCGTGCCCGAGCTGCTGCGCAAGACCGGCTGGATCAAGCTGTTTCGATCGCCGAAGAGCTTTGCCAAGGCGCTCGGCGATCTCGAGCGGGCGCGGCAGTTCGGCGTCGTCGCCGACGTGCTCGATCGTGCCGGCATCGCCGAACGCGAACCGAACCTCACCGGCGATTTTGCCGGCGCGATCCACTGGCTGGAGCCGGGCTCGATCCCTGATCCGGGTGGTCTGGTCAAAGCCTACGCGGCGTTGTTCTCCCGGCGCGGCGGCCGTTTCGTCAAAGGCGATGCGCGCACGCTGCAGCAGGAAGAGGGCGGCTGGCGGGTCGCGACCGAACTCGGAATCGTTACCGCGCGCGAAGTGGTGGTGGCGATGGGGCCGTGGTCGGACCTGGTGTTCAAGCCGCTCGGCTATCGCTTTCCGCTCGGCGTCAAGCGCGGCTACCACGTCCATCTCACGCCGCGCGGCAATGCACGTCTGCAGCACGCGGTGCTCGACGCCGATCGCGGCTATCTGCTGGCGCCGATGAACCGCGGCATTCGCCTGACCACCGGCGCCGAGTTCGCGCGCCGCGATGCGCCGCCGTCGCCGGTGCAGATCGCGCAGACGCTGCCGGTGGCGCGCGCGCTGTTCCCGCTCGGCGACACCATCGAGCCGCAGCCATGGATGGGCGCGCGGCCGTGCCTGCCGGATATGCTGCCGCTGATCGGCCGCGCGCCGCGCCATCCCGGACTGTGGTTCGATTTCGGCCATCAGCATCACGGGCTGACGCTCGGTCCAGTTACCGGACGGCTGCTCGCCGAGATGATGACCGGTGAACAGCCGCTCACCGATCCTCAGCCGTTCTCCGCAGAACGCTTCGGTTGAAGCGCCGCGTCCGCGCGTCGGATCGCTTGCATCGCGGCACCAGTCGCGGCGATACTGGTTGACGCGTCAATGCAGGACTGTGGAGCGGCCATGAAAGTCAACGTCGAGATCGATTGCACGCCGGAGGAAGCGCGGCAGTTCTTCGGACTTCCCGACGTGCAGCCCATGCAGACCGCGGTGATGGACAAGCTGCAGGAGCAGATGCTGTCGAACATCGAAAAGGTGTCGCCCGAGGCGTTGATGAAGACTTGGTTCACCTTCGATCCGAAGCTCGCCGAACGATTCGGCGAGATGTTCATTTCCATGACCGGCCTCGGCAGTGCGCTGACCAAGGATAAGAAGTAACCGATCATTGGAGACGCGATGCCCGCCGACCGCGGTGCTAGCCCGAATCGCGAGCGGCTGAAGCCGCCGAGCGTCGCGCTGCTGCTTGCCGAGGCGCGCAGCTTCTTCGAATTCAACGCCAGCCTGCTGCTGTCGCCGCTGCTGCTACAGGCGCCGCGTGGCGACGGCCATCCGGTGCTGGTGCTGCCCGGTCTGCTCGCCAGCGACCTGTCGACCGCGCCGATGCGGCGCTATCTGCGGCAGCTCGGCTATCAGGTGTTCGCCTGGGAGCTCGGCCGCAATCTCGGCGGGATCTACCGGATGCGTGCCCGCCTGCGCGACCGGCTCACTGCGGTTCATGAAGCGACTGGCCGCAAGGTCAGTCTGGTCGGGTGGAGTCTCGGCGGCGTCTATGCGCGCGATCTGGCGCTGCATGCGCCGGAGATGGTGCGCGATATCGTCACGCTCGGCAGCCCGTTCACCGGCGACGTCACTGCCACCAATGCCAAGCGGATCTACGAGAAGCTGTCTGGCGAAGAGCTGACCGAGGTGCAGCTCGAAGACCTCGAACCGCTCGGCGGCGAGATGCCGGTGCCGACCACATCGATCTATTCGCGCACCGACGGCATCGTGAACTGGCGCACCTCGCATCTGGCGCCGTCGCCGCGCGCCGAGAACATCGAGGTTGTGCTCGCCAGCCATATCGGCCTGATCGTCAACGCCGCGGTGCTGTGGGCGATCGCCGATCGGCTGGCGCAGCCGGAGGGGACGTTCACGCCGTTCGATCGCTCCGGTCCGTTTGGCTTCGCCTACGCCCCGCCGACCCGCTAAAAGGTCCTCGCGCGGCGCGCCGCGCAAAACCAAGAGGGGAGACGGCAATGGCCGACAAGGACAACGATCCGGCAGCGGCGTGGCAGACGATGTTCGGCGAGATGAGCAAGGGTTTTGCGGCCTTCGCCAATCAGGCGTTGGCGTCGCCGGAGCTCGGCAAGGTGGCGCAGCAGGTCGGCGGTGCGTCCGCCGAGGCGCACAAGCAGTTCGCCGACATGATGGACAAATATCTAGCCGGTATGAATCTGCCGTCGCGTGCGCAGATGCAGGAATTCAACACCCGGCTCGCCGAGGTCGAGCGGCGGCTCGACGAGCTGGCTGCTGCGGTCCAGCCGGCAAAGGCAGGGAAGCCGAAAGGCTAGCCAGCAAAGTTCCAAATTGGCGTGAAGATGTCGGTCAACACGTTTTGATTGTGTCGCTAGTTTCGAAAATTTACGTAACTACAATGGTTTAAGGTGTCATTTCTGTTGCGTCGCAACATTCATGTTGCGACGCAACATGGTTTATGTCATATTTTACCTGCCCGGGCCGCAGGTCGGACGGGAAGACCATGGCTCAGACGAGGATGGAGATTTCAGATGACCGATACTGCTAATCACGAGAGCTACACTCAGGCGGCCGAAACCGTCGCCGACAGCGTCAAGCAGGCGTTTCAGCCGGTGACCGACGCGTTCAAGAACTTCCAGACCCTCGAGGTTCCGGAAGCCGCCCGCGACTTCGTCAGGCGTGCCGCCGGCACTGCCAAGGAGAAGGTCGCGGACTTCCACGCCGGTTCGGAGAAGGTAACCTCGGCGATCGAGGAAACCGTCGCCAATTCGGTGAGCGAAGCTGCCAAGATCACCCGCAACATCCAGCAGGCGATCTATCAGGACACCGAAACGTTCTTCTCCGGCATCGATAAGCTGGCGTCGGCGAAGTCGGTCCAAGAGGCGTTCCAGATCCAGACCGACCTTGCGCGTTCGCAGGGCGAGGTGCTGGTGTCGCGCGCCCGGTCCGCCACTGAGTACTTCGGCAAGCTGGTCAGCGACAGCGCCAAGTCGGTGCAAGACAATTTCGCCAAGACCTTCAGCAAGTCGGCGTAACGGCTGCTGCTGACGACCCCGAGCCTCTGACGATCGAGGCTCGCTGTTCCTCCCGACCTCGGCCCGCTCACGCGGGCCTTTCTTTTATGAGGCACCTCTACGGTCATTCCGGGGCGCTCGCACAGCGAGCGAACCCGGAATCCCGAGGTTGTTAGTAATGAGAGAGGTTCCGGGTTCGCGCTTGCGCGCGCCCCGGAATGACAATTGGAGAGTCCGTACGACGCTACGCCCGCCGCGCCACCGGCACGCGCTCGCTCTTCTTCCGCGGTGCTGCGCGCTCGGCTTTGGCCGGCTCCGTGATCGCGTCGATCGCCTGTTCGGCGCCGGCGATCATCAGCGTCGTCACCATCTGCGCATAGGTTTCGCGCGACAGGCCCTTGCCTTCGCGGAACCAGAGATAATGCCAGTTCAGCATGCCGAACAGCGACATCGTCAGCGGCTTCAGCAGCTCCGGCTTGGCGGCCGCGGCCGGGATCGCGGCGGCAATCGCGTCGGACATCGATACCACCAGCTTGCGCTCCAGCGCCTTGAGGGTTTCCTGCTGCTCCGGCGGCAACAGCTTCAGGCTGGAGATCTGCACCTGATGCTCGGCATCGGCGCCGCGATAGGCTTCGAGCAGCGCCGCCGAAATCGCAAACAGACGATCGCTCGGATCGCTTTCGCCCTGCGCAGCGGCGTCGACCACCGTCACCAGATGCTGCAGGTGATCCTCCAGCAGATCAAACAACACCGCATCCTTCGACGGGTAGTAGTGATACATCAGCGCCTTCGAGACGCCGCAGGCATCGGCGATCATGGTGATCGACGTGCCGGTGTAGCCGTGTTCGGCGAATAGCCTTGCGGAACGGCTGAGAATGCCGCGGCGTTTATCGTCGTAGTCGGTGGCTCGCGTGCGCGCCATGGTGCGTTTAGATCCTATCCGCCGAGGCGCGCTGCGACGCACCACGGGTGTCTGGTTCCGACACTTGCATTGACCGTCCAATTGGTCAATTATATTTCCAACAACGCCGGAGGAGATCGCCATGTACACCCAGGCACTCAACGTGTCCGACGGTGACGAGCGGAACATCGAGGACGCCGACCGCGCCGCGCGGTTCCGGGCGCGGATCGATGCCGAGGAGCGGATCGAGCCGAACGACTGGATGCCGGCCGCGTACCGCAAGACTCTGGTGCGCCAGATCTCTCAGCATGCGCATTCCGAAATCGTCGGCATGTTGCCCGAAGGCAATTGGATCACCCGCGCGCCGACACTGCGCCGCAAGGCGGCGCTGCTCGCGAAGGTTCAGGACGAGTGCGGCCATGGCCTGTATCTCTACGCCGCCGCCGAAACCCTCGGCGCCTCGCGTGAGGAACTGGTCGATCAGCTGCTCAGCGGCAAGGCGAAGTATTCGTCGATCTTCAACTACCCGACCCTCACCTGGGCCGACATCGGCGCGATCGGCTGGCTGGTCGACGGCGCCGCGATCATGAATCAGATCCCGTTGTGCCGCTGCTCCTACGGGCCCTATGCGCGCGCGATGATCCGCGTCTGCAAGGAAGAGTCGTTCCACCAGCGCCAGGGCTACGAGATCATGCTGACGCTGGCGAAGGGCTCGGCCGAGCAGAAGGCGCTGGCGCAGGACGCGCTGAACCGCTGGTGGTGGCCGTGCCTGATGATGTTCGGCCCGCCGGATCAAGCCAGCCAGCACAGCGATACCTCGACCAAGTGGAAGATCAAGCGGTTCTCGAACGACGAGCTGCGCCAGAAATTCGTCGATGCCACGGTGCCGCAGGCGCATTATCTCGGCCTGACGCTGCCCGATCCGGATCTGAAGAAGAATGACGCGACCGGGCATTGGGAGTACGGCGCGATTCCGTGGGACGAATTCAAGCAGGTGCTCGCCGGCAACGGGCCGTGCAACCGCGACCGCATGACGGCGCGGCGCAAGGCCCACGACGACGGCGCCTGGGTGCGCGAAGCGGCCGCCGCCTACGCGGAGAAACGCAAGAAGAAACTGGCGGCGTAATCGCCGCGACGATCCTTCGGGGAGGACATCATGATGACCACGCCGAACACGCAGCTGTGGGAAGTTTTCATCCGCAGCCGCAATGGGCTGGCGCACAAGCACGTCGGCTCGCTACACGCCGCCGACGCCACGCTGGCGCTGCAGGCCGCGCGCGACATCTACACCCGTCGCGGCGAAGGCCTGTCGATCTGGGTAGTACCATCGAACGCGATCACCGCCAGCGACCCGGCCGAGGCCGGCATGCTGTTCGAACCGGCGGAGAGCAAGATCTATCGCCATCCGACGTTCTACAACGTGCCCGACGAAGTCGGGCATATGTAGGCGGCGGGCTGCGCTCGCCACACAACAAGACGTCATCCTGAGATGCCGCCACGTAGCGGCGGCCTCGAAGGATGATCCACAAGCCTCTCCACGTCATTGCGAGGAGCCAAGCGACGAAGCAACCAGCGCCGTGCACTGAGCTTTTGGATTGTTTCGCTTCGCTCGCAATGACGGGGACAGGTCGACAGTTCAGTTCAACGCACCGAGCTCGGCAGCCATGTCCACCACCATCACCGCCACCCCTCTGTTCACCACCACGCTGCGCCGAGCTGACGATGCGCTCGTGCTCGGGCATCGGCTGTCGGAATGGTGCGGGCATGCGCCGATGCTGGAAGAGGACATGGCGCTGTCGAACATCGCGCTCGACTTGATCGGGCAGGCGCGCGAACTCTACAGCTATGCCGGCCGGGTTGAGGGGCAGGGGCGCGATGAGGATCAGCTCGCTTATTTGCGCGAGGAGCGGCACTATCAGAACCTGCTGCTGGTCGAGCAGCCGAACGGCGACTTCGCCCGCACCATCGCGCGGCAACTATTCTACTCGGCATTCGCCGATCCGTATTGGCGGGCGATGATGCAATCGTCCGACGCAACTCTGGCGGCGATCGCCGCCAAGTCGGAAAAGGAAAGCGCCTATCACCTCCGCCACGCGGCCGAATGGATGATCCGGCTCGGCGACGGCACCGATGAAAGCCACCGCCGCGCACAGGATGCCGTGGACGCGTTGTGGGCGTTCACCGGCGAGCTGTTCGAGACCGACGATGTCGAGCGCCGGCTGCTCGAAAGCGGCGTGGCGATCGATCCAGAGAGCGTTCGCGGCACCTGGCAGAGCACGATCGACACCGTGCTGCGCGAAGCGACGTTGACGGTGCCGAGCAATCCATGGATGCAGCAGGGCGGCCGCAGCGGCCGCCACACCGAGCATCTCGGCCGGCTGCTCGCCGAGCTGCAGCACATGCAGCGGACCTATCCGGGGCTGACATGGTGACGCTGACGGGCAGCGACGCCGAGCTGCGGCAGCGCGCCTGGGATGCCGCGGCGACGGTGTGTGATCCGGAAATTCCGGTGCTGAGCATCGCCGATCTCGGCGTGCTGCGAGAGGTGCGGGTCGAACAGGGCCGCGTCGAAGTGGCGATCACCCCGACCTATTCGGGGTGTCCGGCGATGAACATGATCGCGCTGGAGATCGAGACCGCGCTGGCGCGCGCCGGCATTGCGCCAGCGCGGGTGACGACCGTGCTGGCGCCGGCATGGACCACCGACTGGATGAGCGAGGCCGGTCGCGCCAAGCTCAAGGAGTACGGCATCGCACCGCCGCAAGCGACCGGCTCGCGCCGCGCGCTGTTCGGCGCGCTCGAGATCGCCTGTCCACAATGCGGCTCGCTTGAAACCGAGCAGCTGTCCGAATTCGGCTCGACCTCGTGCAAGGCGCTGTGGCGTTGCAAGAGCTGCCGCGAACCGTTCGATTACTTCAAGTGCCATTGAGCGCCCCATGAACATCTCCGCCAGCATTCCGCGATTTCATCCGCTGACCATTGCCGACCTGCGCCGCGAGGGGCGGGATGCGATCTCGCTCAGCTTCACGGTCCCGCCGGAGCTGGCGAGCGCCTATCAGTTCGTGCCCGGCCAGTATCTCACGCTGCGCACCACGATGGACGGCGAGGAGGTGCGGCGGTCCTATTCGATCTGCTCCGGCCCGGACGACGGCGAGCTCAGGATCGCGGTGAAGAAGGTCGACGGCGGCGCATTCTCGGTGTGGGCGACCGAGGAGTTGAAGGCCGGCGATACGATCGAGGTGATGACGCCGACCGGACGGTTCGGCGCGCTGCACGCTGCGGAAGAAACGCGCACCTATGTGGGCTTCGCCGCCGGCAGCGGCATCACGCCGATCCTGTCGCTGATCAAAGGTGTGCTGGCGCGCGAGCCAGGCAGCCGGTTCTTCCTGTTCTACGGCAACCGCACCACCGATCAGATCCTGTTTCGCGAGACACTGGAGACGCTGAAGGACCGCTACCTCGACCGGCTCGCCGTGTTTCATGTGCTGTCGCAGGAAGAGCAGGACGTGCCGGTGATGCAGGGCCGGCTCGACCGCGACAAGGTGCGGCTGCTGCTCACCGCGATGGTGCCGGCGGCGAGCGTCGATCACGTCTTCATCTGCGGCCCGACCGGAATGAGCGACGACATCGAACTCACCTGCCGCGACCTCGGCATCGCCGCCGAGCGGATCCATGTCGAGCGATTCGTTTCTGGGCTCGGCGGCAAGCCGCGGCCGAAGGCGGTGGTCGAGCCGGGCGCGCCGCCGAAGGCGATGGCGTCGCTGATCATCGACGGCAAGCGCCGCGAGGTGCCGGTGGCCGAGGGCGAAGCGATCCTCGATGCCGCGCTGCGCGCCGGCGTCGATCTGCCGTTCGCCTGCAAAGGCGGGATGTGCTCGACCTGCCGCGCCAAGCTGGTCGAGGGCGAAGCTAAGATGGACCTCAACTATTCGCTGGAGCCCTGGGAGCTCGCCGCCGGCTTCGTGCTGACCTGCCAGGCCAAACCGACCACCGACCGGGTGGTGGTGGACTACGATCATTTGTGAGCGGAGGCGACGCGCACCACCTCTCCATTCGTCATTCCGGAGCGCCGCATGCCGTCATTGCGAGCCGAAGGCGAAGCAATCCAGCGCCACGCTGCGTGAATCTGGATTGCTTCGTCGCTTCGCTCCTCGCAATGACGTTGATGATACCGGTCATTCCGGGGCGCGCGTAGCGCGAACCCGGAATCCAGAGGTTGTGGAACGATAAGGCTGAACAGCTCGAGATTCCGGGTTCGCTCACTTCGTGAGCGCCCCGGAATGACGACGGGACGGGCTTACGGCTTCGCCGGATGGATGAACGGCCAGGGGCTGGCTTCGCTGTCGCGGGGCACGTCGATGGCGATCAGCTGCGGGCCGCCGGCGGCGAGCGCTCTTTCCAGCGCGGGGCGGAAATGGTCGGGCGAGGTGACGCGTTCTGCACCGACGCCGAACGATTCCGCCAGCTTGACGAAATCCGGATTGACCAAATCGGATGCCACGACGCGGCCGTCGAACAGATTGACTTGGTCGCGGCGGACATTGCCGTAGGCGGAATTGTCGAACACCAGCGTCACCACGCCGATGTTGTACTGCACGGCCGTGGCGAGCTCCTGCACGCCGAACATGAAGCCGCCGTCGCCGGTGATCGCCACCACCGGTTTGTCCGGGCAGGCGACCTTGGCGCCGAGCGCGGTCGGGAAGCCCGATCCGAGCGTGCCCTGATAGCCGGAGGTCAGGAAGGTGCGCGGCTGATAGATCGGGAAGCCGTACCAGGAGGCGAAGCCGACCTGCGACAGCTCGTCGGTGACGATCGCATCGTCCGGCAGCACCTCGCGCAGGATCTTCAGATACGACATCTGCGGCTGGATGGCCTGGATCTCCTCGTTGGTCGTCGCGGTGGCGGCGCGGATCTCGTCGCGGCGGCCTTTCGTCTTCGAATAGCCCGCCTTGCTCACCGCATCGGCCAGCGCACGGGCGCCGGCTTTCGAATCCGACACGATCGCCGCGTCGGGCGCGAACCGCCGCATCTCGGCCGGATCGATGTCGATGCGCACCGACTTCAACCCCTCGGGGCGGAACGGCCAGCGGAAGGTGGTCGGCAGCTCCATCCGCGTGCCAATGCCGATGATCAGGTCGGTTTGCGGCCACAGCTGATAAGCGGCCGCGAAGGTGAGGCCGAGTTCGTGCCGGTTGCTGACGATGCCGCGGCCGGAACGGAACGCCACCACCGGCGCGTCGATCATCTCGGCGAGTTCGAGGATTTCGTCGCCGGCCTCCAGTGCGCCGGCGCCGACGAAGATCATCGGCCGCTTGCTCGCCGCGATCAGCTTCGCCGCAGCGGCGACCCGATCCGGATCAGGCGCGGGCGGTGCGATCAGATCGAGCTTCTGCGCGGCGCCGGTTTCGGTGGCCTGCGTGAACACGTCCCACGGCATTTCCAGCGCCACGGGGCCGCGGCGTCCGCTCATCATCTCCTGAAATGCGCGCGCCACCAGCGCCGGCGCGTTGCCCGGATATTCGATGCGCTCGGCCCATTTGATGAAGCTGCGCAGCGTCGCCAGTTGGTCCGGCATCTCGTGCAGATGGCCGCGGCCCTTGCCGAGATAGGCGCTCGGCACCTGGCCGGTGAGGCACATTACCGGCTCGTTGCAGCCGAACGCGGTGAGCAGCGCCGCGGAGGCATTCAGCACGCCGGGGCCGGGCACGACGCTGAACACGCCGGGCTTGCCGGACGCGCGGGCGTAGCCGAACGCCATGTAGCCGCAGGCCTGCTCGTGTCGCGCGCCGATCACCTTCAGCTGCGCTTTGGCGAAGCCGTCGAACAGGCCGTAGATCTGCGCTCCGGGCAGGCCGAACACGGTGTCGACGCCGTGCGCGACGAGGCCCTGCACAATGGCTTCGCCGCCGGTCATGATGCTCATCTGGATATCCACTGCTTGCTGGGAAGAATTACTCGGCTTCGTCGACCACGCCGTTGCGCAAGGTGCCGATGCCGTCGGCCTCGACCTCGATGATATCGCCGGGCTTCAGATACACCGGCGGCTCGGCGCGCGCGCCGGCACCGGCTGGCGTGCCGGTGACAATCAGGTCGCCCGGCACCAGTGTGGTGAAGGTCGAGATATAGGCGATCAGATAGCGGAAGCTGAAAATCATCCGCGAGGTGCGGTCGTCCTGCCGGGTCTCGCCATTGACCCGCGTCGTCAGCCGAATGTCGGCGATCTGCGATTCATCGGTGTAAGGCACCAGCCACGGACCCAAGCTGCCGGTGTGGTCGAAGTTCTTGCCTTGGGTCACGTTGAACTTGGCGTGGCGCACCCAGTCGCGGATCGTGCCCTCGTTGCACAGCGTGATCGCGGCGACGTGGTTCAGCGCGTCGGCTTCCTTGATGTGGCGGCCGCCCTGGCCGATCACCAGCGTCAGTTCGCCTTCGTAGTCGAGCAGCTTCGACGCCCTCGGCCGCACCAGCGGCGCGCCGTGGCCGACGAAGGAGCGCGGCGTGCGCATGAATATCGAGGGGAATTTCGGCGCCTCGCTGCCGTCTTTGTATTCGGCGTTGCGGTCTGGATAGTTGACGCCGACGCAGATGATCTTTTCCGGCTGCGGGATCGGCGGCTGAAACACCACCGCGTCGCGGGCGAAGTCAGGCGCGGTATGGTCGGCCTCATCGACGATCCGCTGCAGCGCACCGGCCGCAATCACCTCGCGCAGGGTCGGATAGTCGTTGGCATGGCGGGCCGACAGATCGACCACCCCATGATCACATACCGCGCCGTAGCGGGTGAGGCCGTTGACGGTAAAGGTGGCGAGGCGAGGGGTGGGCATGGTGATCAACCTTTGATGCCGTCATTGCGGGGCGCGCCGTCAGGCGCGAACCCGGAATCCCGAGGTGCTCTGAACTTCTGGATTCCGGGTTCGCTCGCTTTCGCGAGCGCCCCGGAATGACGAGTTTCATGGTTCGAGTGTGCGCATCCGAGGTTCAATCCGCAATCACCACATCGGCTACGAAGGCCGGCTCGCGGACCTCCTGGCCGAGGAACGGCGAGCCCTGTTCGAACCAGGAGCGCGGGGCGGGCGCCCCCCACAGCGTCTGGCGGCGCGGGTCGCGCAGCGACCAGCGCAGCGGCTCGTGGTCGTAGTCCATGGTCTGATAGTCGCTGCAATACAGCTCGATGCGGTGGCCGTCGGGATCGCGGACATAGAGGAAGAACGCATTCGAGATGCCGTGCCGGCCTGGGCCGCGTTCGAGAGCGAGCCCGCTCGATGCCATCACGTCGCAGAGGTGGATGATGTTGAGCGGACCGGGCACCCAATAGGCGAAATGGTGCAGCCGCGGCCCACCGCCGTTGGTCAGCGCGAAATCGTGGACGTTGCCCTTGCGGTGCATCCACGCCGCGGCGATCCGGCCGCCGTCGCCGTCTTCTTCGGCGTATTCGGTAAGGCGAAAGCCGAGCCTTGCGTAGAATTCAATGGTGTCTTGGGTCTCGGCGGCGAACACGTTGAAATGGTCGAACCGCTGCGGATGGCAGCCCTTATAGAGTTCGTAGCGGCGCAGCAGATGCGGCCGTTTTTCCATCGTCGCATAGAGTTCGAGCCGATAACCGAACGGATCGGTGACGTGCAGGGTACGGCCCTGGAATGGTCGGTCGACGAAGCTGTAGATCAGCCCGTTCTCGGCAAAGAAGCTGCCCGCCTTGTCGAGATCGTCCTCGGTGCCGACCTTGAATCCGAGCCGCGCCGCAGCAGGCGCGTCCGCCTTGCGCAGCACCAGCGAATGATGCTGATGCTCCTCACAGCCGCGCAGGTAAGCGGTGGCGTCGTCGCGGTCTTCGACATGCAGGCCGATGATCTGATCGTAGAACGCGACGCTCTTGTCCAGATCGACGACGTCGAGCACCACATGGCTGGCGCGGACAATGTTGAACGGCGGATCGAACACGTGTTGCGGCACCGGCATTGGCGAGTCCTCGGATCGTCTTGTTGTTAGTTCACAGCATCAAATCTCGTCATTCCGGGGTGCCGCGGAGCGGCGAACCCGGAATCCATAACCCCTGTGTCGGCAGCTGTGCACGACCGCGCCTGCAGGGAGTATGGATTCCGGGCTCACGCTTCGCGCGCCCCGGAATGACCAAAAGTGCTCGCGGCGAGATTCCGGGTTCGCTCGCGTTCGCGAGCGCCCCGGAATGACTCGGGGAGAGGCTTCGCACTACACCACCCCCAGTTTCTGGATCCTGTGCGTGCCGCGGGCCAGCGAGACGTGCTTGGTCTCCATGTAGAACTCGAACGAGTAGTCGCCGCCGTCGCGGCCGATGCCGGACTGCTTCATGCCGCCGAACGGGGTCGGCAGATGGCGGACGTTTTCCGAGTTCAGCCAGATCATGCCGGCTTCGAGCGCATCGGCGACGCGCAAGGCGCGGCCCATGTCGCCGGTCCAGACATAGCCGGTGAGGCCATAGCGGACATCGTTGGCGATCCCGATCGCCTCGGCTTCATCCTTGAACGGGATCACGGTCAGGAACGGGCCGAACACCTCGTCCTGTGCCACCTGCATGTCGCTGCGGGCATTCGTCACCAGCGTCGGCTGCACATAGTGGCCGCCGCCGGGGCCGACGTAAGGCGCGCCGCCGACCGCGATGGTCGCGCCGTCTTTGCGGGCGACGTCGACATAGGAGCAGACCTTGTCGAGATGGCGCTGATGGATCAGCGGGCCGACCTCGGTGGCCGGATCGAGCGGGTGTCCGACCTTCAGCGCACGCACCCGAGCGGCCAGCTTCTCGATAAATTTGTCAGCCATCGAAGCCTGCACCAGCAGCCGGCTCGATGATGTGCAGCGCTCGCCGTTGAGCGAGTAGATCATGAACACCACGGCATCGAGCGCGCGGTCGAGATCGGCGTCGTCGAACACGATCACCGGGTTCTTGCCGCCGAGTTCGAAGTGCACGCGCTTCAGCGTCGGTGCGCCCTGGGCCATGATCGCGGCGCCGGTCGCGGTTTCGCCGACGAAAGCGATCGCCTTGATCGCCGGATGTTCGGTCAGCGCCTTGCCGGCTTCTTCGCCGAAGCCGTGCACGGTGTTGAGCACGCCGTCAGGCAGGCCAGCGTCCTTGCAGATCCGCGCCAGCATGTCGGCCGTCACCGGCGACCACTCGGCCGGTTTGTGCACCACGGTGCAGCCGGCCGCGAGCGCGGGCGCGATCTTCCAGGTCGACAGCATGAACGGCGTATTCCACGGCGTGATTACGCCGACCGGTCCGATCGGCACCCGGGTCGAGACGTTCCAATGCTCCTCGCTCGGCGTGTTGAGCCCATCGCGCGCCTCGGCGCATTTGTCGGCGAAGAACCGGAAGTTCTCGGCGGCGCGGATCGCGGCCTTGGCCATGAAGCGATGCGCCTGGCCAGTGTCGATGCACTCCAGCACGGCGATATCGTCGGCGCGCGCCTCGATCGCATCGGCGATCGCGTGCAACAACTTGCGCCGCTTGGCCGGTGCCATGTCGCGCCACGCCGGAAACGCTGCCTTGGCGGCCTGGGCGGCGCGGTCGATGTCCGCCGCCGTGCCGCGCGCCACTTGTGCCAGCACCGTGTTGTCGATCGGGGAGGCCGTCTCGAACACTTCGCCGGATGAGGCCGCAACGATCTCGCCGCCAATCAGATGGCCGATGCCATCGGCCTTGAGTTGCTTCATCAGCGGCGCGGCGCGGTCGAGATTGGCCTGAAATCCGGAAGAGTTCGTGGCGGCATCAGCCATGGCGGGCCTCGGCGATCAAGAGGTCGTGGATCGAGTTGCGCTTCCAGCTCGTCTCCTTGTCGTTGACCACCATGTCGAACGACAGTGCGAAGCCCTCGTCGCCGAATAGCGGATCGAGATAGTGCGAGAGCTGGGCGAAGATGTGGTCGCCGGCGCGCTTGCGGGCGGCGAGGTCGCGGCCTTCGCCGAGCCGCAGCAGCATCGCCATGAAGCCAAAGCCGGGCCGGCCGTCGGCAATCGAGTAGTGCTCGCAGCGGATCGCGCGGACCCGCACCCCGCCGACGGGGAAGATCCCGGTTTCGATCGCGGTGCTGCGAACCAGCTCGACGACTTCGGCGATGTCGAGTTTGGCGTCGAGATTGGCGGAATATTCGATGGTGAAATGCGGCATGGATCCCTCGCTTCGGTCGCTTCAGCCGAAGTAACAACTCACGGTGCCGTAAGGACCGTAGTCGGCCTGGATCGTATCACCCTTCGCGGTCTCGATGGCGCGGATGAACGAGCCGGCCAGCACGATCTGTCCGGGCTCCAGTGCCAGGCCCTGCGGCGCGATCTTGTTGGCGAGCCAGGCCACCGCGGTCGCCGGATGATTGAGCACGCCCGCGGCGAGGCCGGTTTCTTCGAGCTGGCCGTTTTTGTAGGTCAGCGCGCCGATCCAGCGCAGGTCGGTGTCGAGGGGGCGGATTGGCCGGCCGCCGAGCACGATGCCGGCATTCGCCGCATTGTCGGCGATGGTGTCGTAGATCTTGCGCGTCGCCTTGGTCTCGGGATCGACGCGTTGCACCCGGGTGTCGAGGATCTCCAACGCCGGCACCACGAAATCGGTGGCGTTCAGCACGTCGAAGATCGTGCAATGCGGCCCGACGAGGCGGTGCTTGATGACGAAGGCCAGCTCGGACTCGACGCGCGTTGCGATGAAGCGGTCGGTCGGCACGATGCCGCCGTCGTCAAAGAACATGTCGTCGAGCAGGATGCCGCTGTCGGGCTCGCCGATGCCGAGTTGGCTCTGCATCGCCTTTGAGGTCAGCCCGATCTTGTGGCCGCGTATGCGGCGGCCCGTAGCCTGCTTGATCTCGATCCAAGCGGCCTGGATCGCGTAGGCGTCGGGAATCGTGATCGCCGGATGATCCAGCGACAGCTGGCGGACCTGCACCTTGGTTTTCTCGGCCTGGTCCAGCCGCTCGGCCGCGGCGCGGATGTCGTCGTTCGAAAGCGCCATCGTCGCTCCAGCGAAAATCGTTTCATCCCCGCGCGGTCCATTCAACAAAACCGTCGCGCGGCAGATGATTAACATGTTAAATGATCGCACTCAAACCGAAACCGCTTCTGTTGCGATGCAAAAATCTCCGCCACCGTCATTGCGAGCGAAGCGAAGCGATCCAGCCGCGCACTCCAAAGCTGGATTGCTTCGGCGCGAACCGCCTCGCAATGACGGGAATAGGAAAGCTCAGACCAAAGAACCGCCGATGCGCGAATTCTCGCGCTCGCTGCCGATGCTGCTGCTGCGCAGCCGCGAGGCGGTGATGCGGCACTTCCGGCCGCTGCTGCGCGCTCACGGGCTCAGCGAGCAGCAATGGCGTATCCTGCGTGCGCTCACGGCGGTCGATGCGATCGAAGTCACCGAGCTGGCGCACAACGCCTTCCTGCTTGGTCCGAGCCTGTCGCGGATGCTGCGTGATCTCGAAACGCGCAAGCTGGTGGCGCGCAAGCTCGCGAAGGACGATCAGCGCCGCAACATGGTGTCGATCACCGCCAAGGGGCTGAAGCTGATCGAGACGGTGGCGCCGTTTTCGGAAGCGATCTACGCCGAAATCACGCGGCGGACCGGCGGCGCCAGGCTCGCCGAGCTGCAGCAATTGCTGCGCGAGCTGGAGGCGAGCCTGACGGCGATGCCGGTGCGCCATGCCGGGAGCGCGGTGGACAGCGATCCGGAATTTCGCTCAACTCGCGGCCGCAAAGTTCGACCGCAGGCGAAGGCCGCGGCGCCGGGAGGAGACGAGGAATGACGCAGCAACCCATGACCGCTGGCCGCAGGAGTGCGCCGACATGGTGACGGTGCAGGTCGATCGGTTGATCGATTTCGTCGCCCAGGTGTTCGAACGCGCCGGCTCGTCGAAGGAAGAGGCGCGGCGGATCGGCTCCTATCTCACCACCGCCAATCTCACCGGCCACGACAGTCACGGCGTCATCCGCGTGCCAGTGTATATCCGCTGGCGCAACGCCGGCGCAGTGCATCCGGACCAGACCGTCGACGTCCCGGTCGATCTGCCGTCGCTCGCGGTGGTCGACGGCAAGTTCGGCTACGGCCAGACGGTCGGCCCGCAGGCGGTGCGGATCGGCATCGACAAGTGCAAGACGCAAGGGCTGTCGGCGGTCGCGCTGAAGAACGCCGGACATATCGGCCGGATTGGCGATTGGGCCGAGATGGCGGCAGCCGAAGGTTTAGTGTCGATCCACTTCGTCACTGCGGCAGGCTCGATCCTGGTCGCGCCGTTCGGCGGCGTCGAACGCCGATTGTCCACGGCGCCGTATTGCGTCGGCATTCCGCGCCCCGACGCGCCGCCGGTGGTGCTCGATCTCGCCACCTCGATCGTTGCCGAGGGCAAGGTGCTGGTCGCGGCGCGCGGCGGCAAGAAGTTGCCGCAAGGCGCGCTGATCAATGCCGACGGTTCTTTGAGCGAAGATCCGGCGACGCTGTACGGCCCGCACGAGAAGGACGGCCCGATCAACCACGCCAACGGCACAGGGGCGATCCGCGCTTTCGGCGAGCACAAGGGCTCGGGGCTGGCGCTGATCTGCGAGCTGCTGGGCGGCGCGCTCACTGGCAATGGTGCGACCGGTCCGAATCGGCCGTTCGCCAACGGCATGTTCTCGATCTACGTCGATCCCAAGCGGATCGATCCGGCGCATGTGTTCGATGCCGAAGTCACCCGCTACATCGACTTCTTCAAGAGTTCGAAGACGGTCGCGGGCGTCGATCAGGTGCTGATCCCCGGAGATCCCGAAACCGCCACCCGCGCCGAGCGCACGAAAAACGGTGTCCCGCTTCCGGATGATACCTGGGCCGCCATCGTCGCCACCGCCCGCGAAGTCGGCGTCGACGAAGCCGCGATCCAAGCGGCGACGGCGTGAGGCGATTATTACCAAATCCGCCCGTCATGCGCGGGCTCGACCCGCGCATCCATCGTCCTTCTCAAGATGGATCGCCGGGTCAAGCCCGGCGATGACGCAGAAAGCCAAGAACATCGACCATTTGAAAGATCTTCGAGGAACGACATGGCAAACAAAGTCAAACAACTCTGGGCCGACGGCAAAGTCGTGGTCAATGGCTGGCTGGCGATTCCGTCGGGGTTCTCGGCCGAGGTGATGGCGCAGTGCGGGTTCGACAGCATCACGGTCGATATCCAGCACGGCGTGCAGGATTATCAATCGATGGTCACCTGCTTCCAGGCGATGCAGGCGCATCCGGTGACGCCGATGGTGCGGGTGCCGTGGAACGAGCCGGGCATCATCGGCAAGGTGCTGGACGGCGGCGCCTATGGGGTGATCTGCCCGATGGTGAACACCAAGGAAGAAGCCGAGAACTTCGTCCAGTATTGCAAGTACCCGCCGCGCGGCACCCGCAGCAACGGACCGATCCGTGCCGGGCTGTACGGCTCGTCCGGCAACTATCAGGCGACCGCGAACGACGAGACGCTGTGCATCCCGATGATCGAGACCCGCACCGCGGTCGAGAACATGGAAGCGATCCTCGACGTCGAGGGCATTGCCGGCGTCTATATCGGCCCGTCCGACCTCGGCTTCTCCTATGGCTTGGTGCCGAAGCTCGACCGTGACGAGCCGGAGATCCTGAAGATCTACGACAAGCTGCTGAAGGAATGCGACAAGCGCGGCATCTATCCGGGCATCCATTGCTCCGGTCCAGAAGGCGCTGCGCGCAACATCGCGCTGGGCTTCAAGCTGGTGACGCTGCTCAACGACAGCGGCATCATGGCGATCGGCGCCCGCAGCTGGGTCGCGGAGACGCGGAAGAATTCCGGCGGGAAGGCGTAAGCGCAGGCGCGGGCGTGATGATTGCATCGCGCCGATCGCGCGCGAAGATGTCCGGCGCAGCGCCGGACATCTCTGACGGACCGGAATTCCGACAAGCGTTCCGGTAGCCGCTGCTACTCCGCGGCCTGCATCAGGCGCGGCGCGGTCTTGTCGTAATCGGCGACGGTGCCGATCGACTCCATCGACTTCTCGAACTTGACGAAGCTGTCGTCCATCGGCGCGCGCGGATCGAAATCCGGATGCGCGATGACGCCATGGACGCGGCGGCGCTGCATGCCCATGTTGCCGCCGTCGTAGATCGGCAGCACCGAAGCCTCTCGCAGATACTTGCCGAACTTATGCTCGGTACTCAGGCTGTTGACGCCGACCACCTGCATGCACTTGAACACGCATTCGAACATCGCTTCGGTCACGTTGATCTTGCACATCGCGCCGAGCAGCTCGGCGTGCTGCTCGTGCTTGTCGAGATAGTCGGCAGCGCGCCAGGAGAAGTAGCGGGCCGACTCGATCTTGGCGGCGACGTCGCCGAGAATGTAGCCGACGTTCTGGAACCGGATGATCGGCGTCAGCGACCCGGCGGTGTTGGACTTGGCGAATTTGAGCGCATCCTCGTAGGCGGCGCGCGCGACGCCTACCGCTGCGATGGCGGCGACCGGGCCCGACCAGGCGAAGTTGCGGTTGATGACGAAATCGCCGTTGCCTTCTGCGCCCGGCAGCAGATTGTCCACCGGGACGCGGGCGTTCTCGAACGTCACCAGAGCGTTGGACGTGGTGCGGTGGCCTTCCTTGTTGAGGAACTGCCAGGTGATACCGGGCGTGCCGCGCTCGACCACCATTGCCGACAACCCCTCGGTGCCGCCGACCTTGGAATTGGTGCGCACGATCACGCATTGCGTGTTGGTGCCGAATCCGTCCCAGCCCGGCGAGGACGACCATTTCTTCCTGCCGTTCAGGATGTAGTGATCGCCGTCGCGCACCGCAGTGAGGCCGATGCCGGCGGGCGGCAGCGGACTGTCGAAATTCGCAGTGCCGCCGGTGCCGCCGGGCGGCTCGCCGGCGGTCCAGGCGCTGAGATATTCGCCGGTCGGGTCGGACGTTGCGGCGCCGATGAAGCGCTTCTTCTGTTCCTCGCTGCCGTACCAGGACACGGGCATCAGCCCGAGGCCGTTACACAACACGGTGCAGGCGAAACCGGGGTCGACCGCGCAGATTTCTTCTGCGGCGATCACGAAGTCGAGGCAGGACAGGCCGCCGCCGCCATAGGCGCTGGGCAGCATCGCCATCGCGATGCCGGCCTTGTAGGCGGCGACGTAAGCCGACTTGGTCTTCTGATAAGCCAGCATCGGGTCCGGCTCTTTGTCGGCCGCGGGGATCACCGGTGCAAGAACGCCTTCCGAGAAGTCGCGCGCCATTTTCTGAATCTTCCGCTGCTCCGCGGACATCGTGAAATCGATCGCCATCCTGGTCTCCTGTGTGAGTGACGCTGGTGAGTGACGAGAGCGAAATCCCCGGCGAAACGTCGATCCCGTGGCTGCCATTCTGAGCCCGGAATTGCCTTCGACAAGAAAACACTTTAGGCAGTCAAAAGTATCTAAAGTCCATTTTCTGATCGCGGCGGCGAGAGGTTTGGCAGAGAATAGGGCAGCGCATGGCTGAAATTGCAGCACCGGCGTCGTTTGCAATCGATTAGACAGAAGCAAGGCAAAGCAGGGGGCATCGGAGAGTCGACGTTGATAGTTGGAGATACCCAACAGCGATTGCTGACTAAGCTCCTGGAAGCCAAATCCGGTCTGATGATCGACGAGTTGGCCGCGGGGCTTGAAATCACCCGAAGCGCGGTGAAGCAGCATCTCGCCGGGCTGCAACGCGCCGGCTATGTGCAGCAGGCGTCATCGCGCAAGACCGGCGGTCGCCCCGGCTTCATCTACACTCTGACGGAGAGCGGCATCGATCTGTTTCCCAAGCGCTATTCGTGGTTTTCGCGGGTGATGTTCGAAAGTCTCCGCAAGACCATCGGCGCCGAGCGGTTCGGAACCTACATGTACGAACTCGGCGTCGACATGTCGGCGGCGGCGATTCCACGGCTGGTCGGCAAGACCCGAACCGAGCGGGTGGTGGAGATCGTCAAGATCATGAACGAGACCGGCTTCGCCGCGCGGGTGGTTTCGCCGGGCAAGGGCGAGAAGATCCCGCGGATCGAATGCAAGAACTGCGTCTTTCACGATCTGTCGAAGGACTACATCGAAGTCTGCCAGTTCGATCTCGGCTTCTTGTCGGGATTGATGGGCGCGCCGATCGAACATCAGGACTGCATGCAGCGCGGCGGCAACGCCTGCCGGTTCAAGTTCACGCCGCTGGCCTGAGGGCGCGGAGCGTCCCCGCGCGTCCGACCGATGCAGCCTACGGCGGCGACTTGTAGAACGGCGTCGGTTCGGAATTGGCGATGGCGCGGGGGTCGAAGCGCGGGTCGGCCATCACGGTGCATATCTTCCGCATCTGCATGCCGATATTGCCGGCGTCGTACAGCGGGAAGACGGCGGCCTCGCGCAGATAGCGCTCCAGCGGGTGGGCTCTGTCGAGCGCGTTGACGCCGACCGCCTTCATCGCCTGGAACACGGCGTCGAACAGCAACTCGCTGCAGAACACCTTTGCCATCGGCCCGACGGCGTGGCCGTCGGCATTGCTCTGATCGTGGTAATGCGCGGCCTTCCAGGCGAAGGCGCGGCAGGCTTCCACCTTCATCGCGACCTCTGCCAACGTGTAGGCGACGGCCTGATGCTGGATGATCGGCCGGTCGCCGCCGCCGGTGTAGGTCTTTGCCCATTTCAGCGCGTATTCGTAGGCCGAGCGCGCGACCCCCACGGCGGCGATCGCCGCCACCGGGCCCGACCAGGTGAACGCCTTGTTGATCACGAGATCGCCTTGACCGACCGCGAACACGTTCTCCTCTGCGACCCGGCAGTCCTTGAAGACGATCGAGTTGTTCTGGCTGAGACGGTGCCCGAGCTTCGAGATCGGCTGCTCGTAGTGCACGCCGGCGGTTCCGCGTGGCACGATGATCGCGCTCAGTCCCTCGGTCCCGCCGGATTTCGGCGCCGTGCGCACGATGCAGACGTTGACGTCGGCGCCCTTCAGGTCCCAGCCGCCTGCATTGCAGGGCCAGAATTTCCGGCCGTTGAGGATGTACTCGCCGTTCTTCTTGTCGTGGGTGGCGGTCAGCGCGATGCCGGCTGGGTAGGGCGCCGCGCCGTCGAAATTCGCGGTGCCACCCGGGCTGCCGGACGGTTCGCTGACCGTCCAGGCGGCGAGATATTCGGCGCGCGGATCGCTGGTGGCGGGGATCAGCCATTTGCGCTTCTGCGCTTCGGAGCCGAACCAGACCAGCGGCATCAACGCCAGCCCGTTCACCAGCAGAATCGTCGCGAAGCCAGGATCGATGGCGGTCAGTTCTTCGACGACGACCTGCAGATCGACATTGCTGATGCCGCCGCCGCCGTACTTTTTCGGGATGAAGCCGGTGGCGAAGCCGAGCTTGTAGCTCTCGACATAGGCGCCCTTGATGGCGTGGAAGCCGCGCTGCGGATCGGGATCCTCATCGGCGGCACGGACCAGCGGCGCCAGAATGTCGTTCGCGAATTCGCGCGCGACCCGCTGAAGCCGCCGCTGTGCATTGGTCAGGGTGAAGTCGATCGCCATACTCGCCCCGTCTCCATTAGACAGCTTTATATAGCTAAAGCTCGCCGAGCGGCCGACGGTTGTGTGGGCAAACGCAGCCCCAAACGCGGCATCGGGACTAAATCAGCGGCAAACCGGGAGAGCTGGAGGGCGGGGAGGCATAAGCGTTCCTCGACCACCTGTCATCGCTGGCTTGAGCGGTTGCCGTCCCTTCTCGCAGAGCGCTGGCATTGGCCGCGATACGCGGGTTGAACGCTGACGCTCTGGGATACTGCCCCTCCCGCTCGCGTGGGCGATGACGTGTGTGATGCCGCACCGCCCCGTCCTTAAGCACCCCTTGCCCTTTGTTAGCGCTTGATCCGCCTGAGTTCCGGTGTTCTGCTCAAATTCAATGCCGGAGCTGCCCGCGTGTCGATCTACGTCGCCCTTCATCACGTCACCCATTACAAATACGACCGCCCGGTCGACATCGGCCCCCAGACCATCCGGCTGCGTCCGGCGCCGCATACGCGGACGCCGATTCTGTCGTATTCGCTGAAGGTCACGCCGGCGAACCACTTCATCAACTGGCAGCAGGACCCGCAGGGCAATTGGCTGGCGCGGTTCGTGTTTCCGGAGAAGGCCGACGAACTCAAGATCGAGGTCGATTTCACCGCGGCGATGACGGTGATCAACCCGTTCGACTTCTTCGTCGAGAGTTACGCCGAGAGCTTCCCGTTCTCATATACCTCCGATCTGCAGCACGAACTGGCGCCGTATCTGGCGACGACTGAGCCGGGGCCGCTGTTCAAAGCCTATCTCGATTCGATTCCGCGCGAGGCCGAGAGCACGGTCAACTTCCTGGTCGATCTCAACGCCAAACTGCGCGAGCGGATCAACTACATCATCCGGATGGAGCCGGGAGTGCAGACCCCGGAAGAGACGCTCGCCAAGGGGGCCGGCTCGTGCCGCGACTCGGCGTGGCTGCTGATCCAGACGCTGCGGCATCTCGGTCTCGCGGCGCGATTCGTGTCCGGTTACTTGATCCAGCTTCGCCCGGATATCGAGTCGCTCGACGGCCCAAAGGGCGCGGCGCACGATTTCACCGATCTGCACGCCTGGGCTGAGGTCTATCTGCCCGGCGCCGGCTGGGTCGGCTTCGACGTCACGTCGGGATTGCTTGCCGGCGAGGGGCACATCCCGGTCGCCGCTACGCCGCATTATCGCACGGCCGCGCCGATCTCCGGCGTGGTCGGCTTCGCCAATGTCGATTTCAAGTTCGACATGCGGGTCGAGCGTATCCGTGAAGCGCCGCGCATCACCAAGCCGTTCTCCGACGAATCCTGGGCGCGACTCGATGCGCTCGGCGAAAAGGTCGACGCTGATCTGACCGCCCACGACGTGCGGCTGACGATGGGCGGCGAGCCGACCTTCGTGTCGATCGACGATATGGAATCGCCGGAGTGGAACGTCGCTGCGGTCGGCGGCGCCAAGCGGATGCTGGCCGACGATCTGATCCGGCGGCTGCGCACGCGGTTTGCGCCGGGCGGGCTTCTCCATTTCGGCCAGGGCAAATGGTACCCGGGCGAAAGCCTGCCGCGCTGGGCGTTCGGCCTGTATTGGCGCAAGGACGGCGTGCCGATCTGGAAGAATGGCGAGCTGATCGCGCCGGTGGTGGGCCAACGTCCGGCCAAGGTCGAGGAAGCCGAGCAGTTCGCGCTCGGCACGGCCAAACGTCTCGGCATCGACACCGACTACGTGCTGCCGGCCTATGAGGATCCGACCCATTGGCTGCAGAAGGAAGCGACGCTGCCGCCGAATGTTGATCCGCACGACAACAAGCTCGCCGATCCGGAAGAGCGTGCCCGCATGGCGCGGGTGTTCGACACCGGGCTGAACACGCCGCGCGGCTTCGTGCTGCCGATCCAGGCGTGGAATGCGGACGCCGCGTCGGCGCAGAAGAAGCGCTGGCGCAGCGAGCGCTGGAAGCTGCGACGCGGCAATTTGTTTCTTTTGCCGGGCGACTCGCCACTCGGCTTCCGGCTGCCGATCTCGTCGCTGCCGCATATCCCGGAAGACGACTATCCGTACATCGTGCCGCGCGATCCGCTTGAGCCGCGCGGCGCACTGCCGCTGTTTGCGCCGCCGCCGGCCAACGACGCCGAGCCCGAGCGCGAGCAGATTGCGGTGTTTGAACAGTCGGCCGGCGAAGCGACCACAAGCCAGCCCGTCGAGGAGCAGAAGCTGCGCAAAGGCGGCGTGCGCACCGCGATGTCGATCGAGCTGCGCGAGGGTGTGCTGTGCGCCTTCATGCCGCCGACCGAGAGAATCGAGGACTACCTCGAACTGATCGCCGCGGTCGAAGCCACTGCCGAAGAGATGCAGATCCGCGTCCACATCGAGGGCTATCCGCCGCCTTACGATCCGCGCATCGACGTCATCAAGGTGACGCCAGATCCGGGCGTGATCGAAGTCAACATTCAGCCGGCCACGAGCTGGCGCGAGGCGGTACGCACCACGTTCGGCCTGTATGAGGACGCTGCGCAAGTGCGGCTCGGCGCCAACCGGTTCCTGATCGACGGCCGTCACACCGGCACCGGCGGCGGCAATCATGTCGTGGTCGGTGGCGCCAGCCCTGCGGATTCGCCATTCCTGCGCCGGCCGGATCTGCTGAAGAGCCTGGTGCTGTTCTGGCAGCGGCATCCGTCGCTGTCCTATCTGTTCTCGGGCATGTTCATCGGCCCGACCAGCCAGGCGCCGCGGATCGACGAGGCGCGGCACGATTCGCTGTATGAACTCGAAATCGCGCTGGCCCAGGTGCCACCACCGGGCGTGAAGGGCCCGCTGTGGCTCGCCGACCGGCTGTTCCGCAACATCTTGGTCGATATCACCGGCAACACGCATCGGGCCGAGATCTGCATCGACAAGATGTACTCGCCGGATAGCCCGACCGGCCGTCTGGGCCTGGTCGAATTCCGCGCGCTGGAGATGCCGCCCGATCCGCGGATGAGTCTCGCGCAGCAGCTTTTGATCCGTGCGCTGATCGCGATGCTGTGGCGAGAGCCGCTGGACGGCAAGTTCGTGCGTTGGGGCACGGCGCTGCACGACCGCTTCATGCTGCCGCATTATTTGTGGGAGGATTTCCGCGACGTGCTCGGCGAGCTGGCGCGCGCCGGCTATGCGTTCGAGCCCGAGTGGTTCACCGCGCAGCTCGAATTTCGTTTTCCGGTGTTCGGCAGCGTGTATCACGGCGGTGTCACATTGGAGCTGCGGCAGGCGCTGGAGCCGTGGCACGTGCTCGGCGAGGAGGGCACCGCCGGCGGCACGGTGCGGTTCGTGGACTCGTCGGTGGAGCGATTGCAGGTCAAGGCCGAAGGCTTCGTCGAAGGCCGCCACGTCATCACCTGCAACGGCCGCCGGCTGCCGATGACGCCGACCGCGCGGGCCGGTGAGGCGGTGGCGGCGGTGCGGTTCAAGGCGTGGCAGCCGGCCTCCGGGCTGCATCCGACCATTCCGGTGCACGCGCCGCTGGTGTTCGACATCGTCGACACCTGGAATGGCCGCTCGCTCGGCGGCTGCGTCTATCACGTCGCCCATCCGGGCGGACGGGCGTACGAGACCAAGCCGGTGAACTCGTACGAAGCCGAGGCGCGGCGGCTGGCGCGGTTCCAGGATCACGGCCACACCCCGGGGCGGATCGATCCGCCGCAGGAAGAACGCACACTTGAATTCCCGCTGACCCTCGACTTGCGCACGCCGCTGCTGCATTGAATCATTCCGTATGGGGGATGAGACAATGGCGCAGCAAGGCGGCCCGGCCCGGAAGGCTCGACCGCGCGACCGCAAGGTTGCGCAGTGGAGCCGCGACTACGTGCGCCTGCCCGGCATCCCCGACGAATTCATCGGCGCGGACGGCCAGCCGCGCGCGGTGTGGAGTCGTTATTTCGACGCGTTCGCAGCTCTCTCCGCCGACGAGATCGAGCGCCGCTTCGCCGCCGCCGACCGGCATTTGCGCGATGCCGGTGTCACCTATCGAGCGCCGGGCGACGCCGCCGATCGGGCCTGGCCGCTCAGCCATGTGCCGCTGCTGATCGGGGAAAGCGAGTGGCAGCAGATCGCCACCGGCATCGCCCAGCGCGCGACGCTGCTCGAAGGCGTGCTGCAGGACATCTACGGCCAAGGCTCGCTGATTGCCGATGGCGCTCTGCCGGCCGCCGCGATTGCCGGCAGCGCCGATTACTTGCGGCCGATGGTTGGCGTCAAACCGCCGGGTGGCCGCTATCTGCATTTCTACGCCGCCGACATCGGCCGCGGCCCGGATGGGCAGTGGTGGGTGCTGGGCGATCGCACCCAGGCGCCGTCGGGCGCCGGCTATGCGCTGGAAAACCGTCTGGTGCTGTCGCGCGCCTTCAACGATCTCTACAAATCGATGAATGTCGAGCGCGTCGCCTCGTTCTTCGAGGCGTTCCGCGACAGCCTGCGCGCCACCGCCGATCGCGATGAGCCGCGCATCGGGCTACTGACGCCGGGCCGGTTCAGCGAGACTTACTTCGAGCACGCCACGCTGGCGCGCTATCTCGGCTTCCTGCTGGTCGAAGGCGATGACCTCGCGGTGGCCGACGATCGTCTGCACATCCGCACCGTCGCCGGGCTAAAGCGGATCGACGTGCTGCTGCGCCGGGTCGATGCCAATTCGCTCGATCCGCTGGAGCTCGATGCCTCGTCGCAGCTCGGCGTCGCCGGTCTGATCGACGTCATCCGCAAGAGCGGCGTGGTGGTCGCCAACATGCCGGGCTCCGGCGTGCTCGAAGCGCGTTCGCTGCTCGGCTTCCTGCCGCCGCTGGCGCGCCGGCTGCTCGGCGAAGACCTCAAGATGCCGCACATCGCCACCTGGTGGTGCGGCCAGACAGCCGCGCGCGAGGAAGTGCTCGACCGGCTCGACGAGTTCGTGATCGAAGGCGCTTACGGCCAGAGCGTGCCGGGCTTCTCGCATCATGGCCCGGTGCTGCCCGGCGAATTGCCGCCGGTGGTGCGCGATCATCTGCGCGACGCGATTGCGGCGCGCGGCCTCGACTACGTGGCGCAGGAGCAGGTCCGGCTGTCGACCACGCCGGTGTGGGACGACGGCAAGCTGGCGCCGCGGCCGTTCGTGCTGCGCGTGTTCGCCGCCGCCACCGAGAACGGCTGGGCGGTGATGCCCGGAGGGTTCTGCCGGATCGCCGACCGGCTCGACTCGCGCGCGGTGTCGATGGGTGAGGGCGCCCGCGCCGCCGACGTCTGGGTGGTGGCCGATCATGCGGTGGCGCCGTCGTCGCTATTGCCCGCGGTCGACAGCGTCCGCATCCGCCGCATCACCGGCGTGCTGCCGAGCCGTGCCGCCGACAATCTGTTCTGGCTCGGCCGCTATCTCGAACGCGCCGAGGCGACGCTGCGGCTGCTGCGCGCGCTCAGCGCGCCGCAGCGCGATCCCGGCAAGGGGCCGCTGCACCATGCGATCGAGAAAATCCAGCGGCTGCTGATTGCCTGGGGCGCGACTTCGCTCGGTCCTCGCGCGCAGACCGCGAAAATTGCCGCGGATGCGCTGCAGAGCCCGGACGAGTTCGGCTCGGCGCTGTCGCTGATCCGCGCCGCCCAGCGCAACGCTTCGTCGCTGCGCGAGCGGCTGTCGCCGGATGCCTGGCACGTCATCACCCAGATGGAAGCGCGTCTCGCCGTGCCAGTCGAGGGCGAAGAGGCGGTGGTCCAGGCCGCGGAGGTCGCGCTGCAGGAACTCGCGAGCTTCTCCGGCCTGTCGAACGAAAACATGAACCGCGCCGCCGGCTGGCGCTTCCTGCGGATCGGCCGCCGCGTTGAGCGCGCCGTCAACACCGCGCGGTTCGCTCGGCAGTTCTCCTGCGACGGCGCCACCGCCGAAGACCTCGACGTGCTGCTGACGCTGGTGGATTCGCAGATCACCTATCGGTCGCGCTATCTGCTGGCGCCGCTGCTGGCCCCGGTGCGCGATCTTGCCGTGCTCGACCCGTACAATCCGCGTTCGGTGGCGTTCCAGGTCGAAGAGCTCAACGACCACATCGCCAGCCTGCCGGCGCTGCACGAAGGCGGACTGATCGAGCGGCCGCAGCGGCTGGCGGTCTCGACGCTAGCGAAACTGACCGCCGCCGAAGCCGAGACCATCGATGCGTCGTGGCTGTTCGCGCTAGAGCAGGATCTACTCAGCCTCGCCGAGGCGGTCGGGGCCCACTACTTCCCGCACGGCGCCAGCGCGATGCGGCCGGAAAAGCTGACGGGGCTGGCGTGATCTACGACATTCGCCACGTCACGACCTATTCCTACGGCAGCCAGGTGAGTTTCGCCCGCTGCTCGCTGCGGCTGAAGCCGATCTCGGAGCCCGGCCAGTCACTGCTGTCGCATGCGATCGAGATCAAGCCGCGGCCGGCGGCCCGCACCGCCCGTACCGACTTCTTCGGCACGGTCACCGAGAGCATCGTGATCGAGGCGCCGCACAAGGTACTGCGGATCGACAGCCGGTCGCGGGTCGAGGTGACGCGGCAGCCGCCGCCGCGTGACTCCGGCAGCCAGCCCTGGGAGCCGGTCCGCGATGCGGCGCTCACCAGCCCGAGCCTCGGTGCGTCCTCGCCGGTCGGCTATGTGTTTGCCAGCCCGCTGGTGCCGATCCTGCCGGCAGTGACCCGCTACGCGGTGCAGAGTTTTCCGCACGGCCGCGGCGTGCTCGCCGGCACCGCGGAGCTGATGCGGCGGATCCGCACCGAATTCCGCTACGACCCCAAGGCGACGGTGATTTCGACGCCGCTGGCCGAAGTGTTCGAGAAGCGCCACGGCGTCTGCCAGGACTTCGCCCATGTGATGATCGCCGGCTTGCGCGGACTCGGTCTGCCGGCGGCCTATGTCAGCGGTTATTTGCGGACCTATCCGCCCGAGGGGCAGGAGCGGCTGCAGGGCGCCGATGCGACCCACGCCTGGGTGTCGGTGTGGTGCGGCAACGAACTCGGCTGGATCGGCTTCGACCCGACCAATGACCTGTTGGTTGCAACGGATCACATCGTCCTGGCGGTCGGCCGGGATTTCTCGGACGTCTCCCCGGTCGACGGGGTCATCGTCGGTTCCCGCCGACAGAAACTCTCGGTGGCGGTCGACGTCATTCCGGTCGAGTAGCGCACCGGACAGCCGCAGAGCGCCCGCTAGCTGCTCGCGGACCTGCGCAATCCGAGAATTAGTTCCCGCCGGTTAGTTATCAGTTCACCAGTCGGACGCCTGGTAGCAACCCCAGGGTGGTGCTTAACTCAACGTTCGCGTTTGCTCGTCAACGTGGCTGCGCCTGAGCTTTCGCATTTTCCCAGGAGGAGTTTTCCATGAGCCATAAGATGATCGCCGTGGGGGCGGCCGCCGCCGCGCTGGCATTCGCTGCCGCTCCGGCGCTGGCCGGCGCCAGCAAGGACGATGCCGTTGCGATGGTCAAAAAGGCCGTCGAGGCGATCAAGGCCGATGGCGCCGAAAAGGCCTATGTGGTGATCAGCGACAAGGCCGGCCCGTTCGTGAAGGACGACCTCTACGTCGTGGTCTATCAGCTCGACGGCAAGGTTCTGGCGCACGGCGCCAACGCCAAGTTTATCGGCAAGGACATGATCGACGCGCAGGACGTCGACGGCAAGCTCTACGTCAAAGAGCGCGTCGAGATGGCCGCCAAGCAGCCGTCGTTTTGGCAGGACTACAAATTCGTCAATCCGGTCAGCAAGAAGGTCGAGCCCAAGGAAATGTATTGCGAACGGCTCGACAACACCGCGGTCTGCGCCGGCGTCTACAAACTGTGACGGCGGCGCGTATCGCCCCCGCTCGCTGCTGAACTGAAATCAGGACGTTGCTGATGGGAAGCTGGATCAGACACCTCGGACTGTCGTGGAAGGTCCAGCTCGCTCCCGCATTCCTCGTTCTGGTGATGATCGGCGTCGGCGCGTTTGCGCTGGTGTCGCTACGCGATAATCAGCAAAACGTCGACAAGCTGGTGTCGGGTCCGGTGCGGCTCTCCGAGCTTGCCTCCGACCTCAACAACGCTGCCTGGACCGCGCACGCCAAGCTGTACCGGATGGCGGCGACCGCCGCCAATGAGAGCGATGCGGCCAAGCTCACCAAGGTGATGAAGGAAACCACCGCGGCGTTGGCGCAGGTCCCGGCCTCGCTCGGCGAAGTCGAGAAGGCGCTCGGCGCCGACGCCGCCAAGCCGCCGTTCCAGAAGCTCAAGGCCGCGGTCGCAGGCTATCAGAAGCAGGCCAAGAACGCGGTCGAGATGGCCGACGGCGACGCCGGCTCGGCCTTGCTCTTCATCAAGAGCGCCGAGAAGAGTTTTACCGATATCGACTCGCTGGTCAGCGACCTGATCCTGTCGACCAACGACAGCCGGGATCGCGAGATCGCCCACACCGGCATCGCGCTCGAACGCGAGCAATGGATGCTCGGCGGCATCGTGGCGGCCGCCGCGCTGGTCGGTATCGCGTTCTCGTTCCTGATCGGCCGCGGTATCGCCCGCCCGGTGGTGGCGATGTCCGGCGCGATGCACGAGCTCGCGGCCGGCAATTTCGGGGTGCAGTTGCCTGGGCTCGACCGCGGCGATGAGGTCGGCCAGATGGCCCGCGCCGTCGAGGATTTCAAAGTGCAGGCGGTGGCCAAGGCCGAGCGCGAGCAGGCCGAGCGCCAGCGCCAGGAGGAGATCGCCGCCGAAGCCCGCCGCGCCGAGCTGCATCAACTCGCCGATGGCTTTGAAGCCGCGGTCGGTCAGATCGTCGAGCAGGTCGGCGTCGCCTCGCAGGCGCTGGAGGTTTCCGCCGGCGCGCTCGCCAAGGGCAGCGCCGAGACCCAGCAGCTCGCCACTATGGTGGCGGCAGCCTCATCGCAAACCTCGACCAACGTACAGTCGGTGGCGTCCGCAACCGAGCAGATGTCGGCTTCGGTCGAAGAGATCGGCCGCCAGGTCAGCGAGTCGCGCAAGATCGCGGACGAAGCGGTGCAGCAGGCCGAACAGACCGACGCGCGGATCGCCAAGCTGGCGCAGGCCGCCAACCGCATCGGCGACGTCACCCAGCTGATCACCACCATCGCGGGCCAGACCAATCTGCTCGCGCTCAACGCCACCATCGAGTCCGCCCGTGCGGGCGAGGCGGGGCGTGGCTTTGCGGTGGTGGCGCAGGAGGTCAAGGCGCTGGCGGAGCAGACCGCGAAAGCCACCGACGAAATCAGCGCGCAGATTGCCGAGATGCAGGCTGCGACCCGGGAGTCGGTGGATGCCATCAAGGAGATCGGCGGCACCATCGGCAAGATCGCGCATATCTCCTCGACTATCGCCGCATCCGTGGGCGAGCAGGGCAGCGCCACCCAGGAGATCGCCCGCAGCGTGCAGCAGGCGGCGATCGGCACCAATCAGGTTGCGGCCAGTATCGGCAACGTCAATCGCGGTGCTGCCGACACTGGTGCGGCCTCGGACGAGGTGCTGACCTCGGCTCAGTTGCTGTCCCACGAAAACAACCGGCTGCGCGCCGAGGTGGCTAAATTTCTCGCAACCGTGCGGGTCGCCTGACGCGCACGCCTTTGCTACCCTCCGGCCCGAGCTGCGCTTGCAGCACCGTGCCGGGGACGCCATGATCTATCGCCACAGCATCGGCAACGTCTCGTTCGTGTTCGAGGACCTGCGCGACCTGCTCGCCAAGGCGAGCCCGCCGCGCTCGGGCGATCGCCTCGCCGGCATCGCCGCCGATAGCGCCGAGCAGATGGTGGCGGCGCGGATGGCGCTGGCGGACCTGCCGCTGCGGCAATTCCTGTCCGAAATGGTGATCCCTTACGAAGCCGACGAGGTGACACGGCTGATCGCCGACCGTCACGACGCGGCGGCGTTCGCAGCTGTGGCCTCACTCACCGTCGGCGGCTTCCGTGACTGGCTGCTGTCGGACGCTGCGACACCGGCGGCACTCGCCGCGCTGGCGCCGGGCCTGACACCCGAAATGGTCGCCGCGGTGTCGAAGCTGATGCGCAATCAGGACCTGATCCTGGTAGCGAAGAAGTGCAGCGTGGTTACCCGTTTCCGCAACACCATCGGATTGCCCGGGCGGATGAGCGTGCGGCTGCAGCCCAACCATCCGTTCGACGATGCCCGCGGCATCACTGCGTCCATTCTGGACGGCCTGCTGCTCGGCGCCGGCGACGCCTGCATCGGCATCAATCCGGCGAGCGACGATCCGGCGGTGCTCGGCCAGCTGGTGCGACTGCTTGACGACATCATTACGCACCTGGCGATTCCGACACAGGGCTGCGTGCTCACCCATGTCACCACGACGCTGCGCCTGATCGAGCAGGGCGCGCCGGTCGACCTGACGTTCCAGTCGATCGCCGGCACGGAAGCCGCCAATCGAAGCTTCGGCATCGATCTGGCATTGCTCGCCGAAGCCCATCAGGCGACGCTGGCGCAGAAGCGGGGTACGGTCGGCGACAACGTGATGTATTTCGAGACCGGGCAGGGCTCGGCGCTGTCGGCGAACGCGCATCATGGCGTCGATCAGCAGACCTGCGAAGCACGCGCCTATGCGGTGGCGCGGGCGTTCTCGCCGCTGCTGGTCAACAGCGTGGTCGGCTTCATCGGCCCGGAATATCTGTACGACGGCAAGCAGATCGTGCGCGCGGGCCTGGAGGACCATTTCTGCGGCAAGCTGCTCGGCCTGCCGCTCGGGGTCGACATCTGCTACACCAACCATGCCGAAGCCGATCAGGACGACATGGACACGCTGCTCACGCTGCTCGCAGCGGCCGGCGTCAATTTCATCATGGGCGTGCCCGGCGCGGATGACGTGATGCTGAACTACCAGTCGACCTCGTTTCACGACGCGCTATACGTCCGCGATTTGTTCGGCCTGAAGCGTGCGCCGGAATTCGACGACTGGCTGGTCCGCGCCGGTTTTGCCGGCCCTGATCACCGCCCGCTGACGGATGGTGCCCTGCTGCCGGAGATCGCAGCGCGGCTGATCGCCTGATCGCGCGCCGTCGTCCAGAACTGTCAAAGAAACGCTGGCCGCTCCGCGGCGGTCGTGATTAGATCATGCATCACGGCCGCGATCGGGCGGGATTTTTGCAGCCGTGGGGAACCGGTCGCGAGTCGCGCAGTTGTATTGAACTTGCCGTTTTTGGGGCCGGTGGTCGAACCGTGCGCGCGGTCACCGCAACCAACTCGGACAGCGTGACGTTCGCGGGGAAAGTTCGATGAAGGCCGAATCCGGGCAGACCAGTCGTCGTATTCTGTGTATCTTCCCGCGCTACACCAAGTCCTTCGGTACGTTTCAGCACTCCTATCCGTTGATGGACGATGTCGCCGCCTTCATGCCGCCGCAGGGGCTGCTGGTGATCGCCGCCTATCTGCCGGATGAATGGTCGGTCCGCTTCATCGACGAGAACATCCGCCCCGCGACAGCAGACGATTTCGCCTGGGCCGACGCGGTGTTCGTCAGCGGCATGCATATCCAGCGACAGCAGATGAACGACATCTGCCGGCGCGCACATGATTTCGACCTGCCGGTCGCGCTCGGCGGTCCCTCAGTCAGCGCCTGCCCCGACTACTATCCGAATTTCGACTATCTGCATGTCGGCGAACTCGGCGACGCCACCGATCAATTGATCGCCCGACTGGCCCACGACGTGACGCGGCCGAAGCGGCAGGTCGTGTTCACCACCGAAGACCGCCTCGACATGACGCTGTTTCCGATTCCGGCCTACGAGCTGGCGGAATGCAGCAAATATTTGCTCGGCAGCATCCAGTACTCATCCGGCTGTCCGTACCAGTGCGAATTTTGCGACATTCCCGGCCTGTACGGCCGCAACCCGCGGCTGAAGACGCCGGAGCAGATCATCACCGAGCTCGACCGCATGATCGAATGCGGCATCCGCGGCTCGGTGTATTTCGTCGACGACAATTTCATCGGCAACCGCAAGGCGGCGCTCGATCTATTGCCGCATCTGGTCGAGTGGCAGAAGCGCACCGGCTTTCAGCTGCAACTCGCCTGTGAGGCGACGCTGAACATTGCCAAGCGGCCCGAGATTCTCGAACTGATGCGGGAGGCATATTTCTGCACGATCTTCTGCGGGATCGAGACGCCGGATCCGACCGCACTGAAGGCGATGCACAAGGACCACAACATGATGGTCCCGATTCTCGAAGGCGTGCGCACGATCTCGAGCTACGGCATCGAGGTGGTGTCGGGCATCATCCTCGGCCTCGACACCGACACGCCGGAGACCGGCGAGTTTCTGATGCAGTTCATCGAGCAGTCGCAGATCCCGCTGCTCACCATCAACCTGCTGCAGGCCTTGCCGAAGACGCCGCTGTGGGATCGCTTGGAGCGCGAAGGCCGGCTGGTCCACGACGACAACCGCGAATCCAACGTCGACTTCCTGCTGCCGCACGACCAGGTGGTAGCGATGTGGAAGGACTGCATGGCGCGGGCTTACGAGCCCGAGGCGCTGCTGAAACGCTACGAGTACCAGATCGGCCACGCCTACGCGACGCGGCTGCATCCGTCGACGCCGCAGCGGGCGTCGAAGGCCAATATCAAGCGCGGCATGATCATGCTGCGCAACATCATCTGGCAGATCGGCATTCGCGGCGATTACAAGCTGGCATTCTGGAAATTCGCGCTACGACGCTTGATCCGTGGCGACATCGAGAACCTGCTGCTGGTGATGGTGGTGGCGCATCATCTGATCATCTACGCGCGCGAGGCCTCGCGCGGCCATGCCAACGCCTCGAACTACTCGCTGCGCCTGCGCGAAGCGGCGGTGCCGGCGGAATAAGGACAACGATGAACTCACCTGCTACCCCGCCGCGCTCGCTGGCAGAGCTGCGCCGTTTGACCCCGGCCCGCGTCGCGCTCGGCCGCGCCGGCGCCAGCCTGCCGACCGAGGCGCTGCTGGATTTCACCCTGGCCCATGCCCGCGCCCGCGACGCAGTCCATGCCGGCTTCGATGCCGCGGCGCTCGCCGCCGAGCTGCAGGCGCTCGGCTTGCCGACCCTGCGGGTGTCGAGCCGCGCCGCCGACAGGCGCGACTATCTGGCCCGCCCGGATCTCGGCCGGCAGCTCGACCCGGCCGCGCGTGATGTCCTGTCGGGAGCCCCGCCGGCGGGCGACGTTGCGCTGGTGATCGGCGATGGCCTGTCCCCGGTCGCTGTGGCGGCCCAGGCGACTGCCGTGGTGCGGCATCTGTTACCTCGGCTCGCCGCGGCGCGGATCGGCGTCGGAGCCGCCGCGGTGGCAACCGGCGCCCGGGTCGCGCTCGGGGACGAGATCGGCGCGGCACTCGGTGCCCGCATGGTGGTTGTGCTGATCGGCGAACGGCCGGGCCTGTCGGCGCCGGCCAGCCTCGGCGCTTATCTGACGTTCGGACCGCGCCCCGGCCTGACCGATGCCGACCGTAATTGCGTCTCGAATATCCACGCTTCCGGGATTTCGGCGGAGGAGGCGGCTCACAAGATCGCCTGGCTGATCCGCGAAGGCTTGGTGCGGCAGGTGACCGGGGTGGCGCTCAAGGACGAGAGCGGCAGCCTGATGCCGGAACTGCCTCCGCCGTGATCCCAAGCTGCCGGAAAACTCGCAACCGGGCCGCGAATCTGGTGGATTCGGGTTCCCAGTCTCGATTCCGAAGGGCGGTCGGTCCGAGCCTGCGCACGTGGTGAATTGCTGCATGTCCCAACACCAGGATTCCGGGCGATGCGACGCTGTCGCATTCGTGCCGGGAAGTTTGGCTAGGACGAGCGATCGACAGGACGGAACAGCGCATGCTGGATAGAAACGTGAGCGACACCGAAGTCGCGGAATTGAAGCGACGGCGGGTTAGCATCGCTTTTGGTCTGGAGCGGCTGGGTCTGATCCCGCTGCGCGCGCCGGTGGTGTCATGCATCATCCTGCTGGCCCTCATCGTCGGTGCCGTGTTCGGCATCGAACGGATCAAGATCGACGACTCCCTGAGCCAACTGTTTCGCTCCGACACCAAGGAGTTCAAGCAGTACGAGGAGGTCACGAAGCGGTTTCCGTCGACCGAGTTCGACGTGCTGATGGTGGTCGAGGGCAAGGAGCTGCTGGCGCGCGAGAATCTGGAGAAGCTGCGTGACACCGTCACCGATCTGCAACTGATCGACGGCGTCCGCGGCCTGATCTCGCTGTTCTCGGCGCGGCAGGCGCCGGAGCCCGGCAAGCTTCCGGCGGCTCTGTTCCCGCCGGAATTGCCGGAAGGTGAGGCTTACGACCAGTTCGCCCAGACGGTGAAGACCAACGAGATCATCCGCGGCAAGCTGCTGTCGGAGGATGGGACGCTGGCGCTGGTCGTGCTGTCGCTCGATCCGAAGGTGGTGGCCGACAACACCCGGCTGCGCGCCACCATCGCCGAAATGCGCAAGGTGATGACCGACGATCTCGAGGGCTCTGGCCTCAGCCGACAATTGTCCGGCGTGCCGGTGATGCAGCTCGAAATCCGCAACGCGGTCGAGCGTGACGGGCTGATCTACAACCTCGCCGGCATCCTGGCCGGCTGCGTCATCGCCATCCTGTTCTTCCGCAAGATCTCGTTCATGGTGGTGGCGGCGTTCCCGCCGCTGCTCGCGATCCTGCTGGCGCTCGGTGTGCTGGGCTGGGCCGGCTTCAGCCTCAACATGTTCCTCAACGTGATGACGCCGCTGATCATGGTGATCAGCTTCTCGGACTCGATGCAGCTGACCTTCGCGGCACGAGACCGGTTGATCGCTGGGGAGGACAAATACACCGCGTTCAAGAACGCCGTCCTGGTGGTCGGGCCGGCCTGCGTGCTGACCCATGCCACCGCCGGCATTTCGTTCATCGCGTTGCAGTTCTCCAATTCCGACCTGATCCGCGCATTCGGCGAGGCGGGCCTGCTCGCCACCGTACTGGCGCTGGTCGCGGTGCTGACGCTGGTGCCGGTGTTCGGCGTGCTGCTGGTGCGCCACGAGGAAGCCTTCGCGGCGAAATTCCAGAGCGCCGATCTCGGCGTCAACGCGCTGCGCCGGTTCTGCGCCTTCATCGCGGTGCGGATGGTCGGCCGGCCCGGCCTGTTCAGCCTGCTGGCGGTTCTGGTGGTCGGCGGCCTGGCGGTGATCTACGCCAATCTCGAGCCGCGCTATCGGCTGGCCGATCAGGTGCCCGACAAGGAGCAGGCGGTGCAGGCGAGCGACCGGCTCGACGCCAAGCTCACCGGTGCCAATCCGATCGACGTGCTGATCGAATTCCCCAAGGGCCAATCGCTGTATTCGCCCGAGAGCCTGCAGATCATCGCCGAGGTTCATTCCACGGTCGAGAAGCAGGCAGGCGTCGGCAACGTCTGGTCGGTGGAAACGCTGCGCCGCTGGCTCGCCGAGAAGGCACATACCACCAGCGTCGACACGCTGAAGGAATACGTCGACCTGCTGCCCGCCAATCTGGTGCGGCGCTTCATCGCCGAGGATCAGACCGCAGTGGTAGTCTCGGGCCGCGTGCCAGATCTCGACTCCAGCGAAATCCTGCCGGTGGTGCAGAAGCTCGATCACGCGCTCGACAGCGTGCGGCAGAAGCATCCGGGCTACGAAGTCGCGGTCACCGGTCTGTCGGCAATCGCGGCGCGGAACAGCGCCGACATGATCTCCAAGCTCAACCACGGCCTCACCATCGAGTTCGCGCTGGTGGCGATCTTCATCGGCCTGGCGTTCCGCTCGGTGGTGGTGATGCTGGCCTGCATCCTGCCGGGCATCTTCCCGGTGGTGCTGTCGGGCACGCTGTTGTGGCTGATGGGAGAGGGGCTGCAATTCGCCAGTGTGGTCGCGCTGACGGTTTCGTTCGGCCTCGGCCTGTCCGCCACGATCCACTTCCTCAACCGGCTGCGGCTGGAGAGCCCGCCTGGCGTCAGCGCCGGGCTTGCCGTCGAACGCGCCACCGTACTGGTCGGCCCGGCCCTGATTCTCACCACTGTGGTTCTGGCTTGCGGCCTCGGCGTCACGGTGTTCTCGGACCTGCCGTCGCTGCGACTGTTCGGCTGGCTCAGCGCCTTCGCGATGGTGGCGGCACTGATCGCCGACCTGTTCATCCTGCGCCCGACCGCGATGTGGCTGATCAGCGTCGCGCACCGCCTGCGCGGCAAAGGTAACGCCGGCTCGGTGGTGTAGCGCACGACAAACGATCGGCTTGTCGAAAAGTAAAAGCCCTCCGGATCGGCTGATCCGGAGGGCTTTTTGTTGATGGAGCCGGAGAAGGCGGTGATCAGCCGCGGGTCATCGAAATGTTGACGCCGCGGATCTCGCCCTTCGAGCTGATCGCCACCGACTGCTTGTTGCCGTGGGTGGTCAGCGACAGGCTGGCGGCGAACCCGGCGGCTTCCACGAACACTTCGATCCGGCCGCCGCCGGCCTTGCCCTGCAGGCTGCCGTTGACGTTGCGGCTGGTCTCGCTCCAGTTGCCGGAGATGCGGTCGCCGTTGGTGGCGGCGTCAGCGGAAAGGTCGAACTTGTAGCTGTCGCTGGCGCAGCGCAACGTCAGAGCCAGCTGATTGCCGCCGCCGCTGCCGCGATAATTCGCCTTGCAGCGGATGCGCTCCTTCGAGCCGTCGGATAGCGACACCGTCCCAGTCCCCGACCATGCTCCTTCGAAGCCGGCGAACGGTCCGGAATCTGCCAGCGCTGCCGATGCCGAGAACAGCATCGCGGCGCCGATCCCGGCCGCCTTCAACGCATGGATGGAGGAAGTGGTGGAACGAAGCAGGCTCATTCTGGCCATCCTTGGGAGATCGCTGGGGTGACGACGGTGGCGTCACGTCGCTGGTTAGTGTGTTCGCCTCGCGGCAGGTTCAAATCACATAGTAACGCTGCGCATGCACACCAGGGCGCACGGCGCGTGTTGTTCCGTCCGCGCTGCTCGCGGAACTATAGTATTTGCATCAAATCGGCAACGTTCCGTGAAAAAATGACAGGTATTCCGCGGCTTTCCGCCACCCGTCCGCGAAGGCGCGTGCGTCGGCACTAATTTGGCCGTATTTGTCACCTTGATCGACGCATCATACCGTTGTGCCGATCGTGTGCACCGCGACCCCTTCCAAGCGGCGCCGTAGATGTGATCGAGAACGGGTTTCGACCCCCAGCCACATATCGAAGGAAGACAATGCAAAAGACCTTGGTTGCGCTCGCGTTGCTGCTCGTTTCGATGTCCTCCGGCGCCAATGCCCAGCAACAGCAGCGCAGCGGCACCGAAGCCGAGCAGAAGGCCTGCTCGCGGGACGTGTCGCGTTTCTGCCGCTCCGTGATGGAGCAGAGCGATCTGGTGATCCTGTCCTGCCTGCAGCAGAATCGCGAGAAGATCAGCAAAGCCTGCAACCAGGTGTTGGTCAGCCACGGCCAGTGAGGCGGTGAGTCGGCATCCGCCGGGCCTGCTTCGGTCCGGTTTGGCGGCCGCGGCGGCGATCCGGGCGAAACTGCGGCCCGGACATCGTCCGTCAAGATCGTTGGTTTAGCCGGCGATTTCCCTTATATGGCGTCGCGAACGGTGCGCCCGGCCCGGCCGGGTGCGGCCGTTCGCTTTTTTTCGTGTTCAAACCAAGTGTTTAGCCAGTGCCGATGACGTCTGCGAGCGAGCTTCGATCGGGCAAGACCCACCGGGACGAGAATTTCCCGGTCGCGTCGTGGATCATCCATCCGCGGCACCGCGACCTGATTCTGGCGTTCTATAATTTCGTCCGGACCGCGGACGACATCGCCGATCACGAGATGCTCGATGCCGAGACCAAGCTCGAATATCTCGATCTGCTCGAAGCCGAGCTGCTCGGCCGCGGGGAGACCCAGCCCGAGGCGGTGCATCTGCGCCGGGCGCTGGCCGAGCGCGGCATGCCGCCGCGCCACGCCCTCGATCTGCTGACGGCATTCCGGATGGACGTCACCAAGCTGCGCTACGAGGATTGGGACGAGGTCATCCACTACTGCCGCTATTCGGCGATGCCGGTCGGCCGCTTCATGCTCGACGTCCACGGTGAAAGCACCACCACGTGGCAGGCGTCCGACGCGCTGTGCGCTGGGCTTCAGATCAACAATCACCTGCAGGACTGCGGCAAGGACTATCGCACCCTCAATCGCGTGTATCTGCCGCGTGACGTGCTCGATGCCGCCGGCGCCAAGGTCGAAGACCTCGGTCTGCAGAAATCGTCGCCGGCGCTACTGAAGTGCCTGCAGGGTCTCGCGGTGCGCACCGCATCGCTGCTCGGCGATGGCCGGCCGCTCGCTGCCGAGATCAAGGATTTTCGGCTCGGCCTCGAAGTCTCGGTGATCCAGGCCTACGCCGATCGCATCGTGCGGATGCTGCAGACCCGCGATCCGCTCAGCGAGCGCGTGCATCTGAAGCCGATCGAATTCGTCATCGCCAGCTTCGGCGCGATGAGTTCGGAGATCGTCCGTCGTAGCTTCGGAAAGGGGCCGGTGTCGCATCCGGCACCGCGCGCATGACCGTTCACGCCACGCCAGAGCCGGCCGCGCATCAAGGCGTCGCGCTCGGCAGTTCGTTCTACGCCGCGATGCGCATCCTGCCGCGCCCGCAGCGCGAGGCGATGTTCCAGGTCTACAGCTTCTGCCGCTTCGTCGACGACATCGCCGATTCCGACCGGCCGCGCGAGCAGCGGGTCGCCGAGCTGCAGCAATGGCGCGACGACATCGCGGCGCTGTATCGCGGCGCACCGCCGCCGCGGCTTGCGGACTATCAGGAGTCGCTGCGCACCTTCGGGCTGAAGCGCGAGGATTTCGAAGCGATCATCGACGGCATGGAAATGGATGTCGACGCCGACATCCGCGCGCCCGATGAAGCCACGCTCGATCTGTACTGCGATCGCGTCGCCAGCGCGGTTGGGCGGCTTTCGGTGCGGATCTTCGGTCTGCCGGAGGGCGACGGCATCGAGCTGTCGCATCATCTCGGCCGCGCGCTGCAGCTCACCAACATCCTGCGCGACATCGACGAGGATGCCGGTATCGGCCGGCTGTATCTGCCCAGCGAGCTGCTGCACAAGGCCGGTATCACCGCCACCGATCCGCGCGTGGTCGCGGCGCATCCGGCGCTGCCGAGCGTCTGCGCGCCGCTGGTGGAGCGTGCGCTCGCGCATTTCGCCGCCGCCGACAAGGTGATGAACCGCAATCCGCGCCGGGTGGTGAAGGCTCCCCGCATCATGGGCAAGTACTACTACTCGATCTTGCAGCTTCTGATCGCGCGCGGTTTCGCAGCGCCGCGCGCCCCGGTGAAGCTCGGCAAGGCTTCGAAGATCGCCATCCTGCTGCAATACGCGATCGTGTGATGTCGAAAACAGTTCACGTCATTGGTGCGGGAATCTCCGGCCTTGCGGCCGCGATCCGGCTCGCCCGCGCCGGTCTCACCGTCCAGGTTCACGAAGCGATGCAGCAGGCCGGCGGCCGCTGCCGCTCGTATTTCGATGCCCAGACCGGGCTGGTCATCGACAACGGCAATCACCTGCTGCTGTCCGGCAATCAGGCCGCCTGCGACTACGCGCGCACGATCGGCACCGAGGCCGGCCTTGTCGGTCCCGCGAGTGCCGAGTTCGACTTCATCGATCTGCCGGCCAACGCGCGCTGGCGGCTGAAGCTCGGCAGCGGCAAGCTGCCGCTGTGGCTGTTCGATGCCAAGAGCCGCGTGCCGGATACCTCGATCGGCGATTACCTCGGCCTGATGCCGCTATTGTGGGCGCCGACCACCAAGCTGATCGGCGATACAATCAACTGCTCGGGCCCGCTGTACGATCGCCTGGTGGCGCCGCTGCTGCTCGCCGCGCTCAACGTCGATCCGCCGGAAGGCTCGGCGGGTCTCGCCGGCGCGGTGGTGCGCGAGACGCTGCTGGCTGGCGGCAAGGCCTGCCGGCCGCTGATCGCCCGCGATGGCCTGTCGGCCGTGCTGGTCGAGCCGGCGGTGGCGCAGCTCGCCGCCACCGGCCCCGGGGTGCGGTTCGGCCATGAGCTGCGGGCGCTGACGATGTCGGGCGACCGCGTCGGCGCGCTGCAGTTCGGCGGCGAGGATGTCGTCACCCTCGGCCCGGACGATGTGGTGGTTCTGGCGGTGCCGCCGCGTCCGGCCGCCTCGCTGCTGCCCGGCCTGAAGACGCCGCAGGAATACCGTGCCATCGTGAATGCGCATTTCAACTATGCGCCGCCGCCCGGCATGCCGGCCCTGACCGGGGTGATCGGCGGGGTGGTGGAATGGCTGTTCGCGTTCCCGAACCGGCTGTCGGTCACCATCAGCAACGGCGACCGGCTGGTCGACGCGCCCCGCGAGCAGCTGGCGACCGAAGTTTGGGGCGAAATCTGCAAGATCGCGGGGATCTCGGCCAATCTGCCGCCGTGGCAAATTGTCCGCGAGCGCCGCGCGACGTTCGCGGCTACACCGGCGCAGAACGCCCTGCGCCCCGGGCCGGTCACCCAGTGGAGAAACCTATATCTCGCAGGCGATTGGACTGATACGGGGTTACCGGCGACCATCGAAGGATCGGTCCGGTCCGGCAACCGTGCCGCGGACCTGGTATTGGCCGCCGGGCGCGCCTGATCCGGCCCTCAACACGGAGACTCAGCAGATAAAATGGATTCCGGCAGCTACACGACTGGTGTCGGGCGCAACGCGCTCGAAGCTTCGATCGATGCGGCGCGTAGCGCGCTGCTGAACTATCGTCGCGATGACGGCCATTGGGTGTTCGAACTCGAGGCCGATTGCACCATTCCTGCCGAATACGTGCTGCTGCGGCACTACCTCGGCGAGCCGGTCGACGCCGCGCTCGAAGCCAAGATTGCGGTATATTTGCGCCGCATCCAGGGGGCCCATGGCGGCTGGCCGCTGGTCCACGACGGCGACTTCGACATGAGCGCCAGCGTGAAGGGGTACTTCGCGCTGAAGATGATCGGCGACAGCATCGATGCCCCGCACATGGTGCGAGCGCGCGAGGCGATCCGCTCGCGGGGCGGCGCGATCCATTCCAACGTCTTCACCCGGTTCCTGCTGTCGCTGTACGGCGTGACCACCTGGCGCGCGGTTCCGGTGCTGCCGGTCGAGATCATGTTGCTGCCGAGCTGGTCGCCGTTCACGCTGACCAAGGTCTCGTATTGGGCGCGCACCACGATGGTGCCGCTGCTCGTGCTGTGCGCGCTGAAGCCGCGGGCCAAGAACCCCAAGGGCGTCGGCATCGACGAGCTGTTCCTGCAGGACCCGAAGACGATCGGCATGCCGGCCAAGGCGCCGCATCAGAACTGGGCGCTGTTCAAGCTGTTCGGATCGATCGACGCCGTGCTGCGCGCGATCGAGCCGGTGATGCCGAAGGGCATCCGCAAGCGGGCGATCGACAAGGCGCTCGCCTTCATCGAGGAACGGCTCAACGGCGAGGACGGCATCGGCGCGATCTTCCCGCCGATGGCCAACGCCGTGATGATGTACGAGGCGCTCGGCTATCCCGAGGACTATCCGCCGCGCGCCAGCCAGCGCCGCGGCATCGATCTGCTGCTGGTCGATCGCGGCGACGAAGCCTACTGCCAGCCCTGCGTGTCGCCGGTGTGGGATACGGCGCTCGCCAGCCACGCGGTGCTCGAGGCGGACGGCCACGAGGGCGCCAAATCGGTGCGGCCGGCGCTCGACTGGCTGCTCCCGCGCCAGGTGCTCGACGTCAAGGGCGACTGGGCCGTGAAGGCCCCGAACGTCCGCCCCGGCGGCTGGGCGTTCCAGTACAACAACGCCCACTATCCGGATCTCGACGACACCGCGGTGGTGGTGATGGCGCTCGACCGCGCCCGCAAGGACCAGCCCAATCCCGCCTACGACGCCGCGATCGCCCGCGCCCGCGAGTGGATCGAGGGGATGCAGAGCGATGACGGCGGCTGGGGTGCCTTCGACATCAACAACACTGAGTACTATTTGAACAATATCCCGTTCTCGGACCATGGCGCGATGCTCGATCCGCCGACCGAGGACGTCACCGCGCGCTGCGTCTCGATGCTGGCCCAGCTCGGTGAGACGATCGACAGCAGCCCGGCGCTGGCCCGCGCGGTCGGCTATCTGCGCGACACCCAGCTCGCCGAGGGGTCGTGGTACGGCCGCTGGGGTATGAATTACATCTACGGCACCTGGTCGGTGCTGTGCGCCCTCAACGCCGCCGGCGTCCCGCATGCCGATCCGATGATCCGCAAGGCGGTCGCTTGGCTGGAGTCGGTGCAGAACCGCGACGGCGGCTGGGGCGAGGACGCCGTCAGCTACCGACTGGATTACCGCGGCTACGAAAGTGCCCCCTCGACCGCCTCACAGACGGCATGGGCCTTGCTTGCCCTGATGGCTGCGGGTGAGGTCGATCATCCCGCCGTGGCACGGGGCATCGAGTACCTGAAAAGCACACAGACCGAAAAAGGACTGTGGGACGAGCAGCGTTACACGGCGACGGGCTTCCCGCGGGTGTTTTATCTGCGGTATCATGGCTATTCGAAGTTCTTCCCGCTCTGGGCGCTAGCGCGGTACCGGAACTTGCAGGCCACGAACAGCAAGTTGGTAGGGGTCGGAATGTGATTCTGGGGGCAGTGGACGACCAGGCCGCGGCGCATCGCCAAGATCCGCGGCCGGTACTGATTGTGACGGGCCTGATTCAGGAAGCACGTATCGCGGCGGGGCCGGGCCTCACCGTTATCTGCAGCAGCAGCGATCCGAAGCAATTGCGCGCGATCATGGCCGATTTCGACCCATCGTCGATCCGCGGCGTGATCAGCTTCGGCGTTGCCGGGGGACTGGATCCCGCTCTCGAGGCAGGTGACATCGTCATCGCCACCGAGGTTGTGGCGGGTGAACGCCGCTGGGCCTCGGAAGTTGCACTGACCGACGAATTATTGCGAAGCGCCGGGCTCGGCCGTCAGCGCGTCGTGCGCGGCGGTTTGGTCGGAGCCGAGCAGGTGATCGCAGCGCGCACCGCCAAGGCGGCGCTGCGCTCGGAGACCGGTGCGGCGGCGGTTGATATGGAAAGCCACATCGCTGCCGATTTCGCCGCTGCGGCCAACCTGCCTTTCGCGGCGCTGCGGGTGATCAGCGACCCGGCGGGCCGCAGTCTGCCGCAAGTCGTCTCCACCGCGATCAAGCCGAACGGCGAGATCGATCTGCGCAAGGTGCTGCGCGGCATCGCCCGTCACCCGACCTCGATCCGCTCGCTGGTGTCGACCGGCATCGACTTCAACCGCGCGCTGCGGTCCTTGCGCGGCTGCCGGAACTTCGTGCAGGACGCCGTGCTCGGCCGCGGCGGTCTTGTCGCCGAGATCTGAGCGGATTGCGCGCCGCCGGAGAGGGCGGCGCGGACGTGGCTTCCGCCGATGATGCGCTGATCCAGACCGCGTCGTGACGCTCTTTGAATCTCACGTCCTGATTTCGTCTTTCAGCCAATCCAGGAACCGGCCGAGATAGCGTGGATCTGCGCGCGAGGTCGGCTGAGCGAAATACTTCTCGCCCTTCACGACCACGTCGGGAAACGGGCAGACGAGCCGCCACTCCGGCTTACCCGGAAAGAACTCCTTCGGCGCGACGATCGAGCCGAATCCCTCGCGCGCTGCATGCATCGCGACGAACATGTGGTCGAAGCGGTGGCCGCCTTCGAACAGATGGTCGCGCATTCCCGCTTTCTGCAGCCAGGCTTCCCAGTGCCCTGGCCGGGTGGCTGAGGTGATCAACGGAAATGCGAGAAGATCCTCCGGCTTCTCGATGGTCCTCTCCTGAACCAGATCCAGGCTGCAGACCGGCGTCAGGTGCTCTTCGAACAACGGCGTCGATGCCTTCGAAGGCCCGCCGATCTTCTCGCTGCTGCCCCGGGTGATCAGGAGATCGTGGGACGACACGTCCGGCGTTTGTCCCGTCATCCGGGTCGAAATCCACACCGCCAGATCGGGATTGGCTTTCTCGAACCGCTTGAGCCGCGGCATCAGGAAATACATCGCGAATGTCGACGGCGCCTCGACCGCCAGCACCGCCTTGCTGCGCCGACGACGGACGTACTGGCAGGCGGCTTCGATATTGCGGAACGACTGGCTCAGCTGCTCCGCCAGGACGCTGCCATAGGGCGTCAGCGCCACGCTGCGGCCTTCGCGGGTGAAGACCTGTTGCCCGAGCCAGTCCTCCAGGAGGCGCACCTGCTTGCTGACGGCGCCGTGGGTGACGCCCAGCTCCTCGGCGGCCGCACTCAGACTGTCGCTGCGCGCCGCCACCGCAAACGCCCGCAGGGCGCTCAGCGGCAGTTCTCGTTCTTTCACCATGACCTCCGTGTGACGATGGCGGCCGGAAAGCAGCGCCAGACATGCGACTTATCCTCACGTATCTGTCGATTTTATTCGATCGATTCTCACATGTGAACGGCCTACCACCCGGGACGTCCAGCCGCCCCTCCAGGCGGCATTCAGAACCCGGATGCCCCCATGACGACCCAGCCTTTGATCGAAGCCAACGGCCGCAGCTACGCCAGGCCACCACGACCCGTTGTCGTAATCTGCCTCGACGGTTTCGACCCCGAATATCTGGAGCGCGGCATTGCCGATGGCGTGCTGCCGACGATCGGCGCGCTCCGGGCGGGGGGCTATGTCGGCACGGCGCTGGCGACGGTGCCGACCACCACCAACACCAACAACACCTCGATCGTCACCGGCGTCTCGCCCGCCATCCACGGCATCAACGGCAATTACTATCTCGATGCCGACACCGGCGAAGAGATCATGGTGACGGATGCGCGGCGCCTGCGCTGCGGCACCATTCTCGGTGCGATGAGCAAAGCGGGCGTGCGGACCGCGGTGGTCACCGCCAAGGACAAGCTCCTGAAGGTGCTCGCCTATGAGATGGACGGCATTGCTTTCTCATCCGAACATCCGAACGTCGCCGATCTCACCGCGCTCGGCTTCAACAGCGGCGAGGAACTGGTCGGCCGCGGCCGGCCGGATCAATACTCCGCCGACTTGTCGCTGTTCGCGCTCGATGCCGGCGTCAGGCTGATGGAGACCGCCAAGCCCGAGCTGATGTATCTGTCGACCTCGGACTATGTGCAGCACAAGTACCAGCCGGGCGAGGCGGAATCGAATGACTTTCACGCAGCGGTCGATCGCCGCATCGCGCGGCTGATCGAACTCGGTGCGACCGTTGCCCTGACTGCCGATCATGGCATGGCCGACAAGTCCGATGCGGATGGCCGGCCCAAGGTCGTCTATCTCGAGGATGCGCTGAACCGGAAGTTCGGTGCCGGCGTTGCGCGGGTGATCTGTCCGATCGCCGATCCGTTCGTCCGGCATCACGGCGCGCTCGGCGGCTTCGTGCGTGTCCACCTGCTCAAGCCTTGCGATATCGCGGCGATGATGACCTTTGCGCGGTCGTTGCCCGGCGTCGAGCTGGTGCTCGATCGTGTCACGGTGTGCGAACGCTACCAGTTGCCGCCGGATCGGGAAGGCGACTTCGCGGTGTTCACCGATCGCGGCACAGTGGTGGGCGCGCGGCGGGAAGATCATGATCTGTCGGCACTCGGTGACCATCGCTTGCGCTCGCATGGCGGGCTCGGCGAGCAGCGCGTGCCGTTTGTGCTGTCGCGCCCGCTCAAGCGGGACTACCGCGAGCGCGCGACTACAGGCGTGTTGCGCAACTACGACATCTTCGACTTCGCCCTGAACGGCGTCGACTAATCCCGCACGATTGCAGCCAAAGAGGAAAACCGAGATGCGTGCACTTCGCACCGCTGTGATGGCGCTCGCCATCGGCACGGCCGGCATGACGGCTGGTCGTGCCGAGACGCCGGTGATGGGGACCGGTTCGGCCTTCGCCGCGCCGATCTACATCAAATGGGCCGAACAACTGAAAGCGGCAAAAGGTGTCGCGATCAACTACCAGCCTTCGGGATCGTCGGTCGGGCAACTCCAGGTGCTGAAGGGCCTGACGGATTTCGGCGCGTCGGATGTGCCGATGGAGGACAGCAAACTGAAGGAAGGGGACATCATGCAGTTCCCCACCGTCGTCGGCGGCTACGCCGTCGTCGTCAACATTCCCGGAGTCCTTCCCGGCAAATTACGGCTCACCGCGCCCGTGCTGGCTGACATCTTCATGGGCGGCATCAAATCGTGGGATGACCCGCAGATCGTGCAGCTCAATCCCAGTCTCGCGCTGCCCAACCTGCCGATTTCGCTGCTGTATCATGCGGGCGGCTCGGGCGGCACCTACGCGATCTCGCGCTATCTGTCGAAGAACAGCGCAGCATGGCGCGACAGGATGGGGATCGGCATGACGCTGAGCTGGCCGGTCGGCGCCGGCGTCAAAGGCAGCTACGGCGCGGCCTCGACGGTGCCGATGACGCCTGGCGGCATCGGCTATGCCGAACTGTCCTACGTCACCGCCAACAGTCTTGCGACCGTGCAATTGCAGAATAAGGCGGGGCGGTTCGTGCTGCCGAACGGAAGCAGTTTCGCGGCCGCTGCCGAGAGTGGCGATTGGTCGGTGCCAAACTATGCGGTCGATCTCACTGACATGCCCGGCGAGCAGGCCTGGCCGATCGTCACCGCGACCTTTGCGCTGGTGCCGCGAAGTCCTGCCAAGCGCGCCACGTCGGCCGCCGTGCTGGACTTCTTTCGATGGGCCTACGCGCATGGCGACGGCATCGCGCGGTCGCTGCAGTTCGTCCCTCTGCCGGGCAAGGTCAAAGCCGACATCGTCAAGCATCTGATGATTTGAATGGACCGAAATGAGCAACAAAAAAGCGCGGCCCGCAGGCCGCGCTTTTGATGATTGAAGCCGTTGTCGGAGCGATCAGGCCGCCGTCGACTGTCGCTTGTCCTTGGCCTCGGTGGCTTCGTCGCGGCGGATCTCGGACAGCTTCTTCTCGACCTGTTCGGAGAACACGTACTGCGCCGGGCGCTGCTTCGACATGTCGATCTCCGGCGCCATCGGGCCCGAGGTCTTGATGCCGCGGAGCGCCACCCAGGCGGCCTTCAGCGGATTGTTGAGCGAGGCCATCGCCGCGGTCGGCTCGTAGCCGCAATGCGCCATGCAGTCCGCGCACTTCTCGTACTTGCCGGTGCCGTAGGAATCCCAATCGGTGGTTTCCATCAGCTCCTTGAAGGTCTTGGCGTAGCCTTCGCCGAGCAGATAGCACGGCTTCTGCCAGCCGAAGATGTTACGTGCCGGCATGCCCCAAGGGGTGCACTCGAACTCCTGATTGCCGGCCAGGAAGTCGAGGAACATGCTGGAGTGCATGAAGCTCCACTTCTTGCCCTTGCCGCGCGCGAACACCTCGCGGAACAGGTTCTTGGTCTTGGTGCGGTTGAGGAAGTGCTCCTGGTCCGGCGCACGCTCATAGGCGTAGCCCGGCGAGATCGACACGCCGACGCCGAGCTCTTCGGTGAAGTCCATGAACTTGGCGATGTCCTCGGCGGCGTAGCCGTCGAACACCGTGCAGTTGACGTTGACCGTGAAGCCCTTGGCCTTGGCGGCCTTGATCGCCGCGACGGCGCGGTCGAAAACGCCCTCTTGCGACACCGCCTTGTCGTGGTGCTCCTTCAGGCCGTCGAGATGCACCGAGAAGAACAGATAGGGCGACGGCTCGAACAAATGCAGCTTCTTCTCGAGCAGCAGCGCGTTGGTGCACAGCGACACGAACTTCTTGCGCGCCACCAGACCGCGCACGATCTCACCGATCTCCTTGTGGATCAGCGGCTCGCCGCCCGGGATCGCGACCATCGGCGCACCGCATTCCTCGGCGGCGTCCCAGCACTCCTGCGCGGTCATCCGGCGGTTCAGGATCGCGTCGGGGTAGTCGATCTTGCCGCAGCCGGCGCAGGCGAGGTTGCAGCGGAATAGCGGCTCCAGCATCAGTACCAGCGGATAACGCTTCCGCCCGAGCAGCTTCTGCTTGAGCAGATAACCGCCGATCACCAGTTCCTTGTGAAACGGAATAGCCATTACGAAATCTTCTCTTTCACGGCATGTCGGTTGGGGCGGATCAGGCGGTCGCCAGCTCCGCAGGCAGAACGAATTCGATGTTTTCTTCACGGCCCGGCAGCACCGAGACGGTGACCGGGACGATCCGGCGCAGCGCTTCGATCACGTCGTCGACCAACACTTCCGGCGCGGACGCGCCCGCGGTGATGCCGACTGCTTTCTTGCCGTCGAGCCAGGCCGGGTCGAGTTCGCTGCCGTCGGCGATCAGGTAGCTCGGGATGCCGGCTTCGGTGCCGATCTCCCGCAGCCGGTTGGAGTTCGAACTGTTGTTGGCTCCGACCACCAGGATCAGGTCGACCAGCTTGCTCATCTGCCGCACCGCCGATTGCCGGTTTTGCGTGGCATAGCAGATGTCGCGGGTGTCCGGGCCTTCGATATCGTGGAATTTCTTTGAAAGCGCTACGATGATGTCTTTGGTGTCGTCGACGCTCAGCGTGGTCTGGGTGATGTACGCCACCGGGGTTTCCGGCGGCAGCGTCAGCGCCGCGACGTCCTCGAGGTTCTGTACCAGCAGCACCGGGCCGGGAACCTGACCCATCGTGCCTTCGACTTCCGGATGGCCGGCATGGCCGATCAGGATCAGGGTGCGGCCCTTCGACGTATAGCGCTTGCCCTGGTTATGCACTTTGGTCACGAGCGGGCAGGTGGCGTTGAGCACCGGCAGGTCGCGCGCCGCGGCCTCTTCCTCGATGCTGCGGGCGACGCCGTGGGCGCTGAAGACGGTCACGGCCTTCGGCGGAACTTCCGACAGCTCCTCGACGAAGATCGCGCCTTTGGCCTTCAGGCTCTCGACCACGTATTTGTTATGCACGATCTCATGCCGCACATAGACCGGCGGACCGTACTTCTCCAGCGCGCGCTCGACGATCTCGATCGCACGCACCACGCCAGCGCAGAAACCACGGGGTTGGGCAAGGAACACTTCGAGGGGGCGGACTTCAGACAAGGGGCACCACGCTCATGATTGTTCGGTCTCCTGGCAGCACGTCGCATTCCCGTAGCATGATCTAGCTGGTATGGGGACACCCGCAACCGCAAGGGACGCAGGGGACTTATTGGCGCAGTGCAGCACGCAATGCAAAACGCCCTTGGCAATCTGGCCTGGTGAGATTACTTCCGCGCACACACCTCCGCCGGCTTGTTTTCGGCCATTTTGTCCAGTCCTTGGTCGCAGAACCATAAAAACCAGTTCGATCGACTCGGAACCCGGCGGGGTGGCCGTATTTTAGGCCAGCCGGTAGCAATAGAAAGAGTGAATGTGCTGAAAAGTGCCATCGTCTCCATTGTCAGAGCCAGCACCCGTTTTGCGGCTTTTACTGTGCTGATCGGCGTATTTCTCGCAGTTGCAGCAGGTTTCTATACTTACCAACATTTCGGGATCAACACAGACATCAATCATTTGATCTCGTCTGATCTCGACTGGCGCAAACGTGATATCGCGTTCGAGAAGGCCTTCGACCAGGAACGGCTGATCCTGGCGGTCGTCGAGGCCCCGACGCCGGAGTTCGCGAATGCCGCGGCGGCCAAGCTCACGGCCGAATTGTCCAAGAATAACATCAACTTCGACTCGGTGAAGCGGCTCGGCGGCGGGCCGTTCTTCGACCGCAGCGGGCTGTTGTTCCTGCCCAAGGACGAAGTTGCCAAGGCGACCGGCCAGTTCCAGCAGGCGGTTCCGCTGATCGAGATCATGGCCGGCGATCCGTCGATCCGCGGCCTGACCGCGGCGCTCGAGACCGGTCTGGTGGGTCTGAAGCGCGGGGAACTGACGCTCGATTCGACTGCGAAACCTTTCAATGCCGTCGCCGCGACGGTCGAGGACGTGCTCGGCAAGCAGCAGGCGTTCTTCTCCTGGCGGGGCCTGGTCAATCCGGAACCGCTGACCGACGGCGACAAGCGTGCCTTCATCGAGGTCAAGCCGATCCTCGACTTCAAGGCGCTGGAACCCGGCAAGGCCGCCACCGACGCGATCCGTCAGGCCGCCGTCGACCTCAAGATCGAGCAGGACTTCGGTGCCCGGGTGCGGCTGACCGGTCCAGTGCCGATCGCCAACGAAGAATTCGCCACCGTCAAGGACGGCGCCGTGGTCAACGGCATCGGCACCGTCGTGGTGGTGCTGCTGATCCTCTGGATGGCGCTGCATTCCTCCAAGATCATCTTCGCGGTGGCTGCCAATCTGGTGATCGGCCTGTCGATCACCACCGCGGTCGGCCTGATGCTGGTGGACTCGCTCAACCTGCTGTCGATCGCGTTCGCGGTGCTGTTCGTCGGCCTCGGCGTCGATTTCGGTATCCAGTTCAGCGTCCGCTATCGGTCGGAACGCCACAAGACCGGCGACCTCGATAAGGCGCTGGTGCAGGCCGCCGAATACTCCGCGGTGCCGCTGTCCCTGGCGGCGATGTCGACCACGGCGGGCTTCCTGTCGTTCCTGCCGACCTCCTACAAGGGCATCTCCGAACTCGGTGAGATCGCCGGCGCCGGTATGGCGATCGCGTTCTTCACCAGCATCACCGTGCTGCCGGGGCTACTGAAGCTGCTGAACCCGGCGGGCGAGAAGGAGCCGCTCGGCTACGCCTTCCTGGCGCCGGTCGATCACTTCCTGGAGAAGCACCGCATCGGCATCATCGTCGGCACGATCGGTGTCGCGCTGGCCGGCCTGCCGCTGCTGTACTTCATGCATTTCGACTTCAACCCGATCAATCTGCGCAGCCCGAAGGTCGAGTCGATCGCGACGTTCCTCGACCTGCGCAAGGATCCGAATACCGGTGCCAACGCCGTCAACGTGATGGCACCGTCCGAGCAGGCGGCCCGCGAGATCGAAGCCAAGCTCTCGAAGCTGCCGGAGGTGTCGCGCACCATCTCGCTCGACACTTTCGTGCCGCCGGATCAGCCGGAGAAGCTGAAGCTGATCCAGGCCGGCGCCAAGGTGCTGGAGCCCGCGCTCAATCCCGAACAGGTGGATCCGCCGCCGTCCGATCAGGACAACATCGCGTCGCTGAAGAGCTCGGCCGACGCGCTGTGCCGCGCCGCCGGCGAGACCACCGGACCCGGCGCCGACGCCTCGCGCCGGCTCGCTGCCGCGCTGACCAAGCTTGCGGGCGCCGATCAGGCGCTGCGTGAGAAGGCGCAGGACGTGTTCGTGCGGCCGCTGCTGCTCGACTTCGAGCTGCTGCGCAACATGCTGAAAGCGCAGCCGGTAACGCTCGACAACCTGCCGGCCGACATCGTGTCGTCGTGGAAGACCAAGGACGGTCAGATCCGCGTCGAGGTGCTGCCGAGCGGCGATCCCAACGACAACGACACGCTGCGCAAGTTCGCCGCCGCTGTGCTGCAGGCCGAGCCGCTGGCGACCGGCGGTCCGGTGTCAATCCTGAAGTCGGGCGATACCATCGTCGCCTCGTTCATCCAGGCCGGGCTGTGGGCGCTGCTGTCGATCTCGATCCTGCTGTGGATCACGCTGCGCCGGATAACGGACGTTGCACTCACCTTGGTACCGCTGCTGGTGGCCGGTGCGGTGACGCTGGAGATCTGCGTGCTGATCGATCTGCCGCTGAACTTCGCCAACATCGTCGCCTTGCCGCTGCTGCTCGGCGTCGGCGTCGCGTTCAAGATCTACTACGTGACCGCCTGGCGCTCCGGCCGCACCAACCTGCTGCAGTCGGCGCTGACCCGGGCGATCTTCTTCAGCGCCCTGACCACCGCCACGGCGTTCGGCAGCCTGTGGCTGTCGAGTCATCCGGGAACGGCCAGCATGGGCAAGCTGCTGGCGCTGTCGCTGCTGACCACGCTGGGCGCCGTGCTGCTGTTCCAGCCGGCCCTGATGGGCAAGCCGCGGCACATCGACGAGTCCGGCGACACCGATCTGTGAGTCGCAAAGTTCGGGGCGTCGGCGCGGGCCGAAGCCCCGGACCGGGACTTCGTCGGGGGAGGCGTTTTTCCCGCACCGGGGTGTTCCGGAGCATGAAATCGGCTTGAGACCGGCAAGCAAGGCGCGATTGCCGCAGGTGGCGTCACAGGGCTGGCGTCACCCCCCGCGATCGGACTATACCCACGTCCGGGGGTAGGGGTCGTGCGCCATGCGGGAGACGCCGTGACATCGGCATGTCACCCGCGCATCACAACTCTGAAAAGAAAGCTCGAGTGCGACGCACCGCCAGCCTTTTGTGTTGACGGCGGGTCCAACAAGCGACGTAAGTAGCCCATGTACCAGCCGAATTTAGATCTTGCCGAGATGTTCGCGGCGCGCGAAGCGCACCGCAGTTCGATGCACGCCCGGCATCTCAACGAGCAGCTCGTCCGCGTCCTCAAAACCATCGGCTACGACGTCGGCTTCCAGAAGGGCACCGGTCAGTACCTCTACGACCGTGACGGCGCCCGCTATCTCGACCTGCTCAGCGGCTTTGGCGTCTTCGCGCTCGGCCGCAACCATCCGGTGGTGCGCAAGGCGCTGCAGAGCGTGCTCGACGCCGACCTGCCCAACCTGGTGCAGCTCGATGTCTCGACGCTGGCCGGTATCCTGGCGGAGCGGCTGCTCGAGCATGTGCCGTATCTCGACAAGGTGTTCTTCGCCAATTCCGGCGCCGAGAGCGTCGAGGCCGCGATCAAGTTCGCGCGCGGCGCGACCGGGCGTAACGGCATCGTCAATTGCGACCACAGCTACCACGGCCTGACCTATGGTGCGCTGTCGCTGACCGACGACCAGAATTTCCAAGGCGGCTTCGGGCCCTTGCTGCCGGGCGTCACCACCATCCCGTTCAACGATCTCGAAGCGCTGGAGAAGGTGCTGTCGACCCGCGAGGTCGCCGCTTTCATCGTCGAGCCGATCCAGGGCAAGGGCGTCAACATGCCCACCGACGAGTTCCTGCCGGGCGCCGCGGCGCTGTGCAAACGCTACGGCACGCTGTTCGTCGCCGACGAGATCCAGACCGGCATGGGCCGCACCGGCCGCTTCCTCGCCGTCGAGCATTGGAACGTCGAGCCCGACATGGTGCTGCTGTCGAAAGCGCTGTCGGGCGGCCACGTCCCGGTCGGCGCGGTGCTGACGCGCAAGTCGATCTTCGACAAGATCTTCAACCGCATGGACCGCGCCGTGGTGCACGGCTCGACCTTCGCCAAGAACGATCTGGCGATGGCCGCCGGCATTGCGACGCTCGAAGTCCTCAAGGCCGAGAAGCTGGTCGAAGCCGCCGCCAAGCGCGGCGCCGAATTGCGGCTGGCGCTGACGCGCATGGTCCCTGGCTACGAGCTGCTCAAGGAAGTGCGCGGCAAGGGCCTGATGATCGGCGTCGAATTCGGCCCCCCGCAATCGCTGCGGCTGAAGGCGTCGTGGACGATGCTGGAAACCGCCAACAAGGGCCTGTTCGTCCAGCTGATCACGGTGCCGCTGTTCAAGGATCACAAGATCCTGACCCAGGTCGCGGGCCACGGCCTGCACACCATCAAGCTGCTGCCGCCGCTGACGATCACCGAAGACGACTGCGCCTGGATCGAACGCGCCTTCGACGACACCATCGCCGCCAGCCACAAGGTCCCGGGCGCGATCTGGTCGCTCGGCAAGACCCTGGTCGACAACGCGGTGCGCAAGTCGGCGTAGTTTCTCGGAAACGCGCCTACGCAATCAGGCGTCTGCAAAGTCCTGCAGAGCGGCGAGCAGACGCGCCGGCGCTTCCTGCGCGACGCAGTGGCCGACGCCATCGAACGCGATTCGGCTCGCGCCAGGTATCAATGCGCTCGCCCGCGCCGCCATCTCCTCGTAGATCGGCCAGGAGTGTTCGGCGGTCGCGATCCGCACCGGGCAGTTATTCAGCTCGCGCAGCCATCCGAATGGATTGCCGCGCGCGTCGCCGCGATAGACCTGCTCCATCGCCTCGAAGATCGGCCGCAGGATCTCGGTTTCAACGTCCGGACTGCACAGCAGCCGCACCCGGCCATCCGGCAGGTGCGCGAAGCCGTGGGTGATGTAGGCGCGCAGCGCGTATTCCGACCATGGGGCGAACGCCGGCGCGTTGCGGTAGCGTTCGAAAGCCGCGGCGGCGCTGGCGAATTCGCCCTGCCGGCGCCGCGCACCGGTGACCGCGGCCTCGGCCTGATCGCTTAGCCGCGCATCGCTGCCGGGAGCGACGCTCGGGTCCATCACCGTCGGCTCCATCACGAACAGACGGGCAAAGCGGTCGGGCAGCAGCTTGGCAGCGAGCAGCAGGTCGGTCGCGCCGGCGCTATGGCCGATGCCGTAGATGTTGGACAGTCCCAGCGTTTCGATCGCCGCGGCGAGGTCGGATGCAAAATCCGCGAAGTGATAACGGCCGGGCTTGTCGCTGGCGCCGTGGCCGCGGCGGTCGAGGGCATAGACCGTGTAGCGGGCGGCGAGGCCGTTCGCGATCTCGTCCCAGATTTCACCGACGAAGCCGGTGCCATGCAACAGCAGCGCGACTGGCTTGCCCGGATCGGCGGCGCCCCAACGCACCAGTGCGATCCGCACGCCGGCGTCATCGATCCAGAGGCGATGCCGATGGATCAGATCCATTACTTCCCATCCTCCAAAATCATCGTCGCGCCCTTCTCGGCGATCATCGCGGTGGGGGTGTTGGTGTTGCCGGAGGTGATCGTCGGCATGATCGAGGCGTCGACGACGCGCAGGCCATCGAGGCCGTGGAAGCGCAGGCGTTCATCGACGACCGCGAGCGGATCGTCGGCGCGGCCCATCTTGGCGGTGCCGACGGGATGGAAGATCGTGGTGCCGATGTCGCCGGCGGCCTTGGCGAGCGAGGCGTCGTCGTCGCCGACCGACGGGCCGGGCAGATACTCCTCCGGATGATACGTCGCCAGCGCCTGCTGCTTCATCAGCCGCCGTGTCACGCGGATCGCATCGGCGGCGACGCGGCAGTCTTCGGCGGTCGACAGATAGTGCGGCGCGATCGACGGCGCGGCGTCGAGCGCGGTGGATTTCAGCTTGATCTCGCCGCGCGAGGTCGGGCGCAGGTTGCAGGCGCTGACGGTAATCGCCGGGAAGCGATGCAGCGGATCGCCGAACTTGTCGAGCGACAGCGGCTGCACGTGGAACTGGATGTTGGCGCGCTCCTGATGCGGATCGGAGCGGGTGAAGATGCCGAGCTGCGACGGCGCCATGGTGAGCGGGCCGCGCCGGCGCAGCGCGTAGTCCAGCCCCATCCAGGCGCGGCGGGGCAGCGAGTGATAGATCTCGTTCAACGTGCGGCCGCCGCTGACCTTGTAGATCGCGCGCTGCTGCAGATGGTCCTGCAGGTTGCGGCCGACGCCGGGGCGGTCGAGCACCGGCTCGATGCCGAGCGGCTTCAGCCATTCGGCCGGGCCGATGCCGGAGCGATGCAGCACCTGGATCGAGCCGATCGCGCCGGCGCACAGCACCACCTCGCGGCGGGCGCGGGCTTCGACCGGCACGCCGTTCTGCAGGAAGCGGACGCCGACCGCGCGGCCGTTCTCGACCAGTACGCGGTCGACCACGACATTGGTTTCGAGCCGCAGGTTGGAGCGGCGCAGCGCAGGCTTGAGAAAGCCGCGGGCCGACGACCAGCGCCGGCCGCGCTTCTGATTGACGTGGAAGTAGCCGACGCCCTCATTGTCGCCGGTGTTGAAGTCGGCGCTGCGCGGGATTCCCATCTCGCAGGCTGCGTTCGCGACCGCATCGAGGATCGGCCATGACAGCCGCGCCGCCTCGATCCGCCAGCCGCCGCCGGCACCGTGATGCTCGCTGTCACCGAGGAAGTGGTCTTCGAGCCGGCGGAACACCTTGCGGACATCGTCCCAGCCCCAGCCGGTGAGGCCGAGCTGGCGCCAATGGTCGTAATCGGCGGCCTGGCCGCGCATCGAGATCATCGCGTTGATCGCCGACGAGCCGCCGATCACCTTGCCGCGCGGATAGGCCAATGACCGACCATTCAGGCCCGGCTCGGGCTCGGTCTTGAACATCCAGTCGGAGCGTGGATTGCCGATCGCGAACAGATAGCCGACCGGAATGTGAAACCAGATCCAGTTGTCGCGGCCGCCGGCTTCGAGCAGCAGCACCTTCCGGCTCGGATCGGCGGATAGGCGGTTGGCAACGATGCAACCTGCGGTGCCCGCACCCACCACGATGGTGTCGAATTCGCCTTCGATCCGTGCCGTCATCGAGTCCGCCCGTGCATTTTGTCGTTGCGCAGAGGCTTAGCGCCGCGGGCCGGCGCTGTACAGTTGCCGGAGCGGGACGGGGCGGTTAGCCTGCAGGCTTCGATAACTGGAGCCGCATCGTCTCATGCCCGTGATCAACCGCGTCGCCGATCTGCAGCCCGACATCGCGGCCTGGCGCCGCACGCTGCATCAGCAGCCGGAGCTGATGTACGACGTCGAAGGCACCGCTGCGTTCGTCGCCGAACGGTTGCGCGAATTCGGCTGCGACGAGGTGGTCACCGGGCTCGGCCGCACCGGTGTGGTCGGCGTGATCCGCGGTGCTCGCCCGGCCGGCACCGGCGATCTCAAGGCGATTGGGCTCCGCGCCGACATGGACGCGCTGCCGATCGTCGAGGCGACCGGATTGCCCTATGCCTCCAAGGTGCCGGGCAAAATGCACGCCTGCGGCCACGACGGCCATACCGCGATGCTGCTCGGCGCCGCGCGCTATCTTGCCGAGACCCGCAACTTCGCCGGCGATGCGGTGATGATCTTCCAGCCGGCCGAGGAGGGCGGTGCCGGCGCCGCGGCGATGATCGACGACGGCCTGATGGAGCGGTTCGGCATCGATCAGGTCTATGGCATGCACAACGGTCCCGGCATTCCGGTCGGTGCGTTTGCGATCAGCCCTGGGCCGGTGATGGCGGCGACCGATGCGATCGACATCCGTATCGAAGGCCATGGCGGCCACGCCGCGCGGCCGCATCTGTGCGTCGACCCGGTGCTGGCGGGCGCGCAACTGATCACCGCGCTGCAGGGCATCGTCTCGCGCAACGTCGATCCGTTTGAAGCCGCGGTGTTGTCGATGTGCGAATTTCACGCCGGCAACGCCCGTAACGTGATCCCGCAATACGCCGAGCTGAAGGGCACGGTGCGGACGATGACGGCCGAGGTACGCGACATGGTCGAGCAGCGCGTGCGCGACGTCGTCGCCGGTGTCGCCCAGGTGACCGGTACCAGGATCGAGCTCACCTACGAGCGCGGCTATCCGGTGCTGGTCAACCACATGGCGGAGACCGACGTGGCGATCCAGGTCGCGCGCGACGTTGCCGGCGAGGCCAATGTGGTGCCGCTGCCGCCGCTGATGGGCGCCGAGGATTTCGCCTACATGCTGGAGAAGCGGCCGGGCGCATTCGTGTTCATCGGCAACGGCGACAGCGCCGGGTTGCATCACCCGGCCTACGACTTCAACGACGAGGCGATTGTGTACGGCACCTCGTATTGGGTGCGTCTGGTCGAGACCCAGCTGGCGGCGTGACTGCGCCAATGTTCGCCTGCGTCGGTCCCCTTCAATGGCGTCATGGCCGGGCTCGTCCCGGCCATTCACGTCTTTTCCTTTGCGAGCCTTGAAGACGTGGATGCCCGCGACAAGCGCGGGCATGACGGAGTTTTGGGACGTCGCGTTCAGAACTGCGTACGCAGTCGTGTGGCGATCAGGTGGACTGGGCCGCGGTCGCGGTTGAACGCCGGGTTGGCGACGAACTGATAGTCCGCGGTCAACCGCCACGAATACACCGGCAGGCTGTAATAGGCTTCGAACACCTTCTCGTCGCCCGGGTTGGGCAGGCGGCCGTCGCCGATGATCGCGGTCAGGCCGCCGGCGTCGAGATATGCGATCCGCGACGCCGAGATGTGGTTGAGCAGGCCACCGATGCCGATGGTGTCGTCGGCGCGGCCCCACATCCGTCCCGACAGCGACAGGCCGGCCGACACAGTGCGGTCGGAATCGGTAAAGGCGTTGGTCTCGAGGTTTGGGCTGCTGAAGCCGGCGCGCGCGAACATGCCGATGTCGGCGGTGAGCTGCTGCTCCAGGCTGGCGGACAGGCCGGTCTTGGAGGTGTAGCGGCGCACGTCGGCGATGCTCGGCGTCGTGCCGGTCGCCTGCGCGGCACGGACCGCATCGGTGAAGTTGCCGAGCCGGGCGCGGTTGAGGAAGCCGGTGACCAGCACCTTGCCGGCAAGGCCCCACAGCTCGTGGCGATGTTCGAGTTCGCCGATCAGCTGGAACTGGCCGAAGCTGGAATCGAGGTCGGTACTGTTCGGCGTCTGCGGCAGATCGAACACGCCGCCGCGCACCGTCCAGGCGCCGGTGTACCACTCGACCGCGGTGCCGTAGGTGAACGCCCAGGCATCGGCCGCGTAGTCGAAGGTCAGCGCGTCGGCGAGGCCCCAATTGAGGAAGTCGACGCGCGGGTCATGGGCGTATTTGTTGACGTCGAAGATGTCGCCGACCGAGAACTTGCCGGCGGTGATCACGATCCGCTCGGCGGATTGCTTGCCGGCGAACTGGTTCGGCCCGCCCTGCACGGTCTCGACCGCACCGCCGAGATCGAGCGTCTGGCGGACGAAATAGCGCGGCACCCGCGCATACGGATAGTTGGCGCCGACCTTGTACGACTCCGCGCTCGGGAACGACGCGATGCCGAAGGTGCCGCTGAGGCCGAAGCCCTGATTGATCTCCGGATTGACCCAGAATTCGGCGCCGTCCCATAGCTTGGCGCCGATATAGAGCGTGGCGTCGAAGGTCTCGCGCGCTTGGTTCGGGGCGAGGCTGTTGGTGCCGCTATACGGCGAGCGGAAGCCGGGCGCGTATTGCCAGGTGAAGGTGCTCTGGCCATGCACCGCGAAGCGCTCCAGCTCCAGCGCATCGATGCCCTTGGTGAACACGTCGGACTTGGTCAGGTCCTCGCCGAGCCGATAGTTCAGGCCGAGCCGGACCGCATGGGTCAGTACGTCGGACGACACGCTCTGGCCGGCGATCGGGAAGCTGACGGTGCCGGAGCCGAACCCGGTCGCCAGATATTCGGCGCGTGCGCTCCAGGCCGGCGACAGCGGCACATCGACGCCGGCGCCGGCGGCCCAGCCGAGCCGCCACAGCAGCGCTGTCTCCTGCTGCGCGAGCGCCGGATCTGGCGGCCAGCGTAGCCGGTCGTAGCTCCAGGCAAAGCCGGCGGTGACGTAAGGCAGCCAGCCGCCAAACGCGTAGCCGACCCGGCCGCGCACGGTGCCGCCGAGCAGCGCCTGATGATCGTGGCCGCCGACCGTGCCCGACGGCAGGGTATTGCCGCCGAGGGTGTTGGGCGAATTGAGGTCGGCCTCGATGCCGATCAGCCAGCGCGACGGCAACATCCAGTTGTAGCCGGCCTGCAGCCCGATCACGTAGCTGCCAGTGCCCTTGAACAGCTGAAAGGCATCGAACAGATCGATCGAGCCGCTGCCGCCGGCGGGGGTGGAGCTCCAGTTGGAGTGACCGGCCACCGCGCTGAAATGCGCGCCGATATAGAACCCGCTCCAGTCGAACACCGCGCGCGGGGCCTCCGGCGCCTTGCGCGCGAGATCGGCCGCGCCGGCGGGCGCGGCGCAGACCGTGGCGGCAGTGAGGATCGGAAAGAGCAGAGTGTTTCGCACGCGCTGGATCGTCCTGGTATTCGATGCTGCGTCCCGTATCACAGCGATCGGCGGGGCGCGGCCACCGATCGGCCACGCCCACAGATTTCACAATGGCGTAGCCGCCGGGCCACAACGGGGACCGGGGCAGGCCGGTGGGGTGCCGCAACGGGCGGCTGGGGTCGGAACGGCGGGCACACGGGATTGGGTTACCTGATGAGGCCGAAACGCTTCATCACCACATAGGCGACGATCGACGACAGCAGCATGATCACCAGCGCCCAGCCGAAACCGCCGCCGTCCTCGGCAAACGGCAGGCCGTGCAGGTTCATGCCGAACATGCCGGTGACCAGGGTCGGCGGCAGCAGCAGCGCGGTCAGCACCGACAGCACCCGCAGGCTGTTGTTGCCCTGCTCCTCGATCTGCAGGTGCAGCTCTTCCTGCAGCAGCCGGCTGCGCTCGCGCATCTCGACTACCGAATGGTCCAGCCCGTCGAGCCGCTGCGCCAGCTTGCCGGCGCAGGGCCGCAGCCGCGGTGCCAGTTCGGCGCCGTCACGGTCGAACCGGTGCAGCAGCACCCGCAGGCCCGACAGATGCCGGTGCAGCCGGACGCAGCTCCGGCGCAGCCGGCCGAGGCCCTGGCGCAGCTCGTCGGTGTCGTCGGTGAGCAGTTTTTCCTCGAGCTGGTCGAGCGCCTGCACCATGTCGTCGGCGATCGCTTCGATCGCCTCGGCGACGTTGTGGACGATCAGGTCGAACAGGCCGGCGCAGCTCTCGACCCGGTGGCCGCTTTCCAGCGCCCGCCGGGCGGCGTCGACTGCGCCGAGCGGCTGGTGGCGGCCGGTGATCACCAGATGCTCGGTCATCACGAAGCGCAGCAGCCCGATGTCCTCGGTGATTTCTTCGATGCCGCGTCCGAGGTCGGCGATCGCGCCGTACACGCAGCCATCGAGGCTGTGGATCTGCTGATAGACATCGGCGGCTTGCAGCAGCGTCTTGGCCGGCGGCGGCAACGCGGTGCCGCCGATCCACTGCAGCGCGCGGCTGTCGGTGAGATCGAGGTGCAGCCAGGTCCAGCCGTCATGCAGTTCAGGCGCAAAGGTGCCGTCCGCTCCGCTATGCGCGGCGCCGTCGGGGCCGATCCGGAACGCCCAGATCAGGCCCGGCACCGGCGGACGCGCAGCTTCGCCGCCGGCGGCTTCCACCCCAGGGATGCTGAAGCGGATGTCACCCGCGAGCGGCAGCACGGTGGGCATCGGGACGCGATCAGACCGAACGCAGCGCGACGCTGCGCAGGACCAGCAGGGTGGCGACGCGAGATCTGGCGACGCAAGCTGTGGCGACCGAAAAGGTGGGGCGGCTGTCGCAGATCATTCTCGTCACCCTGCACGAACGAATGACGATTTTGCCTCGGCGATTTGACGGTGGGATGACAGTGCCGAGCCGGCAGCGATTACCAGGAACAATCCTCGGAAGGTCGCGTTGGGCGGGTGGACTGACAGCGCCACACCCATTCACGACGGAGTTCACAGTATGGCCGCCACCAAAGACAAGGACCTCAACGACCTGTTCCTCGACACCTTGAAGGACATCTATTTCGCCGAGAAGCAGATCCTGAAGGCGCTGCCGAAGATGGCCAAGGCCGCCACCTCGGACAAGCTGCGCGCCGCGTTCGAGAAGCATCTCGCTGAGACCGAGGGCCAGATCGAGCGGCTGGAGCAGGTGTTCGAACTGCTCGAGAAGCCGGCCCGCGGCAAGACCTGCGACGCCATCCTCGGCATTCTCGACGAGGGCAAGGAGATCATGGACGAGTACAAGGGCACCGAGGCGCTCGATGCCGGCCTGCTCGCGGCCGCGCAGGCGGTCGAGCACTACGAGATCTCTCGTTACGGCACGCTGAAGACCTGGGCCGGGCTGCTCGGCATGAAGGATGCGGTCAAGCTGATCGACCAGACGCTGCAGCAGGAGAAGACCACCGACATGACCCTCTCCAAGCTGGCCGAGAGCGAAGTCAATTACGAGGCTGCGGCGTAAGCGGCCGCGTCTCGCAGGCTATCGGCGGATCGAAACGACGAAGCCCCGGGCATTGCTGCCCGGGGCTTCTGCGTGATGGTTCGTCCGTGAGGATCAGCCGCCGACGTCGGCGCTGATGACGTCGCCGAACAGCTCCCACTTTTCGCCCTTGAAGCGCATTAGCTGCAGCTGGCTGACGGGTGCGAAGTCGGTCGCCGAGGTGTTGATCTTGATCCCCGGCAGCAGCACTTCGGTGCGGTAGTCCTTCAGGCTGGCGGCCTGCTTCATGACGTTCTCGCGGGTGAGATTGTCGCCGCACTTCTTCAGCACTTCGACCAGCGTCTGCGCCACGCCGTAGCCGACCACGGTGCCGCCATCGAGCTTATTGCCCTCCGGGAACTCCTTGTCCATGAAGGCGAGGAACTCCTTCATGCCGGCGTCGTCCTTCCACTGGTCGTCGGAGACGTCCTTCAGATAGGCCGCCGAGATCACGCCCTGGGCGTTCTCATAGCCTGCCGGCTTGATCACGCTGCCGACCGAAGCCGAGACGTTGTTGAGGAAGTGCGTCGGCTTCCAGCCGACTTCGGCCAGCTTCTTGATCGCCTGGGCGGCGAATTTCGGCGTGGTGATGTTGATGAAGACGTCGGCGCCGGTGGATTTCAGCTTGACGATGTGGTTGTCGATCGTCGGCTCGGAGACCTCATAGCTCTCCTTCATCACGATCATCGACTGGCCCTTGGCGCCGAGACCGTCTTCGAAGCCCTTCAGATAGTCCTTGCCGTAGTCGTCGTTCTGATACAGCACGGCGATCTTGGCGTTCGGCATCTCCTTCAGAATGTATTTGGCATAGATCTGGGTCTCGCTCTGGTAGTTCGGCTGCCAGCCCATCGTCCACGGATAATTCTTCGGGTCGTTCCACTTGCTGGCGCCGGTGGCGACGAACAGCTGCGGCACCTTCTTGCTGTTCATGTATTTGTGGATCGCCGAATTCGGTGGCGTGCCGAGCGAGTTGAAGATCAGCAGAACTTCGTCACTCTCGACCAGCTTGCGTGCCTGTTCCACCGTCTTCGGCGGCGAATAGGCATCGTCATAGCTGATGAAGTTGATCTTGCGCCCGTTGATGCCGCCCTTGTCGTTGATCATCTTGAAATAGGCGGCCTCGGTGCGGCCGATCACGCCATAGGCGGAAGCGGGGCCGCTGTAGGGCATGATATTGCCGATCTTGATTTCGGTATCGCTTGCGCCCGGATCGTACTTCTTTTGCGCGAGCGCGCCGTTCGAGGCTGCGAAACTGAGGAGAACTGCCGCGGAAAGCGCAGCCGCGTGCGAACGGAGTGAAGGCATTTCTGACTCCCTTTTCTTGGATGTGTGATTGTTGTGTCGGGTGCGGGCTCTTGGTGGCCCTATGGCAAACATTCAACACCTTCCCGAATGGGCCAGCAAGCATCGTCGATAGCTATGACGTCGCACTACGTAATGTTGCGATGCGAAGTCACCGAAAGCGAACTAATAGGTCAGTAGAACTACCAGATTATCGATCCGGTTCGGCGTTGGTGCGCTGCACCCGCTCGCGCGGGTTGTGCGGAGCCGCCCGATCGTTGTGTGCCGCGTGGCTTCGGCGCAAAGAAAATCCCCCGGCAATCGCTTGCCGGGGGACGAATGAGAATCAGCCGTGATCGGGCAGACGATCAGTTGGTCGGCGCATCCGCCGAGATGATGTCGCCGAACAGCTCCCACTTGTCGCCCTTGAACCGCATCATCTGCAGCTGGCTGATCGGAGCGAAGTCGGTCGGCGAAGTGTTGATCTTGACGCCCGGCAGCAACGTGTCCGGCTCGAAGTTCTTCAGGCTGGCAGCCTGCTTCATCAGGTTTTCGCGGGTCAGGTTGTCGCCGCACATTTCGATCACCTTGTGCAGCGTCTGGGCGGCGCCGTAGCCATACACCAGATTGCCGTCGGCCTTGTTGGCGCCCGGCATGTATTTGTCGACGAAGGCGTGCCACTTCTTGAAGCTCGGATCGTTGTCCCACTGCGGGTCGGTCGGATCCTTGGCGTAGTTGGCCGACAACACGCCCTGGGCGTTGTCGAAGCCGGCGGGCTGCATCACGCTGCCGACCGAAGCCGATACGTTGGTGAGGATCTGCATCGGCTTCCAGCCGAGCTCGGCGGTCTTGCGGATGGTCTGCGCGCCGAACTTCGGCGTGGTGTAGATCAGCAACACGTCAGGATTGAGCGACTTCAGCTTGACGATGTGGCTGTCGATGGTCGGCTCGGAGATTTCATAGGCTTCCTCGGCGATGATCATCGAGGCGCCTTTCTCGCCGAAGCCGTCCTTGGTGCCCTTCAGGTAGTCTTTGCCGAAATCGTCGTTCTGATAGAGGATCGCCACCTTGGCGTTCGGCTTCTCCTTCATGATGTACTTGACGTAGATCTGCGCCTCGCTCTGGTACGACGGCTGCCAGCCGATCGTCCACGGGAACGCCTTCGGATCGTTCCACTTGCTGGCGCCGGTGGCGACGAACAGCTGCGGCACCTTCTTGGCATTGAGATACTTCTGGATCGCGGTGTTCGACGGGGTGCCGAGCGGGTTGAACACCGCCAGCACTTCATCGCCCTCGACCAGCTTACGCACCTGCTCCACCGCCTTCGGGGGCGAGTAGGCGTCGTCGTAGCTGATGAAGTTGATCTTGCGGCCGTTGATGCCGCCCTGTTCGTTGATCATCCGGAAATAGGCTTCCTCGGTCTTGCCGATGGTGCCGTAAGCCGACGCCGGCCCCGAATAGGGCATGATGTTGCCGATCTTGATCTCGGTGTCGGACGCGCCGGTGTCGTATTTCTTCTGGGCGAAAGCGGTGCCGGTGAATGCGGCAAAACTGACGGCGACGGCTGCCGAGGCGGCAAGCGCGCGCGAACGGAAGGTGGGCATCAATACAGGCTCCTTGGGATTTTCGATTCTTCTTGTGTGGACGTCGAGGTCCGGAGCCGATTGAACACGCTTCTCGCGTATGCAGCAACCAAAAGCGGAATTACAACCGCACTGCGGCAGGCAGCCAAATGCCGCAGGGCGATAAATCGGCAGGCTGTAGGAGAGCGCAGCTTAGTTGCGCAGCTCGCCGCCGATCACCGGGCCGAACAGGTCCCAATGGTCGCCGGAAAACCGCATCATCCGGAGCTGCTCGATCGGATGGAAGTCGTCCGCAGCGGTGTTCACCGTGATGCCCGGCAGCAGGGTGTCGGGCGCGTAGCCCTGAAGGCTGGCGGCCTGCTTCATGATGTTGGCACGGCTGAGATCGTCGCCGGCGCGGCGCAGCACTTCGACGAGGCACTGCGCGGCGCCATAGCCGTAGGCCACCGAATTGTCGCCGCGGTCGACGTCCGGTGCATAGGCGTCGAGGAAGGCGTGGAACCGCTTCATGCCCGGATCGTCGCGCCACTGCGGATCGGCCGCGTCCTTGTTATAGGCGGCCGAGACCAGCCCCTGGGCGGCGTCGACGCCGGCGGGCCGGATCACCGCGGCGATCGAGGCGGACACCAGCGCCTGCACATACAGCGGATGCCACTCCAGCGTGGCGGCGGCGCGGATGCTCTGGGCGGCGAACTTCGGCGTGGTGATCGACACGAACACGTCGGCGCCCGAGGCCTTCATCCGCGCCAAATGGTTGTCGACCGACGGTTCGGTGACCTCGTAGCTCTCTTCTGCGGCGATCATCGACGTGGCCCGCTCGCCGAGCCCGTCCTTGAGGCCCTTGAGCAGATCGCGGCCGAGGTCGTCGTTCTGGTACAGCACCGCGATCCGTGCGTTCGGCTTGGTCGCCAGGATGTACTTGGCATAGACCCGGCCTTCGGTCTGGTACGGCGGCTGCCAGCCCATCGTCCAGGGAAACGTCTTGGGATCGCCGAACCGGGTGGCGCCGCTGGCGGCGAATAATTGCGGCACCTGCTTGAGGTTCAGATACTTCTGGATCGCGGCGTTGGACGGCGTGCCCATCGCGCTGAACACCATCAGCACCTCGTCGCGCTCGACCAGCTTGCGCACCTGCTCGACCGCCTTAGCGGGATTGTAGCCGTCATCATACGAGATGAACTCGATCGGCCGGCCGTTGATGCCGCCCTGATCGTTGATCATCTTGAAATAGGCCTGCTCGATCCGGCCGACGATCGAATAGGCAGATGCCGGTCCCGAATACGGCATCAGATTGCCGATGCGGATTGTGGCGGCGCCTGTCGCCGTAGGGCTCTCGGCGCGGGCCGGAGAGGCAAGGGCGAGAACGGCGGCGGACAGCGCCAGCAGCGCGCCTCGGCGCGCACGGCAGAAGCTTAAGGGCGACATGGCTCGATCGGATCGTGGCGCGCGCGGACAGCGGCGCGCTTCGTTGGCGTCCTGCATACGCCCGCCATGTCTTTCGGGACACCCTCCTATCGGGCAACAGCTCCGCTGAAGGTGCAGGGGCGGCACGGATCATAGCGCGGGCAAAGAAAAAGCCCCTCGCGAACGGGTCGCGAGGGGCTGGCAGTGGTCGGTGCGGGCGGGTTATGCCCGCCGGCCGAGTTTGTGCACCCAGTTCTGCACCGTGTAGGCGATCTGCCGCGAGCCGTGCGGCAGCAGGAAGATGATCAGGACGAGGATCACGCCGAAGACCGCCCCGGACAGGCCCTTGGAAAAGCCTTCCGCGATGTTCGGCACGAACACGATGAACGCCGCACCGACGATCGAGCCCGGCAGCCAGCCGACACCGCCGACCACCATGCCGAGGAACAGCGCGATCGCGAGCTGGATGGTGTAGCTGTCCGGCGCGACGAACTGCACCGCGATGGCGCCGAGGCCGCCGGCGACGCCGGTGATGCCGGCGCTGATGCCGAACGCCAGCGTCTTGTAGCGCGCCACGTCCACGCCCATCGCCGAAGCCGCGATTTCGTTGTCGCGGATCGCCATCATGGCCCGGCCGGAGCGCGACTTCAGCAGGTTGACCGAGGCGACGTAGATCGCCATCGAGACCACCAGCACGAAGTAGTACAGCCACATATCCTGGGACATCGGCAGGCCGAACGGCGCGTCGGGCTTGGTGATGACCAGACCCTGGACGCCGCCGGTCCAGTGCTCGAAGTAGTGCAGCTTGAGGAGCTGCGGCATCGCGGTGGCGAGCGCGAAGGTCGCGAGCGCCAGATAGATGCCGCTCAATCGCAGCGCCGGCAGGCCGAACAGATAGCCGCAGATGAAGCAGATCGCGCCGGAGATCGGCAGCGTCAACGCGTAGTTGACGCCGAAATTCTCCATCAGGATCGCCGAGGTGTAGGCGCCGACCGCGTAGAACGCGCTCTGGCCGAGCGAGAACTGGCCGGAGCCGCCGGTCAGGATGTTCAGCGCCAACACGGCGATCGCGTAGATCAGAACCATCGTCATCTGGAAGATGATGAAGTTCTTGGCGACCAGCGGGGCGAGACACAGCAGCAGCACCACCACGACGGAGGCGGTGTTGCCGAGCGCCATGTACTTCTTCGGCGTGGTCTCGACAGGCTGGGTATCGTTGACGATTTCCTGGAGTGCGCTCATGTTCAGACTCGCTTGACGATGGTGCGGCCGAACAGGCCAGTGGGTTTCACGACGAGCACGGTGACGATCAGCGCCAGGGCGATCGGCAGTTTGAGTTCGTTGCCGACACCCGGGATGTAGGTGCCCGCGAGGTTCTCGAACACGCCGACCAGGAAGCCGCCGACCACTGCGCCGAACGGACTGGACAGACCGCCGAGCACCGCTGCGGCAAACCCGTAGATCAGCACGCCGCCCATCATATTGGGCTCGAGGAACACCACCGGAGCGATCAGCATGCCGGCGATCGAACCGATCGCGGCCGCCATGCCCCAGCCGAGTGCGATCATCCACGAGGTGTTGATGCCGACCAGCCGCGCCGATTCAGGCTGCGCCGCCGCCGCCCGCATCGCCAGACCGATCCTGGTGTACTGGAAGAACAGGAACAGCAGGATCAGCAGCACGATGGTGACGCCGATCATCCCGGCCTGGTGGGTCGAGATCAGCTGGCTGCCGAGGAACGGCGAGGAGCCGAACGGCGACGGGAACTGCTTGATGGTGAAGTCCCAGGTCAAGCCCGCGACCGAGTTGATGATCGCGAACAGGGCGATGAAGCCCGCGACGTGGGTCAGCACCGGCGCGTTGCCGAGCGGCTTGAACAGCGCCCGCTCGATGATCACGCCGCCCGCGAACGAGAATGCCAGCGTCAGCACGAACGCGCCCCAATACGGCACGCCCCACTGCATCAGCTGCCAGGCGACGAAGGTCGAGAACATCGCCATTTCGCCCTGGGCGAAGTTGAGGTGGTCGATCGCCTGGTAGATCATCACCACGGCGAGCGCCATACAGGCATAGATCGCACCGGTGGCGATGCCAGCCAGGATTTGGTTCAGAAACAGATCCATGGCCGTCTCCTCAGTAGCCCAGATAAGATTTGCGGACGTCTTCGTTGCTGGCGATTTCCGCCGCATTGCCAGACATCACGATCCGCCCGGTCTCGATCACATACGCCTTGTCGGCGAGTTCGAGCGCGAGCTGGGCGTTCTGTTCGACCACCAGGATGGTGACCTTGTCCTCGCGGTTGATCTTGCCGAGGATCTTGAACAGATCCCGCACGATCAGCGGCGCGAGGCCGAACGAGGGCTCGTCCAGCAGCATCAGCCGCGGCCGCAGCATCAGCGCGCGGGCGACCGCGAGCATCTGCTGCTCACCGCCGGACAACGTGCCGGCCTGTTGGGTGTGGCGCTGCTTGAGCACCGGGAAGTGCGCGTACATCCGCTCGATGTCCGAGGCGATCGCCTTGGTATCCTTGCGGGTCATCGCGCCGAGCTGCAGATTCTCCTCCACCGTCATCGTGGTGAAGGTGCCGCGGCCCTGAGGCACATGGGCAATGCCGAGCTTGACGATGGATTCCGTCGAGCTTCGGTTGATGGCCTTGCCTTCGAACTCGATCGTGCCGGTCGAGCGCACCATGTTGCAGATCGCCCGCAGCGTGGTGGTCTTGCCCGCGCCGTTGGCGCCGAGCAGGGTGGTGAGGCTGCCTTCGTGCAGGTCGAATTCGAGCCCGTGCAGCGCTTGGACCTGGCCGTAATAGGCGCGCAGGTCGCGAACGTTGAGCATCGCGGTCATTGTTCGTCTTTGCTCCCCAGATAGGCCTTGATCACATCCGGGTCGTTCTGCACCTGGGTCGGCGTCCCCTCTGCGAGCTTGCGTCCGAAATTGAGCGCGACCACGTAGTCGGCTGTGGACATCACCATGCCCATGTGGTGTTCGACCAGCAGCACGGTGATGCCGCGGTCGTCGCGAATGCGGCGGATCAGGTCGCCGAGGATATAGACTTCCTCGTGATTGAGACCGCCGGCCGGCTCGTCGAGCAGCAGGATCTTCGGTTCAGCGGCGAGCGCGCGCGCCAGCTCGACGCGCTTCTGGGTGCCGAACGGCAGGCCCGACACCGTGGTGTGGCCGACGCTGCGCAGATCGAGATAGCCGAGGATATCGTCGACCTTCTTGTTCAGCGCCTTCTCGGTGCTGCGGATCCACGGCATGCGCAGCGAATCCGAAACGATGTCGCTGCTCGTGCGGCAATGCGCGCCGACGCGCACGTTGTCGATCACCGACATGTTCGGGAACAGCGCGACGTTCTGGAACGTGCGGCCGATGCCGATCTCCGCGATGCGGTGCGGCGGCCGCGTCAGAATGCTCTCGCCTTCGAGCAGGATGTCACCCTTGCTCGGCTGATACAGCCGCGACAGGCAGTTGAACAACGTGGTCTTGCCGGCGCCGTTCGGGCCGATCAGTCCGAGGATCTGGCCCTTTTGCATGTTGAAAGAAATGCCGTTCAGGGCGACGATGCCACCGAACACGACGCTGACGTCGCGCACCGCGAGAAGCGGCGACGCGGAAGAAGAAGACTGAGCCTGCATCATTTGCAGTGGCCCGGTCGAGGCAGCGTTTTGCTACCTGATCCCCTCGACGACACGCGCAACTTTCCCTCCTTTTGTTCTTTTGTTATCGGATTTTCTTGGTTGCGGCGCAGCTACTCCCCCGAGCGCCGCTTCGATTTTCCTTACCATCGCGACAAGGCGAGGTCCAATGTCGTTGATCAGCCGCTCTTCCGTGAAACGGAAAGCCGGCGCGCCACAGTTGAATGCGTAGGGGCCGGTACCATCGTTGAGTGTGAGTGCAACGCCCGCGGCGTGCACGTCGTCCTGCCACTCGCCGACCGAGATCGCAAAGCCGTGCTTGGCGACCATCTCCTCGGAGCGTTCGATGCCTTCTTTGATGCGCGGCCAGCGGCTGCCGTAGTATTCGCGCATTTCCTTCATTAAAACCGCGCGTTCTTCGCTTTGCAGCGCACACAAGTAAGCGCGGCCCATCGCGGTGGTGGCGATCGGGATTCGCGAGCCGACGTCGAGTTGCACGCCGACGGTGAGGCTCGATCGCGCCTGGCCGACATAGATCATGCTGATCCGGTCGCGCGCGCCGACCGCCACCGCGCCGCCGGTCTGCTGCATCAATTCGTCGCGGTAGGGCTGTGACAAATGCCGGACGCCGAGATTGGCGAGCGCCGCATAGCCGAGCGACATCGCGGCCGGCGCGAGTTGATACTTTTCGAAGCGCGGAACCTGCGTGAGATAGCCGAGCTTGGTGAGGGTGTAGGTCAGCCGCGAAATCGTCGGCTTGGGCAATTTGGTGCGTGCCGCCAATTCCTGGTTGCCGAGCAGCCCGTCATTGGGGCCGAATGCGCGAAGCACTTCCAGGCCGCGGGACAGAGCCACCACGAAACTGCGGTCGGTTGCGGGTTTCTTCGGTGGACGCTTCATCCCTGCACGGCTTTTGGTTTTATGGACGTCGTTGACAATCGACGCTCTTCAAAATAACCCTCGCTGTCAAGATGTGGAATTAATTTTCGCAGTGCGAAACAAACTAAGAAACGCAAACCCAAGGAGAACGGCATGAGCGAAGTAGTCACACGCGCAACGCAGGATCAGGTCGCGATCGTCACGGTCGACAGTCCGCCGGTCAATGCGCTCAGTGCGGCTGTTCGCCGCGGCATTCTGGAAAACGTCAACGCCGCCGTTGCCGATCCCGCCGTGCAGGCGATCGTGCTGGTGTGCGCGGGCCGCACCTTCATCGCCGGCGCCGACATCACCGAATTCGGCAAGCCGGCGCAGCCGCCGGCGCTCAACGACGTCATCGCCGCGCTGGAGAATTCGCCGAAGCCGACGATCGCTGCGATCCATGGCACCGCGCTCGGCGGCGGTCTCGAAGTCGCGCTCGGCTGCCATTTCCGCGTCGCCGTCAAGGAAGCCAAGCTCGGTCTGCCGGAAGTCAAGCTCGGCCTGCTGCCGGGCGCCGGCGGTACGCAGCGCCTGCCGCGCGCGGTCGGTCCGGAGCTCGCCGTGCAGATGATCGTCGGCGGCAGCCCGATCGGCGCCGCTGAAGCGCTCAAGCATGGCCTGGTCGAAGAGATCGTCGAGAATCTGGTTGCGGGCGCGGTGGCGTTCGCCAAGAAGGTACTGGCCGAGAAGCGCCCGCTGCGCCGGCTGCGCGACGATGATTCCAAGCTCGCGGCTGCCAAGGCCGATCGCTCGATCTTCACCAATGCGGTTGCGGCGATGACCAAGAAGGCGCGCGGCCTCGAAGCGCCGTTCGCCTGCGCCGACGCGATCGGTGCCGCGATCGATCTGCCGTTCGAAGAGGGGCTGAAGAAGGAGCGCGAGGGCTTCATGAAGCTCGTCGTGTCCGATCAGTCGAAGGCGCAGCGCTACGCATTCTTCGCCGAGCGTGAAGCCGCCAAGGTCGACGGCGTGCCGGACGGCACCAAGCCGCGCCCGGTGTCGCGCGTCGCGATCATCGGTGCAGGCACCATGGGCGGCGGCATCGCGATGTCGTTCGCCAATGCGGGCATCCCGGTGACGCTGATCGAGACCGGCGAGGAGCAGCTCAAGCGCGGCATGGGCATCATGCAGAAGAACTACGAAGCCACCGCAGCGCGCGGCGGCATTCCGGCGGACGCGCCCGCCAAGCGGATGGGCCTGATCACCGGCGTGGTCGGCCTGGAGAACGTCAAGGATGCCGACCTGATCATCGAGGCGGTGTTCGAAACCATGGCGGTGAAGAAGGAAGTGTTCACCGCGATCGACGCCCACGCCAAGCCGGGCGCGGTGCTGGCGTCGAACACCTCGTATCTGTCGATCGACGAAATCGCCGCCACCACCAAGCGTCCGCAGGACGTGCTCGGCATGCACTTCTTCTCGCCGGCCAACGTGATGAAGCTGTGCGAAATCGTGCGCGGCGCCAAGACCGCACCGGACGCGCTGCTCACCGCGGTGTCGATCGCCAAGAAGATCGCCAAGGTGCCGGTCGTGGTCGGGGTCTGCGACGGCTTTGTCGGCAACCGCATGCTCGCGGCCCGCTCCAAGCAGTCCGAGAAGCTGTTGTTCGAAGGCGCACTGCCGCAGCAGGTCGACGCCGTCGTCACCAAGTTCGGCATGCCGATGGGCCCGTTCGCGATGGGCGATCTCGCCGGCCTCGACATCGGCTGGCGCTCGCGCAAGGACCGCGGCATCAAGTCGGAGATCGCCGACGCGCTGTGTGAAGCCGGCCGCTTCGGCCAGAAGACCGGCAAGGGCTACTACAAGTACGAAGCCGGCTCGCGCGCCCCGATGCCCGATCCGGAAGTCGAGACGCTGATCAACGACACGCTCGCCAAGCTCGGCCTCAAGCGCCGCGACATCACCGACGAGGAGATTCTCGAGCGGATGGTGTACCCGATGATCAACGAGGGCGCCCGCATCCTCGAAGAGAAGATCGCGGCGCGTCCGAGCGATATCGACGTGGTCTGGCTGTACGGCTACGGCTGGCCGATCTATCGCGGCGGCCCGATGCACTACGCCGACAGCGTCGGCCTCAAGCACATCGCCGAGCGGCTGTCGGCGTACGCCAAGGCCACCAACGATCCGTCGCTGGAGCCCGCGCCGCTGCTCGCCCGCCTCGCTGCCGAAGGCAAGACCTTCGCCTCGCTGACGCAGCCGTCCAAGGCCGCGGCGTGATCGCTCCTCTCCCTCTCCCGCTTGCGGGAGAGGGCCGGGGTGAGGGCGCCTCGGGCATAGTGCCCGGGGCCCTCCACCCCCGACCTCTCCCCGCAAGGGGGGAGGGGAGAAATGACGTAATGCAATTCCTGCCAGAAACGAAGAGCCGTTAATTCACCCCCAAATCGCGAAGTGGCCCGCATGTCCCATCCCGGTGAGCAGTACTATCCGCCTGGCGTTCGCTGGGATGCGCCAATCGCGAGGGGGACGTTGCCGGATCTGCTGGCGCAGGCCGCGAAGGACTATGCGTCGCGGCCGGCGCTGGAGTTTCGTGATCGGCAGATCACCTACACCAAGCTCGAAGCGATGGCCGAGACCGCGGCGGCCGCGCTGCTCGCCGCAGGCTATGGCCGCGACTCCTCGGTCGCGCTGTATATCGGCAACACCCCGGACCATCCGATCAATTTCTTCGGCGCGCTGAAGGCCGGCGCCCGCGTGGTGCATCTGTCGCCGCTCGATGGCGAGCGGGCGCTGTCGCACAAGCTCAGCGACTCCGGCGCACGGGTGCTGATCACCACCGATTCCGCCGCGCTGTTGCCGATGGCCGAGAGGTTTCTCGCCAAGGGGCTGCTCGACCGCCTGATCGTATGCAGCGATGCGAGCTGGGGCGAGTCGGCCACGCCGCTGGCGCCGCTGCCCAGCGATCCGCGGGTGATTACTTACGCCGACTTCATCAAGGGCGCCTCCAAGCCCATGGCCTGGCCGGCGATTGTGCCGGACGATATCGCGCTGTTGCAGTACACCGGCGGCACCACCGGCCTGCCGAAGGGCGCGATGCTCACCCATTCCAACCTGACCTCGGCGGTGTCGATCTACGACGTCTGGGGTTTGGTGCGCGCCAATAGTGGCGGCATTCATCGCGTGATCTGCGTGTTGCCGCTGTTCCACATCTACGCGCTCACCGTGATCCTGCTGCGCTGCCTGAAGCAGGGCGATCTGATCTCGCTGCATCAGCGCTTCGACGTCGCCGCGGTGTTCCGCGACATCGAGGAGAAGCGCGCCACCGTGTTCCCGGGCGTGCCGACGATGTGGATCGCGCTCGCCAACGATCCGTCGCTGGAGAAGCGCGATCTGTCGTCGCTGACGATGGCCGGCTCCGGCGGCGCGCCGCTGCCGGTCGAGGTTGCGCGGCTGTTCGAGCGCAAGACCAATCTGAAGCTGAAGAGCGGCTGGGGCATGACCGAGACCTGCTCGCCCGGCACCGGCCATCCGCCGGAAGGGCCGGATAAGCCGGGCTCGATCGGCCTGATGCTGCCGGGCATCGAACTCGATGTCGTCGCGCTCGACGATCCGAAGCGCGTGCTGCCGCCGGGCGAAGTCGGCGAGCTTCGCGTCCGCGGCCCGAACGTCACCAAGGGCTATTGGAACCGGCCGGAGGAGTCCGCTCACAGTTTCGTCGGCGACCGTTTTCTCACCGGCGACATCGGCTATATGGACCAGGATGGCTACTTCTTCCTGGTCGACCGCAAGAAGGACATGATCATCTCCGGCGGCTTCAACGTCTATCCGCAGATGATCGAGCAGGCGATCTACGAACACCCCGCGGTGCAGGAAGTGATCGTGATCGGCGTGCCGGACGATTACCGCGGCGAGGCGGCAAAAGCCTTTGTCAAGCTGCGTGACGGGGCGCAGCCGTTCAGCATCGACGAGCTGCGTGCCTTCCTCACCGGCAAGCTCGGCAAACACGAACTGCCGACCGCCGTGGAGTTTCTCGACGAACTGCCGCGTACCACGGTGGGAAAACTGTCCCGCCACGAACTGCGCAGCCAGCAGACCACCACCAAGACACAGACCAAGTAATTCGTAACAGCAACCCCGCAGGAGCCTGCATATGACCGAGGCCGTTATCGTTTCAACCGCGCGCACGCCGATCGGCAAGGCGTATCGCGGCGCCCTCAACGCCACCGAGGGCGCCACGCTGCTCGGCCACGCCATCGAGCACGCGGTGAAGCGCGCCGGCATCGACCCGAAGGAGGTCGAGGACGTGGTGATGGGCGCGGCGCTGCAGCAGGGCGCCACCGGCGGCAACATCGCCCGCAAGGCGCTGCTGCGCGCCGGCCTGCCGGTGACCACCGCCGGCACCACCATCGACCGTCAGTGCGCGTCCGGCCTGCAGGCGATCGCGCTGGCCGCCCGCTCGGTGATCTTCGACGGCGTCGAGATCGCGGTCGGCGGCGGCGGCGAGTCGATCTCGCTGGTGCAGAACGACAAGATGAACAGCTTCCACGCTGTCGATCCGGCGCTCGAGGCGATGAAGGGCGACGTCTACATGGCGATGCTCGACACCGCCGAAACCGTGGCCAAGCGCTACAACATCTCGCGCGAGCGCCAGGACGAGTATTCGCTGGAAAGCCAGCGCCGCACCGCGGCGGCGCAGCAGGGCGGCAAGTTCAACGACGAGATCGCGCCGATCTCGACCAAAATGGGCGTCGTCGACAAGGCCACCGGTGCGGTGTCGTTCAAGGACATCACCCTGTCGCAGGACGAAGGTCCGCGGCCGGATACCTCCGCCGAAGGCCTTGCCGGTCTGAAGGCCGTGCGCGGCGAAGGCTTCACCATCACCGCCGGCAATGCCAGCCAGCTGTCGGACGGCGCCTCGGCCACGGTGATCATGAGCGACAAGACCGCGGCCGCGAAGGGCCTCAAGCCGCTCGGCATCTTCCGCGGTATGGTCTCCTACGGCTGCGAGCCGGACGAGATGGGCATCGGGCCGGTATTCGCGGTGCCGCGCCTGCTGAAGCGCCACGGCCTCAGCGTCGACGACATCGGCCTGTGGGAGCTGAACGAAGCCTTCGCGGTGCAGGTGCTGTATTGCCGCGACAAGCTCGGCATCGATCCGGAGAAGCTGAACGTCAACGGCGGCGCGATTTCGGTCGGCCATCCCTACGGCATGTCGGGCGCGCGCCTGGCCGGCCACGCGCTGATTGAAGGCCGCCGCCGCAAGGTGAAGTATGCAGTGGTGACGATGTGCGTCGGCGGCGGCATGGGCTCCGCCGGCCTGTTCGAGATCGTGCAGTAAGCCTCACGGGAGTCATTCCGGGGCGCGAGCGCAGCTCGCGAACCCGGAATCCCGATGTTGCTGCGGCACCACTCAACAGCTCGAGATTCCGGGTTCGCGCTTCGCGCGCCCCGGAATGACGAATGATAGTTTCGTAGACGAATTCGACCCAAGGAGGATCCGATGGATCTGAATTTCAGCAAAGAAGAGATCGCGTTCCGCGACGAGGTGCGGCAGTTCTTCAAGGACAATGTGCCGGCCAAGACGCGGCAGAAACTGATCGAAGGCCGCCACAACACCAAGGAAGAAATGGTCGAGTGGTACCGCATTCTCAACAAGAAGGGCTGGGCGGTGACGCACTGGCCGAAGGAATACGGCGGCACCGGCTGGAGCAGCGTGCAGCACTACATCTTCAATGAGGAGCTGCAGGCCGCGCCCGCGCCGCAGCCGCTCGCCTTCGGCGTGTCGATGGTCGGCCCGGTGATCTACACCTTCGGCAGCGAGGAGCAGAAGAAGCGCTTCCTGCCGCGCATCGCCAATGTCGATGATTGGTGGTGCCAGGGCTTCTCCGAGCCGGGCTCGGGCTCTGACCTCGCGTCGCTGAAGACGAAGGCGGAGAAGAAGGGCGACAAGTGGATCATCAACGGCCAGAAGACCTGGACCACGCTGGCGCAGCACGCCGACTGGATCTTCTGCCTGTGCCGCACCGATCCGGCCGCCAAGAAGCAGGAAGGCATCTCCTTCATCCTGGTCGACATGAAGACCAAGGGCATCACCGTCCGTCCGATCCAGACCATCGACGGCGGCCATGAAGTCAACGAAGTGTTCTTCGATGACGTCGAAGTGCCGCTGGAGAACCTGGTCGGCCAGGAGAACAAGGGCTGGGACTACGCCAAGTTCCTGCTCGGCAACGAGCGCACCGGCATCGCCCGCGTCGGCATGTCGAAGGAGCGCATCCGCCGCATCAAGCAGCTCGCCGCCCAGGTCGAGTCCGGCGGCAAGCCGGTGATCGAGGATCCCAAGTTCCGCGACAAGCTGGCGGCGGTCGAGATCGAGCTGAAGGCGCTCGAGCTCACCCAGCTCCGCGTCGTCGCCGATGAAGGCAAGCACGGCAAGGGCAAACCGAACCCGGCGTCCTCGGTGCTGAAGATCAAGGGCTCCGAGATCCAGCAGGCGACCACCGAGCTGCTGATGGAAGTGATCGGCCCGTTCGCCGCGCCCTACGACGTCCATGGCGACGACGATTCGAACGAGACGATGGATTGGACCGCCCAGATCGCCCCCGGTTACTTCAACAACCGCAAGGTCTCGATCTACGGCGGCTCCAACGAGATCCAGCGCAACATCATCTGCAAGGCGGTGCTCGGGCTGTAAGGCCCCGCCGCTGTCATTCCGGGGCGCTCACGAAGTGAGCGAGCCCGGAATCCATAACCCCTGCCGGGAGTATGGATTCCGGGCCTGCGCCCAAGAGGGCGCATCCCGGAATGACGAAAGGTGCGCGTTTCGCTCAGGATTACTTTCGGACTTCAAGGAAGCATCACGATGGATTTTGATTTGTCGGAGGAGCAGCGCCTCCTCAAGGAAAGCGTGGAAGGCCTGCTGAAGGGATCTTACGATTTCGACAGCCGCAAGAAGTACGCCAAGGAGAAGGGTGGCTGGAGCCGCGCGGTGTGGGGCAAGTTCGCCGAGCAGGGCCTGCTCGGCCTGCCGTTCGCCGAGGAAGACGGCGGCTTCGGCGCCGGCGCGGTCGAGACCATGATCGTCATGGAAGCGCTCGGCCACGCGCTGGTGCTCGAACCCTATCTGCCGACCGTGGTGATCGGCGGCGGCTTCCTGCGCCGCGCCGGTTCGGCCGCACAGAAGGCGGCGCATCTGCCCGGCATCATCGACGGCTCCAAGACCTTCGCGTTCGCCCAGCTCGAAAAGAACTCGCGCTGGGATCTCGGCGACGTCTCCACCACCGCCAAGAAGAACGGCGACGGCTGGGTGATCGACGGCGAGAAGTTCGTGGTGCTGAACGGCGAAGCCGCCGACACCCTGATCGTCACCGCCCGCACCAAGGGCGGCCAGCGTGACCGCGCCGGCATCGGCGTGTTCCTGGTGCCGGCCGATGCCAAGGGCATCACCCGCAAGGGCTATCCGACCCAGGACGGGCTGCACGCCGCCGACATCACCTTCACCGGCGTTCAGGTCGGTGCCGATGCGGCGATCGGCGATCCGGAGAACGCGCTCGAGCTGATCGAAGCGGTGGTCGACGACGCCCGCACCGCGCTGTGCGCCGAAGCGGTCGGCCTGATGGATGAATCGCTCACCACCACGGTCGAGTACATCAAGACCCGCAAGCAGTTCGGCGTGCCGATCGGCTCTTTCCAGGTGCTGCAGCATCGCGCCGCCGACATGTTCGTCGCCACCGAACAGGCCCGCTCGATGGCGATGTTCGCCACCATGGCGGCCGAGTTCGACGACGCCAAGGAACGCGCCGGCGCGATCGCGGCCGCGAAGGTGCAGATCGGCAAGTCCGGCAAGTTCGTCGGCCAGCAGTCGATCCAGCTCCACGGCGGCATCGGCATGACGATGGAAGCCAAGATCGGCCACTACTTCAAGCGGCTGACCATGATCGAGCAGACCTTCGGCGACACCGATCACCACCTCGCCCGCGTCAGCGCCGGCGGCGGGCTGATCTGAGGAAGGTCTCTCAACGGGTCATTCCGGGGCGTTCACCACAGTGAGCGAACCCGGAATCTCGGCCGCACAAACAACCTCGGGATTCCGGGTTCGCGGGCTTCCGCTCGCGCCCCGGAATGACGACAACATCCTCGTCATTGCCGGGCTCGACCCGGCAATCCATCCCAAGACGATGGATGCGCGGGTCAAGCCCGCGCATGACGTGGTCACGCGGGGCTGCCGCGTTCCGCCATAAGTAACAATCAACAACAAGTCCCAGGGAGCCTCGCCATGACCCTCAATCCGTTCGATCTCACCGGCAAGGTCGCCGTCGTCACCGGCTCGTCGCGGGGCATCGGGCGGGCGTCGGCGGAGCTGCTGGCCAAGCTCGGCGCCAAGGTGGTGATCTCGAGCCGCAAGGCTGACGCCTGCGAGGAAGTGGCTGACGGCATCCGCAGGGAGGGCGGCGATGCGCACGTCATCGCCTGCAACATCTCGCGCAAGGCCGAGGTCGAGGGGCTGATCGACGGCGCTACCGCCAAATACGGCAAGGTCGACATCCTGGTCTGCAACGCCGCGGTCAACCCGTATTACGGCCCGCTGCTCGATATCGCCGACGAGGCGTTCGACAAGATCATGGCCTCGAACGTCAAGAGCAACATCTGGCTGTGCGCCCGCGCGATTCCGCAGATGGCCGAGCGCGGCAGCGGCTCGGTGGTGATTATCTCGTCGATCGGCGGCTTGCGCGGCTCCACCGTGATCGGCGCCTACGGCATTTCGAAAGCCGCCGACTTCGCGCTGTGCCGCAGCTTGGCCGGCGAATGGGGCCCGAAGGGCGTCCGCGTCAACGCCATCGCGCCGGGCCTGGTCAAGACCGACTTCGCCCGCGCGCTGTGGGAAGACGAAGCTAACCTGAAGCGCCGCACCGCCGGCACCCCGCTGCGCCGGATCGGCGAGCCGCACGAAATCGCCGGCGCCGTCGCCTATCTGGGCTCCGACGCCTCGACCTTCATGACCGGCCAGACCATCGTGATCGACGGCGGCGTAACGACCGCGTCGGTGTAGGCCTTTCCATCGTCATTCCGGGGCGCTCACGAAGTGAGCGAACCCGGAATCCATAACCGCCGACGTTGCTGTGAAGCACAGCATTGCGATGCTGTGCGTGACGACGTGTTTCAGGGGTTATGGATTCCGGACTTGCGAGCTGCGCTCACAATCCGGAATGACGGGTGGACCGGCTGCGCCTAATACACATCCTGCTGATAGCGCCCCTGCTTCTTGAGTTCGGACACGAACGCCGTCGCCTCTGCCGCCGAGCGGGCGCCATGTTGGGCGACGATGTCGACCAGCGCGCGTTCGACGTCCTTGGCCATGCGCTTGGCGTCGCCGCAGACGTAGAGGCTCGCGCCTTCGGTGAGCCAGCCCCACAGGTCGCGGCCGACTTCGCGCATCCGGTCCTGGACATAGATCTTCTCGCCGCTGTCGCGCGACCATGCCAGCGTCAGCCGGGTCAAATGGCCGGCGTTTTTCATCGCCTTCAATTCGTCCTCGTAGAAGAAGTCCGAGGCCGAACGCTGATGACCGAAGAACAGCCAGTTCTTGCCGGGAGCTTGGATCGCGCGGCGCTCGTGCAGAAAGGCGCGGAATGGTGCGACGCCGGTGCCCGGGCCGATCATGATGATCGGCCGGCTGGAATCCGACGGCAACGCGAAATTGTGGGCCTTCTGCACATAGGCGCGCAGCGTCTCGCCCGGCTGCACCCGCTCGGCGAGGCCGGTGGAGCAGACCCCGAGCCGCTGCCGCTTGCCGATCTGGTAGCGTACGCAATCGACCGTCAGCGACAGCCGGCCGGGCGTGGTCTTCGGCGACGACGAGATCGAGTACAGCCGCGGCTGCAGCGGATCGAGCGCTTCGATGAAGGCTTCCGGATCGGGACGGAGGCCGGGGAATTTCTCCAGCGCGGCGAGCACGTCGAGCGTTGCGGCATCGCCGTCCGGATCCTCGCCGCTGGCGAGCGCGCGCGCCTTCTTCCGCTTGTCGCCGCCGGTGATGTAGCTGATCAGCTGGAACAGCATGTCGGGCGCGGGGGACAGAGAAACACTGTCGAGCAGCGTCTGCCGCAGCGTCGATTGCGCAATCGGAAATTCCGCCGGCGCACCGAGCGCGTGCAGGACGGCGTCGACCAGCGCCGGATCATTGGTCGGAAACAGCCCGAAGGAATCGCCGGCCTCGTAGCTCAGGCAATCCTCCAGCTCGAACTCGACGTGCCAGGTCTCCTTCTCCGAGCCCGGCGTGTTGAGCCGGCGTCGTGACAGCACCTTCGCGGTTGCCGGATTGTCGCGCGAGGTGCCGCGCGGCGGCAGCGCCGCGACCGGGGCTGCATCGGCGGCAAGTGAGGGGGCGCTATCCAGCGTCGGCGCGGTGCCGATCTGTTCGGCCAGCGTCTTCACCATCCGTGCGGTGTCCTTGCCGCCGGGGGCGCACAGGTTCAGCCGCGTCTCCTTGCCGTCGAAGATCGCGCCCGAATAGTTGCGGCAGTCGTAGCCGCATTGGCCGCAATCCTGCTGCGCCATCGCGGCCATCAGCTTCCAGCGCAGCGGCTTGCCCTCCGCAAGCTGCATCCGTTCGCCAATCGGCAGGCTCTGGTCGTGCCATGGCGCGCCGCCGTCGTCGTCTTCGGCTGCAGGCGCCGGCCCGCCGGCGAGCAATGCTGCGGCCTGATCGGCGGACAGGGCGGTGACGCCTTGCCCATCGAGCGATACCAGGCCGGCGAAGAAGCCGTTGAGCCAGGCGCGTTGCTCCTCGGAGAACGGCGCGGTCTCCGGCACCAGGAGCGGGATCGGCGGCGGCAGGTTCTGGCTCATGCCACGGTCTCCGGTGATGGCTCATAGGCGAACAGTTGCTGCAGCGCCGCCGCATCGTGGCAGCGGACGAAGGCCAGGAAGGTTTCGGCAGGCGACGCGCGCCGCGCCAGGTAGGTCTTCAGCATCCCCGCGATCACGCGTGGGACATCGTCCTGCTTGACGTCGCGCAGCACCTCGGTGCCGATCGCCGCATCAACGCCGAAGCCGCCGCCGACATGGATATGAAAGCCTTCGACGCTGTCTTCATCCGAGATCGCCACCTTGGCGCCGATCAGGCCGATGTCGCTGATGAAGTGCTGGGCGCAGGAGTTATGACAGCCGGTGAGATGGATGTTGATCGGCGTGTCGAGCGGCACGCGCGGCTCGCAATATTGCGCGATCGCTTCCGCGGTTTCCTTGGTATGCGCGGCGGCGAAGCGGCAGCCGCTGGCGCCGGTGCAGGCGATCAGTCCGGCGCGCAGCGGCGAGGCGGTGACCGCCAGTCCCAGTGCCTCGATCGCCGTGGTGGCCTCAGCCACACGCGCATCCGCCACGCCGGCGATCAAGAGGTTCTGCCACACTGTCAGCCGCAGATCGCCGTCGCCGAAGCTGCGCGCGACCTCGGCGAGCCCGCGCATCTGTGCTGACGTGAGATGACCGGTGGCGAGCCGGACGCCGATCCAGTTCAGCCCTTCCTGCTTTTGCGGATGCACGCCGAGATGCGCGGCGCGATCCTGCGCCGGGCGCGGGGATGCAGCTTCGGTGGGCACTCGAATCAGCTTGCGGCCGAGTTTCTCCTCGACAAGCTCCAAGTACTTGTCGAAGCCGAACGCATCGAGCACGTATTTCAGCCGCGCCTTGTTGCGGTCGGTGCGATCTCCGTGCTCGATGAACACCCGCACGATCGCGTCTGCCACCTCGGTCGCCTCGTCGGGCGCCACGATCACGCCGGTGTCGCGGGCGAAGTCCTTGTGGCCGGTGATGCCGCCGAGCGCGAGGCGAAACCAGATGCCGGGCGCGACGCCGTGACCGTCCGCGATCTGCACCGCCTGGAACGCGATGTCGTTGGTGTCCTCCAGCGTCGGGATCAGTCCGCCGCCGTCGAACGCGACGTTGAACTTGCGCGGCAGCCCGAACAGCGCGCGCTCGTTGAGGATGTGGAAATGCCAGTCGCGGGCGTAGGGTCGCGTATCGATCAGTTCTTGCGGATCGATGCCGGCGGTCGCCGAGCCGGTGACGTTGCGGATGTTGTCGGCGCCGGAGCCGCGCGCCCACAGCCCGAGGCTTTCGATGCCCTGCAGGAGCAGCACGGCGTTCTTCGGCGCGATCTCGCGCATCTGCAAATTGGCGCGCGTCGTGACATGCGCGTAGCCGCCGGCGAGGGTGTCGGCGAGATCGGCGAGGCCGGCCATCTGCCACGATGTCAGGATGCCATTCGGAATACGCAGGCGGCACATATACGAGGTCTGCGCAGGGGCGACGTAAAACAGCCCGTAGTAGCGCCAGCGGAAATTGTCCGCCGGCTTCGGCGCGGCGTTGTCGCGTGCCTGCTGCTTCAGCCGGCCATAGGCGTCGAACGGATGCTGCTCGCGCTTCCACTTCTCCTGGTCGTTGAGCTTCTTGCCCGACGCGGTGACGCGGTCCTGCGCTGCAATGTGGATCGCGTCCGGGCCGCTCGGCGCCGCGGCACCGCCGGCCGGCAGGCTGCCGCGCGCGGCGCGCGCCGCGGTGACGCCGGTGGCGAAGCCTTCGAGATAGCGCTTCTGGTCGATCGAGAATTCGCTGCCCATCGCCGCCTCACGCCGCTTGCACGGAGAGGGGCAGGGCGCGGATCAGCTCGGCGTGGTGTCGCCGTAAGCCGCCGCCAGCATCGTCTCGGACAGCATCGCGTAGGCGTCGCGCCAGGCCGCCGCCAGCTCCGGCGTCCAGTCGGCGCCGAGCTCGCGCTCCAGCGTCCACAGCAGCGCTGCGCCGAACGGCGTGTAGTGCGCGGCGCTGACGCCGTAAGCGATGTGCAGCCGTGCCAGCCGCCCCGTGGCCGGCAGGATGGTGTCGAGCGCGGTCAGCCCGGTCACCACCACGTTCAGCGTGCTCATCAGCTTCTTGCCCTGCCGGCGCATGTCGCCGTGAAACAGAGCCCGCAGCTCCGGCGCGGTCGCGAACAGCCGCTCGTAGAACAGCGTCGCGGTCTCGTCCGAGATCGGCGTCAGCCGCGCGAAGCTCTGTTGCACTAATGCGATCGCCTGCGGCGTCATCACGATCCTTGCTTGCGATGTGGTTTCGCCGACATCCGTACACGAAGCGCTGCATCGACCAATCCCCTTTGCACGGGGCGCCTCGAACCGACGAAAAAAAGCCGCTGCCTGGTTGCTCGCGGAGCGAGGCCAGGACAGCGGCGTTGCTGTCGGAGTTTCGATGACGCCAGGACGCCCCACCGGCATCCCGCAAAGATAGTTGAGCGAATTTCGTGCCAATCGCTGGCAGGAAGTGGATTTGCTCGGATTGTCAGTCGCTTAGCGGCTCGCGTGGGGGATGCCGGAGCCTCCTCGAAGCCGCTGTCCTGCGCTGCCCGGTTGAGCAGCGTGGCGACGAAATGTGCAGCGCAGCAGCGATCAGGCGGGGCGATGGTCGGGATAGGCGGCGCCGATCATCCGCGCCGAGATCACCGCATAGACCTTGCGCCATGATTGCTCGACATCATCGTTCCAGAACCCGGCGAGCTGCCGGCCGAGACTCCAGAGCAGCGCTTCGCCGACCGGCGCGTAGTGATCGGGGCGGACGCCGTAGCGGACGTGATCGACCGCGAGCTTGCCGGCGACCGCGTACAGACCGGTGAGATTGTCGAGGCTGCCGACCAGCACCGCCAGGGTCTGGATGAACTTATCCTTCATCCGGGTCATGTCGCTGCGAAACAGCGTCCGGCTATCCGGCGCGATCTCGAACAGCCGGGCGTAGAACTGATCGGCCATCTCGGTCGAGCGCGGCCACATCAGGTCGAACGAGGTCCGCACCCGGTGGATGTCGGCGGGACTGAGGGTCGCGAGCGGACTCATGACGCGGTCTCGTGCGGGGCTCAGCGCCGGATCGTCATCCGCGCCAGATAGCCGGCGATGTCGTCCGGATCGAACGGCGCGCCGGTGCACTCGCCGATGCCGTCGGCGGGCGCTTTCGGCAATGCAGGAGCCGTGCCGACCGCGGCGTCATACAGGTCCGGCCGAAACACCGCCTTAGCGGCGGCAAGCAGGTCGGCCGACAGCGGCGCCTGTCCCCAGCGCACCATCTGGGCGTAGTTCCACGCGCCCTGCACCGGATCGGGCCGCGCCGCGGCCTCGCGCCCGACCAGCAGATAGCGGTCGCTGCTGCGCAGCGTGCCGTCGGCCGCGACCTTGAGCCGGCCGTCGAGCGTGCGGCGGATCAGCTCCGGCGTCACCTCGATCCGCCCGGGCGCGGCGAGCAGGGCGCACACCTCGTCGCGGTTGGCGACGTCTTCGATGTAGTCGGCGGCGCGGACATGGGCGCGGATCAGCGCTTGCAGCACCTCGGGATGCTGCGCGGCCCAGTTCGCCCGCACCGTCAGCATCTTCTCGGCGGCGCGCTGAAACAGCTCGCTGGTGAAATGCAGGATGGTGCCGATGCCGAGATCGATCGCCACCGAATTCCACGGCGCGCCGACGCAGAAGCCGTCGAGATGCTTGCTGGCGAGGCTCTCCACCATGAATGGCGGCGGCAGCACCACCAGCCGCACGTCCTCGTCCGGATCGACGCCGCCGGCGCCCATCCAGAACCGCAGATCGTAGTTGTGGCTGGAGAACGGGAAGGTCATCCCGAAGGTCAGCGGCTCCTGGCCCTTGGCGCGGCGCTCGGCGACGACCCGTGCCAGCGCGCGTGCCGATACCACCGGATCGGCGACGTCGCCGTCGGCCATCGCGACGATCGCGGCATGCAAGTCCGGCGACACCGTGATGGCGTTGCCGTTGACCCCCAGTCCGAAGCCGGAAATCACCGGCACTTTGACGTGGCCGATGCCGAGGCTGGAAGCGACCGCCAGCGGTGCCAGCAGATGCGCGGCGTCGAACAGGCCGATGTTGAATTTATCGCGGACGTTGGCCCAGGAGATCTCGCGCACCAGCTCGACGTCGAGGCCCTCGGCGGCGCAGAAGCCCTTGTCGGCGGCGACGATCAGCGCGGCGGCGTCGACCAGCGGGATGAATCCGATGCGCAGCCGCTCGCTCATTTCAGCATCTCCGAAGCCGTGATCACCGACTGGGCGATCTCGGCGATCTTCTTCTTCTCGTTCATCGCGGTGGTCCGCAGCAGCACGTAGGCCTGCTCCTCGGTCAGGCCCTTGGCCTTCATCAGGATGCCCTTGGCGCGGTCGATCACCTTGCGGTCTTCGAGCGCCGAGCGGGCGTTGCTCAGCTCGGTCTCGAGCTTGGCGAAGGCATTGAAGCGCGAGATGCACAGATCGAGGATGTGCTTCATCCGCTCCTTCTTCAGCCCGTCGACGATGTAGGCGGAGACGCCGGCATCGACCGAAGCCTGGATCGAGGCGGTGTCGCTCTGGTCGACGAACATCGCGATCGGCCGCTTCACGATCCTCGAGACCTGGAACATCTGCTCCAGCATGTCGCGGCTGGGGTTTTCGAGGTCGATCAGGATCACGTCCGGATCGATCTGATAGATCCGCGCCAACAGATTGGTGGTGCCTTCGAGATGGGTGATTTCTGTCATCCCGGCCTCGCGCAGGCCCTCGGTGAGAATCGCGGCGCGCACCGGGTTCTCATCGACGATGACGATGTTGAGCGAATGGTCCATCAGTCGCGGCGGTACCTATGGAGGGTTGATGGCAGCACAAACCACATCCCGGTCGGCAATTGAAGCAGATTGATTGTGCACCGCCGGCGCTCCCAGGTTCAAACCCGGCAGCGGTCCCGGGCTGGTTTTTCAGCCGATATTGACGGCGAAACCGCGATCGGGTGGGGTGGGCAAAACCGTTCCGTCATCATCTCCGGGAAGAACGCTGATGCCTTTCGTCATGGCCATCGATCAGGGCACCACCTCGTCGCGGGCGATTCTGTTCCGCTCCGACATTTCGATCGCGGCCTCCGCGCAGCAGGAATTCCCGCAGCATTTCCCGGCGTCCGGCTGGGTCGAGCACGAGCCCGAGGATATCTGGGCGACGACTATCGCCACCTGCCGCGCCGCGATGGACAAGGCCGGGGCCACCGCCGCCGACATCGCCGCGATCGGCATCACCAACCAGCGCGAAACCGTGGTGGTGTGGGATGCTGTCTCAGGCCAGGCGATCCACCGCGCCATCGTCTGGCAGGACCGCCGCACCGCGGAGTTCTGCACCCGGCTGAAGGCCGAGGGGCTGGAGCCGATGGTCACCGCCAAGACCGGGCTGATCATCGATCCGTATTTCTCCGGCACCAAGGTCGCCTGGCTGCTCGACAACGTGCCCGGCGCGCGGGCCCGCGCCGAGCGCGGCGAGCTGAAGTTTGGCACCGTCGATTGCTATCTGCTGTGGCGGCTGACCGGTGGCAAGGTCCACGCCACCGACGCCACCAATGCCTCGCGCACGCTGCTTTTCAATATTCATGATGGCGCCTGGGACGACGGCCTTCTCAAGTTGCTCGGCGTGCCGCGCTCGATGCTGCCGGAGGTGAAGGATTCCTCGGCGCATTTCGGCGACAGCGTGCCGGAGCTGTTCGGCGGCTCGATCACCATCCGCGGCATCGCCGGCGACCAGCAGGCGGCGACCATAGGCCAGGCTTGCTTTACCCCGGGCATGATCAAGTCGACCTACGGCACCGGATGCTTCGCGCTGCTCAACACCGGTGCGACGCCGGTGAAGTCGAACAACAAGCTGCTCACCACGGTCGCCTATCAGCTCGACGGCAAGCGCACCTACGCGCTGGAAGGCTCGATCTTCGTCGCCGGCAGCGCGGTGCAGTGGCTGCGCGATGGCCTCGGCGTGATCAAGCACGCCTCCGAGACCGGGCCTCTCGCCGACAGATCGGATTCGGCGCAGAGCGTGTATCTGGTGCCGGCGTTCGTCGGCATGGGCGCGCCATATTGGAATCCGCGCGTCCGCGGCGCGCTGTTCGGCCTGACGCGTAACACAGGCCCGGCGGAACTCGCCCACGCCGCGCTGGAGAGCGTGTGCTACCAGACCTTCGACCTGTGGGCGGCGATGCGCGCGGACTGGCCGGATGCCGATGCTGCCACCACAGTGCTCCGCGTCGACGGCGGCATGACCGCGTCGGACTGGACCATGCAGCGCCTCGCCGATCTGCTCGACGCCCCGGTCGATCGCCCGGTGATCCAGGAAACCACCGCGCTCGGCGCCGCGTACTTGGCTGGCCTCAGTGCAGGCGTGTTCCCCGAACCGCAAAAATTCGCCGACAACTGGCGCCTCGACCACCGCTTCCGCCCCGCAATGAGCGCAGCGACGCGCGAGCGCAAGCTCGCAGGTTGGGCGAGGGCGGTGAAGGGGCTGCTGGCGACGGACGAGGGGGAGGGGGCTTAGCGGCTACGTAAGCGAGAGTTTAGAGGCTGATGGAGAAAATGTGTTTCGCCGGGGCAGCCTTTTGACAATGCTTCGGCACGCTGGAGTCCTCTCGTTCGTCATTCCGGGGCGCGCGAAGCGCGAGCCCGGAATCCATAACCCCTATGCCTGGTGTAAATTGAGGCCCATCCTCTGCGCATCACCGTAATTGAGAGCGCACGGCGTATAGAGCGCGCAATCCGGAATGACGAGAGAGGAGCTGTGTTTAACATTCCATCGTGACCTGCGTTGTCTCGGTATGACGTGGTGCGACGCCGTCGCGCTCCGCGCTAACTGCAAATCCCCGGATAAAGATCCACCCAGTCCGGGTTCTGGTCTTCGATCAGCCTGATCTTCCAATCACGCCGCCACTTCTTGAGCTGTTTCTCCCGCGTGATCGCGGTGACGGCGTCGTCGTAGATCTCGAACCACACCAGCCAATCGACGCCGTAACGCTCTGAGAATCCTGGCGCTGACTTGCTGCGATGTTCGTGTACGCGTCGCACCAAATCGTTGGTCACGCCAAGATACAGCGTGCCATGCTTTCCATTGGCGAGCAGATAGACGTAGTAAGGCATCGAAGCCGACCTAGATGCTGTTCAGCAAGCCTCTCGTTCGTCATTCCGGATTGCGCGCCGTTGCGCGCAAGTCCGGAATCCATAAGCGGTGTCGCCTCGGCTGCGATGATGCGCGGAACGGGGGGGCTCGGTCCATCATGAACGCGGTGGTATGGATTCCGGGCTCGCGCTGCGCGCGCCCCGGAATGACGAACGAGAGGGGATTCACCCTCGTCATGCGCGGGCTTGACCCGCGCATCCATCTTGCATCAGTCGCGACGTTTCGATCGTCGCATCAATCGCGCGATGGCCGCCGGCCAGCGGCGACGTATACGTTCGTGGGCCATATCTTGACAATATTCCTATAAGGACTATAGTCCGTGTCGTCCTGTCCGTGAGGGGCGCTTCTCGAGGGCGCTTGGAAGCGGGACAGATCGTCGGCCGGGAGACCGGCCGGTGAGGGTTTGGCGAAGCTGCATGGTGCAGCGGCGCCGAGCCTGACGCGGCGTCCTGCGCGAGCGGCCTCGCAAGCCGATCGTCCGGGAGGCAGAAGGTCGCCGTCCGCCGCTACTATGAGCGGCTGCCCCTCGCGTGGCTGGACGGGACGGAACGAGGCGGGAGAAATCCCCGTGCTCCCCGCGCCCGGAAGAACGGTCCCGATGCCAAAAGATCGCCGCTGGTGGGCGCGCCGTAAGGCGATGCGCGATGGATCGCAAGCCATCGCGACAAACCACCAACTTTGCGCCAAGCGGCGCGCCCCCGCCCCTCGCTGTGATAGCGACGGGCGCAAACCTCGGGCTCAGCGGAGCCGCGAGATCGCGACGCCGTGGCTGTTTGACAGGCTGAATCGGAACAACGCAGTTCGAGCCGAAGCTCGCGACAAGCCTCGCGATCACGCACGCGCTCGCCCGACTTTCCACCGTCATCGCCCGGGCCATACAACGAGCCGGGCGACCCAGTATCCCAGAGCGCCCGCTGCATCGCTTAAGGCCCACTACGCGCTCTCTGCCATACTGGGTCCCCCGCCTGCGCGGGGGACGACGGCCGAGGTAGGCGATGGCGCGGAGGCGGTGACGGCGGCTTGCGCAGGCGATCACGCCTGCAAGAAGTCCGCCGCTGTTACTTCGCCGCGACCTTCTGCTTGCGCCAGGCGAGGTGCAGCGCGCAGGTGCAGCCCTGCGGATGCGAGGCCAGCGCGGCGTCGTCGGCCGACAGCGGAGCGTCGGCTTGCGGCGCCAGCGGGGGCATACCGGTTTCGTCGGTGCCGCCCGTGCTGCGCGATGGGATGTAGTTCAGCACCGGTGCCAGCCAGCGTTCGGCGGTGGCGACGTCCCAGCCCTTGCGGGCGGCGTAGTCTTCGACCTGGTCGCGTTCGATCTTGCCGACGCCGAAATAGGCGCTCTGCGGATGGCTGAAATACAGTCCCGACACCGACGAGCCCGGCCACATCGCAAAGCTCTCGGTCAGCGTCACGCCGGCGGAGGCTTCGGCGTCGAGCAGCTCGAACAGCGTCGCCTTCTCGGTGTGGTCGGGCTGCGCCGGATAGCCGGGCGCGGGGCGGATGCCCTGATACTTCTCCAGGATCAGATCGTCCGCCGACAGGGTCTCATCCGGCACATAGCCCCAGAACTCGCGGCGGACGCGGGCGTGCATCCGCTCGGCGAAGGCTTCGGCAAGACGATCGGCCAGCGCCTTGACCATGATCGACGAGTAGTCGTCGCGCTCGGCCTTGAACCTGTCGGCGATCACGTCCTCGCCGATGCCGGCGGTGACCACGAAGCCGCCGATATAGTCGGCGACACCGCTCGCAACCGGCGCGATGAAGTCGCTGAGCGCGGCGTTGGCGCGGCCTTCACGCTTGTCGAGCTGCTGGCGCAGGCTGTGCAGCGTAGCGATCGGCGTGGTGCGCGCTTCATCCGCATAGACCAGGATGTCGTCGCCTTGCGCATTCGCCGGCCAGAACCCGATCGTGGCGTTGGCGGTGAACCAGTTCTCGGTGACGATGCGGTCCAGCATCTTGCGGGCGTCGGCATACAGCGACCGCGCCGCTTCGCCGACCACGCCATCCTCGAGGATCGCGGGGAAACGTCCGGCGAGCTCCCAGGCCTGGAAGAACGGCGTCCAGTCGATGTAGTCGACCAGCTCGGCGAGCGAATAGCTGCTGAAGCTCCGGGTGCCGATGAAGGAGGGCTTCACCGGTTTGGTCGCGGCCCAATCGATCTTGGTGGCATTGGCGCGGGCGGCGGCGAGCGTCAGCCGCTTCTTGTCGGCCTGGGCGCGGTGATGCGCCGCCGAGATCTTGGCGTAGTCGGCGCGAATCTCCGCCGCATAGGCGGCGCCCTTGTCCTTCGACAACAGCGAAGAAGCGACGCCGACCGCACGGCTGGCATCGTTGACGTGCACCACGCTGCCGGCAGGGTAGGCGGGGTCGATCTTCACCGCGGTGTGGACGCGGCTCGTCGTCGCGCCGCCGATCAGCAGCGGAACGTCGAAGCCGCTCCGCTGCAGCTCGCCGGCGAGGAAGCTCATCTCGTCGAGCGAAGGCGTGATCAGCCCGGACAGGCCGATGATATCGGCGTTCTCGGCCTTCGCGGTCTCGATGATCTTGGCGGCCGGCACCATCACGCCGAGGTCGATCACCTCGAAGTTGTTGCACTGGAGCACGATGCCGACGATGTTCTTGCCGATATCGTGGACGTCGCCCTTGACGGTGGCGAGCACGATCTTGCCGGCGGAGGAGCGCTCCCCGGAGTCTTTGCCCGCGGCGAGGTTGGCCGCCTTCTCGGCTTCCATGAACGGCATCAGATAGGCGACCGCCTGCTTCATCACGCGGGCCGACTTCACCACCTGTGGCAGGAACATCTTGCCGTCGCCGAACAGGTCGCCGACCACGTTCATGCCGGCCATCAGCGGACCTTCGATCACGTGCAGCGGCCGCTCGGCCTTGGCGCGCGCTTCCTCGGTATCAAGCTCGATGAACTCGGTGATGCCATGCACCAGCGCGTGGCTGAGCCGCTGCTCGACCGGCCAGGAGCGCCAGGCGAGGTCCTGTTCCTTCTGCTGCTTGCCCTGGCCGCGATATTTGTCGGCGAGCGCCAGCAGGCGTTCGGAGGCGCCGGGATCACGGTTGAGGATGACGTCCTCGCACACCTGGCGCAGCTCGGGATCGATGTCGTCATACACGATCATCTGCCCGGCATTGACGATGCCCATGTCCATGCCGGCCTTGATGGCATGATACAGGAACACCGAGTGCATCGCCTCGCGCACCGGCTCGTTGCCGCGGAACGAGAACGACAGGTTGGAGACGCCGCCCGACACATGCGCGTGCGGCAGGTTCTGACGGATCCAGCGCGTGGCCTCGATGAAGTCGACGCCGTAATTGTTGTGCTCTTCGAGGCCCGTGGCGATCGCGAAGATGTTCGGATCGAAGATAATGTCTTCGGGCGGGAAGCCGACGCGGTTGACCAGGATGTCGTAAGCGCGAGCGCAGATCTCGGTCTTGCGCGCGTAGGTGTCCGCCTGGCCGGTCTCGTCGAACGCCATCACCACCACGGCGGCGCCGTGACGCTTGGCGATGCCCGCCTCGTGAATAAACTTGTCCTCGCCCTCTTTGAGCGAGATCGAGTTCACCACCGGCTTGCCCTGCAGGCACTTCAGCCCGGCCTCGATCACGTTGAACTTCGAGGAGTCGACCATCACCGGCACCTTGGCGATGTCCGGCTCGGCGGCGACGAGGTTGAGGAAGGTGACCATCGCGGCTTCGGAATCCAGAAGCCCTTCGTCCATGTTGACGTCGATGATCTGGGCGCCGTTCTCGACCTGATCGCGCGCCACCTGCAGCGCGGCGGCGTAGTCGCCGGCGGTGATCAATTTCCGGAATTTCGCCGAGCCGGTGACGTTGGTGCGCTCGCCGACGTTGACGAACGGAATGTCCTTGGTCAGTTCGAACGGCTCGAGGCCCGAGAGCCGCAGCCGCGGCTCGATGGTCGGGATCACGCGCGGCTTATGCGGCGCGACCGCTTCGGCGATCGCCTTGATGTGGGCCGGCGTGGTGCCGCAGCAGCCGCCGACGATGTTGACGAGGCCGGCTTCGGCGAACTCGCCGACGAGACCAGCCATGTATTCCGGGCTCTCGTCGTACTGGCCGAATTCGTTGGGCAGGCCGGCGTTGGGATAGGCGCAGACCAGCGTATCGGCGACGCGGCTGATATCGGCGATGTGGGCGCGCAGATCCTTGGCGCCGAGCGCGCAGTTGAAGCCGATGGTGATCGGGCGGGCGTGCCGCACCGAATTCCAGAACGCTTCGGGCATCTGGCCCGACAGCAGGCGGCCGGATTTGTCGGTGATGGTGCCGGAGATCATCACCGGCACGTCGATGCCGCGGGCGTCGGTGATCTCGGCGATCGCGTACAGCGCCGCCTTGGCGTTCAACGTGTCGAAGATGGTTTCCAGCAGCAGGATGTCGGCGCCGCCGTCGAGCAGGCCGTTGATCTGTTCGCTGTAGGCGATGCGCAGATCATCGAACGTCACCGCGCGGTAGCCGGGATTGGCGACGTCGGGCGAGATCGAGGCGGTGCGGTTGGTCGGGCCGATCGCGCCGGCGACGAAGCGCGGCTTGCCGTCTTCGGCTTCGACCTTGGCGGCGGCATTGCGGGCGAGGCGAGCGCCGTCGCGGCTCATCTCGTAAGCGAGGTCCGACATGTCGTAGTCGGCCTGCGCGATCGAGGTCGAGGAGAAGGTGTTGGTCGCGACGATATCGGCACCGGCGCGCAAATACTGCGCATGGATGTCCTCGATTGCCTGCGGCTGGGTCAGGATCAACAGGTCGTTGTTGCCGCGCAGGTCGCGGTGGAAGTCCTTGAACCGCATCCCGCGGAACGCAGCTTCGTCGAGCTGCAGCTGCTGGATCATCGTCCCCATCGCGCCGTCGAGCACGAGGATCCGCTGCGCGGCGAGAGCACGAAGACGATCGGCGATCGGGCTTTTGGAAGTCGACATTTGCAAGTTACTCAGCGCGGCTCCCTCTCCCCGTCGGGGAGAGGGATGGGGTGAGGGGGATCGAACGCATGCGGTCTGATCGTTCGGGCAATCGTTTCGAGCACGCCGTCTGGATTGGACAGCACATCGTTGTTCCAGAACCGAACGACCAAATAGCCCATCGCGGAGAGTACCTCCGTTCGCGACGCATCCTGTTCGGTCTGCTGTTCATGCTGTCCGCCGTCGAGTTCGATGACGAGCCGCGCTTCGGTGCAGCAGAAGTCGACGACAAATCTGTCGATCGGAAATTGCCGCTTGAATTTCCAGCCATCGAGCTGGCGATTGCGGAGACGGCGCCACAGCAGAGCTTCAGCCTGCGTCGGCTGAGCCCGCAGGCGCCTGGCGATCGGTGTACGCGTGGTGCGGATGACCATCGGCGCCCGTGCCCCTCACCCCAACCCTCTCCCCGACGGGGAGAGGGAGCGCGCCCTGCGCGCGGAGAATTTGGTTGCAAATTCACGCGGCTTGCCTTGCCGCCTGCGGCCGGAAGCCCAGCAGATGGCTGATGGCGAACACCAGGTCCGCGCGGTTCATGGTGTAGAAGTGGAAGTTGTTGACGCCGTGCTTGGCGAGCTTGTGCACCTGGCCGGCCGCGACGGTGGCGGCCACCAGCTTGCGGGTGTCGGGATCGTCGTCGAGGCCTTCGAACTGCTTGGCCAGCCAGTCCGGCACGCTGGCGCCGGCGCGGGCCGCGAAGCCGGCGGCCTGCTTGAAGTTCTGCACCGGCAGGATGCCCGGAACGATCGGGATATTGATGCCGCGGGCGCGGACGCGGTCGAGGTAGCGGAAGTACAGGTCGTTATCGAAGAAGAACTGGGTGATGGCGCGCGTCGCGCCGGCATCGACCTTGGCCTTCAGGATGTCGAGGTCGGCATCGAAGCCGGTGCTCTCCGGATGCTTCTCCGGATAGGCCGACACCGTGACGTCGATGTCCGGATAGCGGCGCTTGATCGAGGCGACGAGATCGGCCGAGCTGCGATAGCCCTGCGGATGCGGCGTGTAAGTGCCGCCGAGACCGGTGGTCGGATCGCCGCGGAGCGCCACGATGTGGCGGACGCCGATGTCGTGATACCGCGCCACGACGTCGTCGACGTCGGCACAGGGGGCGTCGACACAGGTCAGATGCGCCGCCGGGGTCAGATCGGTTTCTTTGAGAATACGCGCGATCGTGGCGTGGGTCCGCTCCCGGGTGGAGCCCCCGGCCCCATAGGTGACCGAGACGAAGCTCGGATGCAGCGGCGCCAGCCGGCTGATCGCCTGCCACAAATTGCGCTCCATCTCTTCGGTCTTCGGTGGGAAGAACTCGAAGGAAATCGCCGGAAGCTGCTGCGGCAGGTCGCTCATCTGATGGTCATCCAGTTTGAAAGGGCGGTTCGGGTGTCCACAGGCGCGTGCGGCTGCCCAACGGTCAGGAACCTCCACGAACCGCGTTAAATTAGGCCGAACTGACTTCGGCGGCCAGCCCACTTTGGGCGATATCAGTTTGGGAAGTTGCCCAAAATAGTCCGTTTTGTGCGTTGGACGGAGCTGGGAGGTGTCCGGGGGTGGGCAAGGCGTATCCCGCGCCTGTTTCGAAAATCAACCGATCTGTCAGATGGTTGTGTGCGGTGCAGCGATTCTGGCGGAACCAGATGAGCCAGACCTTCCCAAGCAGACGGTCATTCTGCCCACTCCGAAAGAAACGGGCAGGGGATCGTCGAATTGCCTAGCCCAATACCTTTGCGCCCGCCTCGGTCGCGCACTAGGTTAGGCAAATGCTGCCACTCTCGATCCTCGATCTGTCCGTCGTCACCACTGGCACACCGCCGGCTGCGGCGCTGCGCAACTCGATCGACCTTGCGCGCCATGCGGATGTGCTGGGCTATGTGCGCTACTGGCTCGCCGAGCATCACAATCTTCCTTCAGTCGCGAGTCCGGCGCCGGACATCATGATTGGGCAGATCGCGGCGGTGACCGAACGCATCCATGTCGGCTCCGGTGGCGTGATGCTGCCCAACCACGCGCCGCTGGTGGTGGCGGAGCGCTTCAAGATGCTCGAAGCGCTGTTCCCCGGCCGGATCGATCTCGGCATCGGCCGCGCGCCGGGCACCGATCAGGCGACGATGCACGCGCTGCGGCGTCGGCTCGACGGCCGCGAGGGCGATGATTTTCTGGAGCGGTTGCAGGAGCTGACGCTGTGGGAAACGCGCGGCTTTCCGCCCGGCCATCCCTACAACAACGTTGTCGCGATGCCCGACGATACGCCGCTGCCGCCGATCTGGCTGCTCGGCTCAAGCGACTACAGTTCCGAGCTCGCCGCGCAGGTCGGCATGGGGTTCGCCTTCGCGCATCATTTCGCGTCGCACGATGCCGTCGAGGCGCTGACGCATTATCGCAGCAACTTCCGTCCGACGCGTTGGCGGTCGACGCCGCACGGCATTTTGGCCGTCGCCGCCGTTGTCGCCGACACCGATGAGGAAGCGGAGCGGCTCGCAAGTTCGATGGATCTCAGTCGCCTGCTACGCGATCGCGGCCGCTACGTGCCGCTGCCGAGTGTCGAAGAAGCTCTGTCTTATTCGTACACCGACGCCGACCGCGCCTCGATCGCGCGCAATCGCTCGCGGCTGTTCGTCGGCAGTCCGGCGACGGTGCGGCAGGCGTTGCAGCCGCTGATCTCCGCAAGCCACGCCGACGAGCTGATGGTGATTACCGCGGTGTACGATCACGAAGCGCGCAAGCGCAGCTACAGCCTGCTGGCCGACGCCTTCGAGCTGCAGCGCGCGGCGGCGTAGTTCGAAAAAACAGCTTTCGTCATTGCGAGGAGCGAAGCGACGAAGCAATCCAGAAGCTCAGTGCACCGAGCTGGATTGCTTCGCTTCGCTCGCAATGACGTGGCAGGGCTCTCGCCTAGCGCTCGCTGAACGTGTCGCGGAACGGGTGGCCCGGATAGACGCCGACGATGCGGAATTCGCGGGAGAAGAACTTCAGTTCGTCGAGAGCGAAGGCGAGGTTGCGGTCTTCGGGATGGCCTTCGACGTCGGCGTAAAACTGCGTCGCGAAGAAATTGCCGTCGACCATGTAGCTTTCCAGCTTGGTCATGTTGACGCCGTTGGTGGCGAAGCCGCCGAGCGCCTTGTAGAGCGCGGCCGGCAAGTTGCGCACCCGGAACACAAACGTGGTGACGAGCTTGCCCGAACCCTGCGCCGCCCAGCGCGGCTCGCGTGCCAGCACCACGAAGCGGGTGGTGTTATGCGCTTCGTCTTCGATGTCCTCGGCCAGGATGTCGAGACCATAGATCTTCGCCGCCAGCCGCGACGAGATCGCCGCGCAGGTCTTGTCGCCGCGCTCGGCGATGATCCGTGCAGAGCCGGCGGTGTCGCCGGCGACGATCGGCTTCAGTCCGAACTTGCGGATGATGCGGCGGCATTGGCCGAGCGCATGGACGTGGCTTTCGACCGTCTTGATGTCTTCGAGCTTGGCGCCGGGCACCGCGACGAGCTGATGCCGGATCGGCAGGAACCACTCGCCGACGATGAACAGCTTGGAGGTCGGCAGCAGGTGGTGGATGTCGGCGACTCGGCCGGCGACCGAATTCTCGATCGGGATCATGCCGAGATCGGCTTCACCCGAGGAGATCGCGCTCAGCGCGTCCTCGAAGGTGGCGCAAGGCATCGCCTCGGCGGTGGGATAAGCGTCGCTGATCGCGATGTGGGAATTGGCGCCGGGTTCGCCCTGGAATGCGATTTTCATGGTCTGATCTTAGCGTCCTGTGTCTGGCGCGCGTTCTAGCAGCCGTAGCGGTTTTCGCCAGTGGCGGGGTCAGCCGCCGATCACGCGTCGTGCAGTCTCGAGATCGGCCGGCGTATCGACCCCGCGCGGCACGGTATCCACGATGCCGACGTCGATCCGCATGCCGGCCTCCAGCGCACGGAGCTGTTCGAGCTTTTCGCGCAACTCGAGTGGGGAAGGGGGCAACGCCACGAACCGCTCCAGGGCGGCGCGGCGGTAGCCGTACAGGCCGATGTGGTGGTAGCGCGGCCCGTCGCCCCAGGGAGCGGTGGCGCGAGTAAAGTAGAGCGCCCGCAGCCGGTCCGGCGCGAGCGGCGAGCCGATCACCTTGACCACGTTCGGGTTGGTGGCCTCTTCCTCGGTGTGGATCTCGGCGGCCAGCGTGGCGATGTCGACGGCCGGGTCGGCGAGCGGGCCCAACACGGCGCCGATCTGCTCGGGGCGGATGGTCGGGAAATCGCCCTGCAGGTTGATCACGGTCTCGATCTTGCGCTCCGGATCCAGCGTCTGCAGCGCCTCGAAGATGCGGTCCGATCCGGAAGGATGATCGGACCGGGTCATCACCACCTCGCCGCCATGGGCAGTCACGGCGGCAGCGATCTCCGGCGTATCGGTCGCCACCGCCACCCGGCCGATCTCCGCCGCCTGCGCCCGCCGCAGCACCTGCACCACCATCGGCAGCCCGGCGATGTCGAGCAGCGGTTTGCCTGGCAGCCGCGTCGCGGCCATCCGGGCGGGGATCAGAACCAGAGTGGCAGGAGATGTCATGGGAGGATCGCTTGCAGCGGATGATGCACCGCAGCGAATGCCGGAACTGGTATCAGGCTGCCCGAAGCGACGCGTGTGAGGCGTTTATACGGGTTGCCAGCGCAGGGGCAAACCGATATCTCATCCCGACTAAAGTCGAGTTGAGAATGCCTCCGATGAACAAGTCCGGACGCGGGCTGGTTCGGAAACGCGAGCGAAAATGGATACTTTCGAACTCAACAAAATTGTCGGCGCGATCTTCGGGACCTTGCTGATCCTGTTGCTATCCAACTTCGCCGCGCAGGCGATCTTTTCCCCGACCAAGCCCGAAAAGCAGGGCTACGCCATCGCCGTGAAGGAAGCCGAGCCGGCCCAGGCGAAGGATGCTGCGCCGAAGGCGGACGAGCCGATCGAGAAGCTGCTGCAGACCGCCTCGGTCGACCAGGGCTCCAAGGTCGCCAAGAAGTGCGCTGCCTGCCACACCTTCGAAAAGGACGGCCCGAACCGCGTCGGTCCGAACCTCTACGGCATCGTCGGCGACCATCGCGGCGAAGGCCGCAACGGTTTCAATTTCTCGGCTGCGATGAAGGCCAAGGGCGGCGCCTGGACGTTCGACGAGCTCAACAAGTTCCTCGCCAATCCGAAGGGCTACATCCCCGGCACCGCGATGAGCTTCGCCGGCATTCCGAACGACAAAGAGCGGGCCGACCTGATCGCCTATCTCAACAAGAATTCCGACAAGCCCGAAGCGCTGCCGGCGACGGCAGAGAAGTAACGGTTTTCCAAGATTGGATTGTTGAACGGCCGGGATTTTCCCGGCCGTTTTGTTTTGCGAAACCGGGGCGGATTAAACATCGGTAACCGGGACCTTTCGCCGCAAGTCGGCCGTGCGTGGGGTGTTATCCTCCGCCAAAATCGCCATAATCGGACGAATCCTCGGACAGTCCGGTCTGGGCGAAGACCGCAGCGAACAGGGATTTCAGTATCGTGACGTTGACCCGACGACATCTTTTGCAGGGCGGCTTGTTGGCCGCAGCGACTCCGGTTTTGAGTTTCAGCCCCGGTCCCTTTGGGGCGAGCGCGGCGCGCGCCGAAACCGCCGTCGATGGTGCGGCCTGGCGCCACGGCCTGTCGCTGTTCGGGGATCTCAAATATCCGGCCGGCTTCGCGCAGTTCGATTATGTGAATCCGAAAGCCCCGAAGGGCGGTATCGCGCGGCAGATCGCGCTCGGCACCTTCGACAATTTCAATCTCGCGGTCGCCGGCGTGAAGGGCAACATCGCCGGTCCGGCGGGGTATCTCTACGAAACCCTGATGACGCCGTCGCAGGATGAGGTCGGCACCGAGTACGGTCTGCTCGCCGAGGGCGCCGCGCATCCCGACGATTTTTCCTGGGTGATCTATCGCTTGCGCAAGGAGGCGCGCTGGAACGACGGCAAGCCGGTCACCGCCGACGACGTGGTGTTCTCGTTCGACGCGCTGAAGAAGTACAGCCCCCGTTACGCCTCATATTATCGTCATGTCGTCAAAGCCGAGAAGCTCGGCGAGCGCGACATCCGTTTCACCTTCGATGCGCCGGGCAATCGCGAACTGCCGACCATCGTCGGAGAATTGATGGTGCTGCCGAAGCATTGGTGGGAAGGCACCGACGCGCAGGGACGCAAGCGCGACGTCTCGGCGACGACGCTGGAGCCGCCGCTCGGCTCCGCCCCCTATAAGATCAAGGAATTCGTCGCCGGCCGCTCGGTCGTGCTGGAGCGGGTGAAGGACTATTGGGGCGAGAAGCTGCCGGTGCGGATTGGCCAGAACAATTTCGACGAACTGCGGTTCGAGTACTTCCGCGACAACACGGTGGCGCTGGAAGCCTTCAAAGCCGATCAGGCCGACTGGATCATGGAGAACTCTGCCAAGCAGTGGGCGACTGCCTACGACTTCCCGGCGGTGAATGACAAGCGCGTCGTCAAAGAAGAATTCCCGATCAACGACTCCGGCCGGATGCAGGCCTTCGTGCTGAACACGCGCCGCGACATGTTCAAGGATCCGCGTGTGCGGCGTGCCTTCAACTACGCGTTCGACTTCGAGGAAATGAACAAGCAGCTGTTCTACGGACAGTACAAGCGGATCGCGAGCTTCTTCGAAGGCACCGAGCTCGCCTCCAGCGGGCTGCCTGAAGGGCAGGAACTGGCGTTCCTCGAAACCGTGCGCGACAAGGTGCCGGCCGAGCTGTTCACGCAGCCCTACACCAATCCAGTCGGCGGCAATCCGGAGGCGGTGCGCGCGAACTTGCGCGAGGCCATCAAGCTGGTGAAAGAAGCCGGCTTCGACATCAAGGATCGCAAGCTGGTCGATCCGTCCGGCAAGCCGGTTGCGGTCGAGATCCTGGTGCAGGACCCATCGTCGGAGCGGATCGCGTTGTTCTACAAGCCGTCGCTGGAGCGGCTGGGCGTTGCCGTCTCGATCCGCGTGGTCGACGACGCGCAGTACCAGAATCGGATTCGCGCGTTCGATTTCGACATCATCACCGATCTGTGGGGCCAGTCGCTGTCGCCCGGTAACGAGCAGCGCGACTATTGGGGATCGCAGGCGGCCAATGAGCAGGGCTCGCACAACACCATTGGCATCAAGAATCCCGCCATCGATGAGCTGATCGAGAAGGTGATCTACGCCAAGGATCGGGCCACGCTGGTTGCCGCCACGCGGGCGCTCGACCGTGTGCTGCTGTGGAACTTCTACGTCGTGCCGCAATTCACCTACGGTTTCATGCGCTACGCGCGCTGGGATCGGTTCGGGCACGCGCCGCTGCCGAAATACGCCCGCTCCGGTCTGCCGGCGCTGTGGTGGTACGATGCCGACAAGGCTGCCAACCTCGGCAAGCGCTCTTGAGGATTGCTTCGCGTATGGCGCAGCTCAATCGTCGCAACGTGCTCGCTCTCGGCGTCGGCGCGCTCGCCGCCGCGCAGCTGAGGGGCACCGCCGTCGCGGCCGACGGTGAAACGGTGTCCCACGGCATCTCGGCGTTCGGTGACTTGAAGTATCCGGCCGATTTCGTGCAGTTCGACTACGTCGATGCGAAGGCTCCCAAGGGCGGGCTGTTCTCGACCATTCCGTCGGTCCGCGCCTTCAATCAGTCGTTCCAGACCTTCAATTCGCTCAACGCCTTCATCCTCAAGGGCGACGGCGCGCAGGGGATGGGGCTGACCTTTGCGACGCTGATGGCGCGCGCGGGTGACGAGCCGGATGCGATGTACGGTTTTGCCGCGTCCAAAGTGGCGATCTCCGCCGACGGGCTGACCTATCGTTTCACGATGCGGCCCGAGGCGCGGTTTCACGACGGCAGCAAGCTGACCGCGCGTGACGCCGCGTTCTCGCTCAACATTCTGAAGACCAAAGGCCATCCGCTGATCACGCAGCAACTGCGCGACTTCATTGAGGCGAAGGCCGACGGCGACGCGACCTTGATCGTCACTTTCAAGCCGAAGCGCGCGCGGGACGTGCCGCTCTTCGTCGCTGCGCTGCCGCTATTTTCGGAAGCTTACTACGCCAAGCAGCCGTTCGATGAATCGACCATGGAAGTGCCGCTCGGCAGTGGGCCCTACAAGGTCGGCCGGATGGAATCGGGCCGCTATATCGAATTCGATCGGGTCAAGGACTGGTGGGGCGCCAAGCTGCCGGTGAATGTCGGGTCGTACAATTTCGACACGGTGCGGTTCGAATTCTATCGCGATCGCGACGTCGCCTTCGAAGGCTTCACCGGGCGCAGCTACCTGTTTCGCGAGGAGTTCACCTCGCGGATCTGGAACACCCGCTACGATTTTCCCGCGATCCACGACGGCCGCGTCAAGCGCGAGATGCTGCCGGACGACACGCCGTCGGGCGCGCAGGGCTGGTTCATCAACACCCGCCGCGACAAGTTCAAGGATCCGCGCGTCCGCGAGGCGCTCGGCTGCGCGTTCGATTTCGAATGGACCAACAAGACCATCATGTACGGCACCTATGCGCGCACGGTGTCGCCATTCCAGAATTCCGACATGATGGCGGTAGGCGCGCCGTCGTCCGAAGAGCTTGCGCTACTCGAGCCGTTTCGCGGCAAGGTGCCGGACGAGGTGTTCGGTGCGCCGTTCGTGCCGCCGGCCTCCGACGGCTCCGGGCAGGACCGCGCGCTGCTGCGGCACGGCGCGCAGCTCCTCAACGACGCGGGTTTCCCGATCAAGAACGGCAAACGCCTGACGCCGTCCGGTGAACCTTTCCGTGTCGAATTCCTGCTCGAGGAGCCGGCATTCCAGCCTCACCACATGCCGTTCATCAAGAACCTCGGCACGCTCGGCATCGAAGCGACCTTGCGGCTGGTCGATCCGGTGCAGCAGCGGGCCCGTCGCGATGATTTCGATTTCGATCTCGCGATCGAGCGCTACAGCTTCTCGACCGTGCCGGGCGACGCGCTGCGCAATTTCTTCTCGTCGCAGGCGGCCGCCACCAAGGGGTCGAACAACCTCGCCGGCATTTCCGATCCGGTGATCGACGCGATGATCGATCAGGTGATCGCCGCCGACACCCGCATCAAGCTGGTGGTCGCGGCGCGGGCGCTCGACCGTCTGATCCGCGCCGGGCGCTATTGGGTGTCGCAATGGTATTCGGCCTCGCACCGGCTCGCCTATTGGGACGTGTTCGGCCATCCGCCGAATCTGCCGAAATACGCCGGCGTCGGCGTGCCGGAACTGTGGTGGGCGAAGGATACGGCGGCCGCGGCCGACCGGGGGAAGAAATAGCATGGCCGCCTATATCGCTCGCCGCGTCCTGCTGATGTTTCCGACGCTGCTCGGCATTCTGTTCGTCTCTTTTGTCGTCGTGCAGTTCGCGCCGGGCGGTCCGGTTGAACGAGTGATCGCGCAGATTTCCGGGGCCGACACCGGCGCCTCGTCGCGCATCTCGGGCTCGTCCGGTGGTGACTTCGGTGCACGGCCGCAGGTCGCCGGTTCGACGGATGCGGTGAACTCGAAATATCGCGGCGCCCAGGGGCTCGATCCGGAATTCGTCAAGAGTCTCGAAAAGCAGTTCGGCTTCGACAAGCCGGCGCCCGAGCGCTTCGCGATCATGCTGTGGAATTTCGCGCGGTTCGATTTCGGTAAGAGCTACTTCCGCGATGTCAGCGTGCTGCAGCTGATCAAGGAGAAGCTGCCGGTCTCGATGTCGCTCGGGATCTGGATGACGCTTCTAACCTATCTGATCTCGATCCCGCTCGGCATTCGCAAGGCGGTGCAGGACGGCTCGAAATTCGACACCTGGACTTCTGCGGTGATCATTGTCGGCTTCGCGATTCCGGGCTTCCTGTTCGCGATCCTGTTGATCATCCTGTTCGCTGGCGGCTCATTCTTCAGTTGGTTTCCGCTGCGCGGGCTGACCTCCGACGGGTGGAGCCAGTTTCCCTGGTACTGGAAGATCCTCGACTATTTCTGGCACCTGACGCTGCCGCTGATCTCGATGGCACTCGGTGCGTTCGCCACCATGACGCTGCTGACCAAAAACTCGTTCCTGGACGAGATCCGTAAGCAATATGTCATGACTGCACGCGCCAAGGGCTGCAGCGAGACCCAGGTGCTGTACGGACACGTGTTCCGCAATGCCATGCTGATCGTGATCGCCGGCTTTCCCAGCGCCTTCATCCACGCGTTCTTCTCAGGCTCGCTGTTGATCGAGACCATTTTCTCGCTCGACGGGCTCGGCCTGCTCGGCTTCGAAAGCGTACTCAACCGCGACTATCCGGTGGTGTTCGGCACGCTCTTCATCTTTTCCCTGGTCGGCCTGGTGGTGAACCTGATTTCCGATCTCACCTATATGTGGATCGATCCCCGGATCGACTTCGAGGCGCGGGACGTCTGATGACGCTGATCGCACGCGAGCCGATCGAAACCACCACGCAGGCGCCGCTCGGCGAGGCGGTGCCGCCAACGCGCCACCGGCTGTCGCTGTCGCCGCTGAACAAGCGGCGCTGGCAGAACTTCAAAGCCAACCGGCGCGGCTACTGGTCGTTCTGGATCTTTCTGGTGCTGTTCGGCATCTCGCTGTTCGCCGAATTCATCGCCAACGACCGGCCGCTGCTGATCAAGCTCGACGGTCATTATTATTTCCCGGCGGTCGTGACCTATTCCGAGACCACCTTCGGCGGCGACTTCGAAACGGCGGCGGATTATCGCGATCCGTTTCTGCAGAAGCTGATCGCCGACAAGGGCGGCACGGTGATCTGGGCGCCGATCCGCTATTCCTACGGCACCCACAATCTCGACCTGCCGACGCCGGCGCCGTCGAAACCGACCTGGCTCCTGACCGGGCAGGAATGCGCTGCGGTGGTCGCCAAGAAGGGCGTCAAGAGCTGCCGCGATCTCGAATACAATTGGCTCGGCACTGACGATCAGGGCCGTGACGTGGTCGCACGGCTGATCTACGGATTCCGGATCTCGATCCTGTTCGGCCTCAGCCTGACGATCATCTCGTCGATCATCGGCGTCGCGGCCGGCGGCATCCAGGGCTATTTCGGCGGCTGGGTCGATCTGACCTTTCAGCGGCTGATCGAAGTCTGGACCGCAATCCCGTCGCTGTATCTGCTGCTGATCCTGTCGTCGGTGCTGGTGCCGGGTTTCTTCGTGCTGCTCGGCATCCTGCTGCTGTTCAGCTGGGTGTCGCTGGTCGGTTTGGTGCGAGCCGAGTTTCTGCGCGGCCGAAACTTCGAGTACATCACCGCGGCCCGGGCGCTCGGCGTCTCCAACGCCAAGATCATGGTCCGTCACCTGCTGCCGAATGCGATGGTGGCGACCATGACGTTCCTGCCGTTCATCGTGTCGTCCTCGGTGATGACCTTGACGGCGCTGGACTTCCTCGGCTTTGGCCTGCCGCCTGGCTCGCCGTCGCTGGGCGAGTTGCTGGCGCAGGGCAAGGCCAACGTTCAGGCTCCATGGCTCGGCTTCACCGGGTTCTTCGCCGTCGCCATCATGCTGTCGCTGCTGATCTTCATCGGCGAAGCCGTCCGCGATGCTTTCGACCCGCGCAAGACGTTCAGGTGAAGGTGTGGTAGGGTCGGCTAGGAGCAAAGGCCATGAACAAGATCGTGTTCGAGCATTATCCGGCCGCGAATCTTCCCGAGGAAATGCGGGTCAAAGTGGGGCCGTCGTCAACGGTGACAGTCGTTCTGACGGTCGAAGATGCACCGCCTGAGAAAGTCATGTCGCTAGAGGAGATTTTTGCGCTCCGTCGTCCTCCCTTCCGTACCAAGGAAGAGATCGATGCCGATCTTCGTCGCGACCGAGACGAGTGGGATGACTGAAACATCCTCACGCCGCATCTATCTCGATGCAAATGTCTTCATTTACGGCGCGGAGGCGCGTACCGAACTTGCCGAGCCCATACAGAACTTGTTTCGCGCCTTCAGTGTCCGACGTGGGATCGCCGTGACAAGCGAATTAACCCTGGCGGAAGTGCTTCCGAAGGCTGCCGACTTTCAAAGGCGTTACTATCTAAATTTGATCGTCTGGAGCGGAATTATTGATCTGTATCCTGTCAGCCGGGACGTTCTGGTCGAGACGGCTACTTATCGTCGAGCGGCTGGAATGCCGAAGTTGGCAGATGCGGTTCACGTCGTCACAGCCATTAAAGCCAATTGCGCCCGTGTGCTCTCGGCCGATGGCCGTATCAAGTTGCCGGAGGGAATGTCATTGATCGACGCTACCCCGCAGAATGTGGCGCGACTCCTCAATGAGCTCTCCTGATGGACGCGATCAACCAGCCTCTGCTTGATGTCAGCGACCTGTCTGTCGCCTTTCATCAGCCCAGCGGGACGTCGACGGCCGTCGATCATGTGTCGTTCCGGATCAAGCGTGGCGAATGCGTTGCGCTGGTCGGCGAGTCCGGCTCGGGCAAGTCGGTCAGTGCGCTGTCGATTTTGAAGCTGCTGCCGTATCCGAGCGCGTCGCATCCGTCCGGCCAGATCCGGTTCAAGGGACGCGAACTGCTCGGGATGTCCGAGCGCGAGATCCGCGGCATTCGCGGCAATGAGATCTCGATCGTGTTTCAGGAGCCGATGACCTCGCTCAATCCGCTGCACACGATCGAGGCGCAGATCGGCGAGATCCTGCAATTGCACGGCGGCGTGCGCGGCGCCCAGGCGCGGGCGCGGGTCATCGAGTTGCTGACGCAGGTTGGTATTCCCGAGCCGGAGACACGTCTCGCCAGCTATCCGCATCAACTGTCCGGTGGGCAGCGGCAGCGCGTGATGATCGCGATGGCGCTCGCCAACGAGCCGGATTTGTTGATCGCCGATGAGCCGACCACGGCGCTCGACGTCACCGTTCAGGCGCAGATCCTGGCGCTGCTCGCTGACATCCGCGCGCGGCTCGGGATGAGCATGCTGTTCATCACCCACGATCTCGGCATCGTTCGTCGCATCGCCGACACGGTGTGCGTGATGCACACCGGCAAGATCGTCGAGCAGGGGCCGGTCGAACAGGTGTTCACCAATCCGCAGCATCCCTACACCAAGGCGCTGCTGGCGGCCGAGCCGAAGCCAGACCCAGCGCCGCCGTGTCCTGATGCGCCGGTGGTAATCTCCATCGACGACCTCAAAGTCTGGTTTCCGATCCGTCGCGGCCTGATGCGCAAGACGGTCGGGCACATCAAGGCGGTCGATGGCGTGACGCTGGCGATCCGTAAAGGCGAGACGCTCGGCGTGGTCGGCGAGTCCGGCTCGGGCAAGACGACGCTCGGATTGGCGCTGCTGCGGCTGATCTCGTCCGACGGGCCGATCGTGTTTCTGGGCAACGATATCCAGGGCTTGAAGTTCAAGCAGATGCGGCCGTTCCGCCGCGATATGCAGATCGTGTTTCAGGACCCGTTCGGCGCGCTCAGCCCGCGTATGTCGGTCGGCGATATCATCGCCGAGGGGCTTAGCGTGCATCAGCCGCAACTCGGCGAGGCCGAGCGTGAAGCGCGGGTGATCAAGGCGCTGAAGGAGGTCGGTCTCGATCCGGCGACGCGCTTCCGCTATCCGCACGAGTTTTCCGGCGGCCAGCGCCAGCGGATTTCGATCGCGCGTGCGGTGGTGCTGGAGCCGAACTTCGTTGTGCTGGACGAGCCGACCAGCGCGCTCGACATGCTGTTTCAGGCGCAGATGGTCGATCTGCTACGCGAACTGCAGCGCAGGCGCGATCTGACCTATATGTTTATTTCGCACGATCTGCGCGTCGTGGCTTCCCTTGCCAGTCATCTGATCGTCATGAAACAAGGCAAAGTGGTCGAGGAAGGCCCGGCGGCCGAGCTGTTCAAGTCTCCGAAGACCGACTATACGCGGGCGCTGTTTGCCGCCGCGTTCCGGCTCGAGACCGCGCCCGGCGGCGCTGCGGCCCAATAGGTGTTTGATGAGCGAGAGCGACCAAACTGATCAGCTCGCGGACCACGCGGCGGATGTCACCGTGTCGGCGCCTGAGCTGATCGGGCAGGGGTTCATGTCCTATCAGCGTTTCGAGGTGTCGATCCGGCGCGACGGCGAGCCGCCGCTGTTGCAGCGGCGGGACGTGCTGCGCGCCAGCCGCGTCGCGGCCGTGGTCCCGATCGATTTGGCGCGGGATTCGGTTGTCCTGATCCGGCAGTTTCGCCTTCCGGCGCATCTTGCCACTGGGCGCGGCGACATGGTCGAGATCGTCGCCGGCCGGGTCGATCCGCACGAGACCGATGGGGATGCGGCACGGCGCGAATGCATCGAGGAGATCGGCGTCGCGCCGACGCAGCTTGCCGAGCTTTATCGCGTCCTGCCGACCCCGGGCCTCACCGATGAGCAGGTCATCTTCTTTGTCGGCCACGTCGATTCCAGCGCGGTGCTGCAACGCGCCGGATTGGCCGAAGAAGACGAGGACACCGAGCCGTTCGTCGTAACCATCGATGAGGCGCTGGCGGCGCTCAGCCGCGGCGCGTTCAACAATGCGCTGCTGGTCACCGCCTTGCAGTGGCTGGCGCTCAATCGCGCGCGGCTGCGCGAGTGTTTCAGCCAAGCCGCTTGATCGCAGTTAGCGTACTGCCGGAGGCTGCAATCCGCGCGATCGCCTGCTGCGTCGGTTCGATCGCCGTCGCCATGTGATAAGCGTTGGCGTGCACGATGCTGACGGCGTCGCGCGCGATCGCGACGTGGCCTTTCCAGAACAACAGATCCCCGCGCTTCAGCGCCACCTGCAGGTCGAGCGACACAGCCGTGCCGAGCGCGCCTTCCTGCATGTCGCTGTCGCGCAGCGCTGCGATCCCGCAGGCCGCCAGCGCGGTTTGCACCAGACCCGAACAGTCGATGCCGAGACTGCTCCGCCCGCCCCACAGATACGGCGTGCCGACAAAGCGCTCGGCAACCGCGACGAAATCGGCTTCGAAATCAGCGAGTGGCGCGACATGCCGGCGCGGCACGTGCCAGCCTTCCTGCGTCACCGCGAAACTCGCATCCTCACGCACGATCGCCAGCCGCGCGCCGAGCGGCAGCGTCTCCGCCGGCGGCAGTTTGATCGAAGGGCCGTGGAACGCGAAGGTGCGGAGCGCGGTCACCTTGTGGGTCGGCTCCGCGGTGGGCCTGTACAATGCGAGGTCCGGAAGCCAGCCGACATAGCCGTCGGTCATCAACTGGCCCCAGGCCCAGCCTTCTTCGGTCCGGTCATAGACGGTGACGCGCTCGCCTTTTAGTGCCTCGGTTTCCAGCATTGCGCCGGAAAACGGCTCGCGCCGCACCGGAGCCGCGCCGTAGCTGACTTCGAACACTTCGCCTTCGACGAACCGCGCCGCGGTGACTTGGCCTTCGAGATGTTTGGCGGCGAGGTCGGGCCGCGCCGGCGTCAGCCTGCGATCAGCCATAGCGCTCGCTCAACAGCGCGAAGATCGCGCGCGCGGCCTGGCATTCGCCGCCTTCGGGACGACCAGGCTTGGCCTTCGGCGTCCAGCCGTAGATGTCGACGTGCAGCCAGCTCTTGGCGGCTTCGACGAAACGCTGCAGGAACAGCGCGCAGGTGATCGAGCCGGCAAAGCCGCCGGACGGCGCGTTGTTGATGTTTGCGACCTTGGAGTCGAGCCACGAGTCGTACGGCCCCCATAGCGGCATCCGCCACAGCGGATCGTTCTCTGCGCTCGCGTGGCGCGCGACGTCGAGCGCCAGCGCTTCATCGTTGGTGTAGTAGGGCGGCAGATCGGGGCCGAGTGCGACTCGGGCTGCGCCGGTCAGCGTGCCGAGATCGATCAGCAGGTCCGGCGCGTCCTCGTCCGAATAGGCCAGCGCATCGGCCAGCACCAGCCGGCCTTCGGCATCGGTGTTGCCGATCTCGACGGTCGGCCCCTTGCGAGACGGGAAGATATCGAGCGGCCGCATCGCGTTGCCGGCAACGGAGTTCTCGACCGCAGGGATCAGCACGCGCAACCGCAGCTTCAACCCGGCGTCCATGATCATCGAAGCCAGCGCCAGGACGTTGGCGGCGCCGCCCATGTCCTTCTTCATGATCAGCATCGCGCTCGATGGCTTCAGATCGAGGCCGCCGGTGTCGAAGCACACGCCCTTGCCGACCAGCGTGACCTTCGGGTGGGACGGATCGCCCCAGGTCAGATCGATCAGCCGCGGTGCGCGGGTCGAGGCCATGCCGACCGCGCGGATCAACGGGAAGTTCTGGGTGGCGAGCTCGTCACCGACGATGACGCTGATGCTCGCGCCGAACCGCGTCGCCAGTGCATCCGCAGCGTCGGCGAGTTCGGCCGGGCCCATGTCGTTCGACGGGGTGTTGATCAGATCGCGCGCCAACGCCGCTGCTTCTGCGGCGCGGCTGATCGCGGCGGCATCGACGCCGTCCGGCGGAACCAGACGCACGGCCGTCGGCTCGGCCTTGCGATAGCGGCCAAACTTATAGGCGCCGAGCGCGAAGGCGAGCGCGGCAAGCCGCACATCGTGAGGCGCGTTAGCGAAACGATACACGCCGGCGGGCAGCAGCCCGGGCAGGGCGCCGGGGCGGAACGGGTCGTGGCTTTTCGCGCCCGGCTCGTCGAGGCCGAACAGCACATGTCCAATCTCGCCGTCGGCCGTCGGCAGCGCCAGGTACTGACCCGGCTTGCCGCTATAGCCGCTCGCCGTTGCAAAGCGCTGAGCTGCTTCGGACAGATCAGCCCGCACCGCATCCCAGCTGGATTTGGTGACGAACAGAATTGGCGTTGCGGACGGAGTGGGCTCGGTTTGGAAAATCGGATGCATGCGTTGCGGCTCTTTCGAATCTGGAGGCGGTGCCGAGGCCGGAAGGATTAACCCAACATTAGGGTTAACGCTCTATTGCTGGGCCAGAATTCGTCGGCTTTGTGAGTATGGTGCCATGCGCGACCTGCCTTGTCTTGCCCGGTTTGCCGCATCCGCGGCGCTGACCGTCAGCCTGGCGGCGTCGCTCGCGGGTTGCAAGACCATGGGCATGGCCGATGTCACCGGCTCGCTCGGCAGCCGCAACGAGGCCGCAGCCGATCCGAACCGCGCCGTCGAGATCGCCGGCGATCGCTACCGGTCACGCCCCAACGATCCCGACGCCGCAATCGCTTACGGCAACGCGCTGCGCGCGATCGGCCAGCGCGCCCAGGCCGTCGCGGTGCTGGAGAAGGCCTCGCTCGCCAATCCGGGCAACAAGGCAGTGCGGGCCGCGTATGGCCGCGCGCTTGCCGACAACGGCAATTTCCAGTTGGCGTTCGACACGCTGTCGCGGGCGCACAGCCCCGACAATCCCGATTGGCGGATCCTGTCGGTGCAGGGCACCGTGCTCGACCAGATGGGACGCAATGAGGAAGCGCGGCGTTACTACGCCAGCGCGCTGCGGCTCGCGCCGGACGAGCCCTCGGTGCTGTCGAACCTTGGCATGTCCTACGTGCTGACCAAGGAACTGCCGAAAGCCGAAGACACGCTGCGGCGTGCCTACGCAAGCGGCCGGGCGGACTCGCGGGTGCGTCAGAACCTGGCGCTGGTGATCGGTCTGCAGGGCCGCTACGCGGAGGCCGAGTCGATCGTCCGTGCCGACCTGCCGCCGGACGAGGCCGCCGCCAACGTCGCCTATCTCAAGGAGATGGTGAGCGGCCATGATGCCGCCCGAGCGGCGGGCCGTGGCGTGCTAGCCTCCGGCCGCTAAGCTGATCCTTTAAGCGGTCGACCTTACTGCATCGCCGCGATGCGAATTCCGGTCGGGCCCAAGATTACCACGAACAGCACCGGCAGGAAGAATACGATCATCGGCACGGTGAGCTTGGGCGGCAGTGCTGCTGCCTTCTTCTCGGCCTCGTTCATGCGCATGTCGCGGTTTTCCTGCGCCATCACTCGTAGGCTCTGACCGAGCGGCGTGCCGTATCGCTCCGACTGCTGCAGCGCCAGGCAGACCGACTTCACGCCGTCGAGGCCGGTGCGTAGTGCCAGATTCTCGTAGGCTTGCTTGCGGTCCTGCAGATAGGACAGCTCGGCGGTGGTCAGAGTGAATTCTTCGGCCAGCGGGATCGACTGCGATCCGATTTCGATGGAGACCCGTCGGAACGCCGTTTCGATCGACATGCCGGACTCGATGCAGATCAGCAGCAGGTCGAGCGCGTCGGGAAACGCTCGCTTGATCGACAATTGCCGCTTCTGGATCGCGTTTTTCAGAAACAGCATCGGCGCCTGCATGCCAAAGAAGATCGCGGCGACGCACATGCCGATCTTGACCGTCAGCGGCTGGTCGAAATTCGCGATCACGAACACGTACAGCGCCGAGGCCGCGCCGAACGCGATCGGCATCACCATCCGGAAGAACAGAAAGGTGACATAAGGCGCCTGGCCGCGGTATCCGGCCATCACCAGCTTGTCGCGCGCGGATTCTTGCGCCAGCCATTTGGCGAGGTTGAAGTCTTCCACCACACGCGCGATGAATTTCTTCGGCGCCTGGCGCAGCGACACCTTCTCCGCCTTGGCGAGACGATCGCGTTCGCGCTGACGCAGGCGCTCGCGTTCGCTGCCGACTGCCTTCATTCGCTTGGCGAGCGTCTCGCCCGCAAAGAACGGAATGATGAGGGTGTAGACCGTGGCGCTGGCCGCGATCGCCGCGAGCAGCGTCGCCATGAACCGCGCGTCGTGGAACTTCTCGATTAGAAAATCCAACATGGCCGCCCTCAGAAGTCGAAGTTGATCATCTTCTTCATCACGAAGATGCCCGCCGACATCCACAGCGCCGAAGCCGCGAGGAGAATGCGACCGGTCGGATGTGTCCACAGCAGAGAGATGTAGTCCGGGGTCGTCACATAGACCAGCAACATCACGATGATCGGCAGCGAACCGATGATCGCGGCCGATGCCTTGGCTTCCATCGACATCGCCTGGATCTTCTCGGCCATCTTTTTACGATCGCGCAGCACCTTGGACAGGTTTCCGAGCGCTTCGGAAAGGTTGCCGCCCGATTTTTGCTGGATCGAGATCACGATGCCGAAGAAGTTCGCTTCGGGAATCGGCATCCGCTCATACAGCCGGGCGCAGGCCTCGCCGATCGGCATGCCGATCGCCTGGGTCTCGATGATGGCATTGAACTCGCCCCGCAGCGGCTCAGGTGAATCGGCGGCCACCATCTTGATCGAGTCGAACAATGGCAGGCCGGCCTTGATACCGCGAACGATGACGTCAACCGCGTCGGGGAGGGCAGCCAGAAACTTCTTCTCGCGGCGGCGCTTGAGATAGCCGAGCGTCCAGCGCGGCAGTCCGAAGCCGGCGGCGAAACCAAGACCGGCCGCGGCCGGCAGTCCGGCGCCCAAGATGATCGCGATGCCCAGCACGAAGATGCCGAGCGAAGCCGAAACCACGCCGAATTTGCCGGGAGTCCAATCGAGACCTGCCTGCGACAGCTTGGCGGTCAGCGGGACGTTCTTCTGCTTTTCGTTGCGGGTCTCGATCTCTTTGAGAGAGCCTTCGATCTGCTCACGCCGTGACCGCTGCGTGCGATCGGCTTGACGCACGGTGGGCGTGGAGCGCGCGACGGAAGTCAGCCGCTGTTCGACGGTCTTCTCTCCGGACAGCAGCGGATAGACGAAAACCCATGCCACACCACCGACGGCGATGGCAGCGAAGAAGCCGAGTGCGAGCGTTTGCATTTCTATCGCTCCGGCCTCTTATGAGTTGGCCACGACCTCCGCGGCATCCAGCGCCGCGGCGAGTCGTTGCTCTTCGCCGTAATAGCGGGCGCGTTCCCAGAACCGCGGACGACCGATGCCGGTGGCGCGGTGGCGGCCGACGATGTGACCGTTGGCATCCTCGCCCAACAGGTCGTAGACGAAGATATCCTGGGTGATGATGGTGTCGCCTTCCATCCCCACCACCTCGGTGACGTGAGTGATGCGGCGGGAGCCGTCACGCAGGCGAGCCGCCTGGATGATGACGTCGATCGAGGCGCAGATCATCTCGCGGATCGTGCGCGAGGGCAGCGCGAAGCCGCCCATCGTGATCATCGATTCGCAACGTGACAGGGCTTCGCGCGGATTGTTGGCGTGCAGCGTGCCCATCGAGCCGTCGTGGCCGGTGTTCATCGCCTGCAACAGGTCGAACGCCTCTGGTCCGCGGACTTCGCCGACGATGATCCGCTCAGGACGCATACGCAGACAGTTGCGGACCAGATCTCGCATCGTGATCTGGCCTTCGCCTTCGATGTTAGGGGGGCGAGTTTCGAGGCGCACCACGTGCGGCTGCTGCAGTTGCAGTTCGGCCGCGTCTTCGCAGGTGATGATGCGCTCGTCGTCGTCGATATAGTTGGTCAGGCAGTTCAGGAGGGTCGTTTTACCCGAGCCGGTACCGCCGGAGATCAGCACGTTGCAGCGGACCCTGCCAATGATCTGCAGAATCTGAGCGCCCTCCGGCGTGATCGCGCCGAATTTGACCAGCTGGTCGAGCGTCAGCTTGTCCTTTTTGAATTTGCGGATGGTGAGGGCAGGTCCGTCGATCGCCAGCGGCGGCACAATCGCGTTGACGCGGGAGCCGTCGGCAAGGCGAGCGTCGCAAATCGGCGAGGATTCGTCGACGCGCCGACCGACTTGGCTGACGATACGCTGGCAGATGTTGAGGAGTTGCTGATTGTCGCGAAACCGAATGCCGGTGCGTTGAATCCGGCCTGCGACTTCGATGTAAACCGTGCCGGCGCCGTTGACCATGATGTCGGAAATGTCGTCGCGCGACAGCAGCGGCTCGAGCGGACCATAGCCGAGCACATCGTTGCAGATGTCGTCGAGCAGTTCCTCCTGCTCGGCGATCGACATCACGATGTTCTTGATCGCGATGATCTCGTTGACGATGTCGCGGATTTCTTCTCGGGCGGATTCGCCGTCGAGCTTGGCAAGCTGCGCCAGATCGATCGCTTCGATCAGCGCGCCGAAGATGGTCGCCTTGACTTGGTAGTAATTCTCGGAGCGGCGCGTCTCGACTGCCACCGGCGGCGCTGAAGGGGCGCGCGCTGGTGCCAGCGGTGGTGATGACACGACCGGCTTGGGTTCGACGGCGCGCATCGTCGGCTCCGGCGAGAAGCTCGCCGGTTTCAGGGCCCTGACTTCGTTTTCCGGTCCGCGCTTACCAAACACCTCGATACTCCAACACGCTTACTTGGCCCGCAACTTCTCCAGAATCGGCCCGAGGAACGACCCCTTCGGCTTCTTGGCTTCTCCGCGCCCCGTCAGCCGCTGGGCGATCTGGAGGAACATTTCCGTCGTCTTATGGTTCGCCGCGATTTCAGCGATCATCTGGCCGTTGTTGGCGGCAGCGCCGAAGATCTGCGGCTCGAACGGGATCGAGACGATCGGTGGGCTCTCAATCGCCTTGGCGAACTCGCTCGTAGAGATTTCGGGCCGCTTCGGCACCCCGACCTGATTGAGACAGTAGAGCGGGGGACGATCGTTCGGCCGTCCCGCCTTCAAGAGGTCGATCAGGTTCTTGGTGTTGCGCAGGTTGGCGAGATCGGGCGTCGCGACGATCAGGATGTCATCGGCGGTGATGAGGGACCGCTTGGCCCATCCGGTCCATTGATGCGGCACGTCGAGCACAATGCACGGCATCGTAGTGCGGAGCGTGTCGAAGACCGAGTCGAATGCATCGGCGCCGAAATCGTAGACGCGGTCCAGCGTCGCCGGCGCAGCCAGCAGGCTGAGATGGTCGGTGCATTTCGACAGCAGGCGATCGACGAAGGCGGTATCGACGCGGTCGGGTGCAAACACCGCCTCCGCGATACCCTGCGGCGGGTCCTGGTTGTAGTCGAGTCCGGCGGTGCCGAACGCGAGATCGAGATCGGCGACGACCGAGTCCAGCGCCAGGTCACGGGCGATCGCCCAAGCGACGTTGTGGGCGACGGTGGATGCGCCAACGCCCCCTTTTGCTCCGACCACTGCGATGATGCGGCCGACGGCTTTGGCTTCAGGGGCCGAGAACAGATTGCAAATTGAGCGCACGACGTCGATCGGCTGCACCGGCGCGATCGCGTAGTCGCTGACGCCGCGCCGGACGAGTTCGCGATACAGCGTCACGTCGTTGACTTTGCCGATCACGATCACGCGCGTGCCCGGATCGCACACCGTCGCGAGCTGGTCGAGACCGGCCAGCACGTCGCTGCGCGCGTCGGTTTCGAGAACGATGACGTTCGGCGTCGGGGCGGAGCGATAGGCTTCGATCGCCGCGACCACGCCGCCCATCTGGATCTTCAGATGCGCCTTGGCGAGACGACGATCTTCGCCTGCAGCTTGCACTGCGGCGGCAGTCTCGACGGTCTCGCAGAATGCTTGAACCGAGACGCGCGGCGCCGGCGCGATGTGATCCTCCGGCCCCGCATCCGGGGCCGCCGTGGCCGGTTCGTCCTGATTTTGCCGCGAGTAACTGATCATTGTCCGACGCCACTCAACTTGCTCTTGTCGCTCGTGTCCGGTTTGGTCGTGCGATAGGTGTCGTAGGTCACAGCGCGACGTGCGGTGTAAGGCGGCGTTTCAGGGCGCGGCTGGACCAGATCAGCGGGATTTTCGACCATCGCTGCGAGATTGCGCTGATTGGCGCAGCCGAGATTCCAGTACGGACGATTGTCGTAGTAGCCCTTGTTCTTGATGCTCGGACCGAGATCCTCCGGCCACAACCCGCAGGGGCCTGCCACGGCTGTCACCCTCGGATAGATCAGGCGGATGGTCGCGAACGTGCGCGGGTCGGCCGGACGATAGTGCTTCACCGTCACGCCGCGCGGCGGCACGCCGTTGGCCGCGAGCACCGACTGAATCTCTCGGATGGTGTCGGAGGCGGCGCGGGCGTTGGGCGTATCGGAGGGCACTTCGGCGATGATCGCGCCAGTGCCTTCACGCAGCCAGGTCTGCCCGAGCTCGGCGACTTCCGCGCGCTGCACGGGGGTGAGACCGCCCCGGCCGTTGCCGACGAAAACTTCGACCGTGCGATCGGCCTCGCGGATCGCGATCGGATGGCGCTGCCGATAGTCGGTCGGGATGCTCTGGGTGACTTCGACTTCCCGGCTGGTGTGGGTGCAGGCCCCGAGCGACAGCGAGAAACCGATCAAAGCGGCCCCGAGACCGAGGCCGCGTGCCACTTTGGCGGAGGTAGGAGATGTCATTGTGCTGTCCTCGCTCCGCCTAGTCGGTGATGAAGCCGAACCGGCCGCGATAGGTGCGGGCGGGCTCGGTCCGGCCGGGAACGCCGTAGAGCTTGTTGATGCTGCCGAGCAGGTCGGACTGCGGATCCGAGGCGTCGGCGAAGCCGTCGTCGGGCCGCGACAGATCCTTCTGGGCCACCGCGCGCACCACGTAGGGCGTCACCAGCACCATCAGCTCGGTCTGGCGGTTGATGTAGTCGCGGCTGCGGAACAGCGTCCCGAGGATCGGCAGTTGCGCGGCGCCGGGCATGCCATTGATGGCCTGCTTGGTCTGCTCCTGAATCAAGCCGGCCATCGCGAGCGAGCCGCCCGAGGGAATTTCCACCGTGCTCTCGACGCGGCGGGTCTTGATCGACGGCACCGACATGTTGCTGATGATGACAGAGTTGTCGCTCGACACCTCCGAGACTTCGGTCATCACCTTCAGGCTGATCCGGCCTGCTGTCATCACCACCGGCGTGAAGTTGAGCAGGATACCGAACTTCTTGAACGTCACCGACGGGGTGCAGACGCCGTTGGTGCAGGTCACGCCGCTCGGCACCGGGAATTCACCGCCGGCCAGGAAGGTGGCCGGCTCGCCGGAGATCGCCGTCAGATTCGGCTCGGCGAGGGTACGCACGACGCCGGCGCTTTCCATCGCTCGCAGCGTTGCAGTGACCGACGGCAGCGATCCGAATTTGGTGGTCAGTGCATTGGTCGAAACCAGCGGACCACCCGACTGGGTGAATGGATTGGAGTTGTTGAAGTTCACCACGGCGGTGCCGTAGGCCATGTTGGCACTGAGGTCGACGCCGAGCTGCTTGACGATGTCCCGCTGCACTTCGGCAACGGTGATCTTCAGCATCACCTGATCGCGGCCGCGGACCGCGATGTTGTTGACGACCTTCTTGTCTTCACCCACCAACCGCACGGCGAGGTCGTAAGCCTGCTGCGCGTCGATCGGGGAGGTCACCCAGCCGTTCAACATCACGCCGTCGCCAAGGCCTTCGACCTGGATTTCGGCGTTGGGCAAGGTCTGCTTGAGCGCAGTCCGAAGACCGTTGAGGTCGCGCGTGACTGCGATGTCGTAGGCGGCGATCTGCCGGCCGGCGGAATCGAAGAACACGATGTTGGTCTGGCCGACGGCGGCGCCGATGATGTAGGCGCGCTGTGCCGAACGGACCACCGCATTGGCGATCTTCGGATCCGCAACCAACACGTCTTTGATGTCGCGCGGCAGGTCGATCACCATCGACTTGCCGATGCCGAGCGAGACCGATTGGGCGTTCAGGCCGGACGATGCCGGTGGGACAGGTGCCGCACGGTAGTCGCTGGCGTGAACTGCGGTCCAGCTCGGGATCAGCGTCAGCGCCACAGCTGCGGATAGGGCGATCGCCGTGGTGCGCCAGAAGTGGGTCAATCGGGGGCCGGTATTGCGAGTCATCTCCCGTCCTCCGATCATCTCTGCAATGATGTCTGAGTGGTAATTTCGTAGCGCGCCACCTTGACGGAGCCGCGCTTGGCTTCGGTGGTGTCGTTCGAGGCAGTCTGCCGCGCGTCGGCAAGGTCCGATGCTAGCGACAGCGTTTCGCTTTGTTGTGCGTTAGCGGCGCCGGTCTCCAGGGAGATCTCAGTCGAGATGGCGCGCATGCCGGCAGGCTGGATCGCGGGCACGAGGCCAGAACCATCGGCTTTGACCAGCTTCTGTTTGCGGATCGGCTCACCGGCAATGAAGGGCGCGCGGGCGATCGAGCCGCCAACATCGGTGGTGGCGCTGGGCTGAGTGTCGCGGCGGATGAAGTTTGAGCTCGCGCTTGCGGCTTGCCAAGTCTGCCATTGTAGATCGCCAGGCGTCACGACTTGACCGAGCGGAATGTCGTTCTTGGCGACCAGGACTTCGATCGTCTGAAGCTTGGCAACCGGCGCAGCAGCGGCAGCCGGCTGCGGACCGGCGCTGCTGGCCAGATAAGCGGCGACGCCGCCGGCACCGACAGCGACGGTCAGCACGACAATGCGCGCGGGATTCATACGCTTCACTTTCCACATGACTCGGGCGGCGCACCCGCCGCAGTGAGGCGAGTTGACCAGCTATTCGTCAAAGCATGGTTAATGAGGCGTATCTAAATCGCGTTAACGGGAGGTTCCCGGGCAATCAGCCCAGAGCGAGACGGACGATATCGACCGCCTTGATCCATTCGGTGTCCGGGTAGATCGCCAGCGCGCCCATGGCCAGCGCAATACCGTAAGGAACGCCGGTTTGCTTTGCGTGTAGTCGCAGTAGCCAAGTGTGTCCAATAAATTGATAGGGGACGACGGGCAATTGTCGAAAGCACAGCATCAATAGCGCCAGCGAGCCACCAAACAGCGAAGCGTACAGTAAATAGTCCAGCAGATGGTCGAAGCCGAACCAAAGCGCCGCGGCGGCCACCATCTTGGCGTCGCCGCCGCCGATCCAGCCTGCCGCGAAGCAGCCGAAGGCGACCATAAGCACCAGCGCGCCGGCCCCGAAGTGCAGCAGGATGTCGTATGCGCCGAGTCCGGTGAGCGGCGCCAACACCAGGAATCCGGCGACGAGCAGCAGAGAAATCCAGTTGGAGATGGTCATCGTCAGCAAGTCGCTGGCTGCAGCGAACAGCATGAGCGCAGGGAACAGCAGGAGACGCAACAGATCGACGGTCATGTGGGAATCGCTGTATTGACGTTGCTCGATGCCGCTAACAGCCAGCGTTTAACCATATCAATCGAGGATTGTTGACTATTACCAACGTGCTGCGATACGGCCAGCAAGCGCAACAATCGCAAGAACGATGGCGCCTCCGACAAGGAATGGCGTTTCGTCAGGCCGATGTGGAACTGGATCTATAGCAGGGACAGTTGTGTTGCTTGTCTGACGGTCGCGCATATCCGAAAACAGGCCTCTGAGGCGATGAAGGTTCCGGTTGTTCCGGAACCTTCGTAAGACCGAAGTGCGCCTATTTATGGTATTACGGAGTAATAGTCGTACCGGTGCCAAGCTTGGTGGCGATGGCGCCAAATTTGGAGTTCAAGGTCGTACCGAGCGTTTGCACCCCCGCGATGATCGCCAGTGCGATGCCGGCAGCGATCAGAGCGTATTCGATCGCGGTGGCGCCGGATTCATCCTTAATGAAACGCGCAAGAATGTTCTTCATCGGGTAGCTCCATGTACACGTGGCTGTCGAACTCTGTTTGGTCTTGCCGGCGTTCTCAGCACCGTGACCATGGAGCTGAACATAGGTGGCGAGTATTTCATCGCAGTTAATTCGATTGCGTAAACATGGGGGCATCAAGTGTTTCATCGGCACTTCTGGGGGAGGGTAAATGTGCTGTTAATTTGAAGTAATTGAGTGGCGAGCGTCTTGTTCTCGGCACATTGATACCGTGGTTCAGGCCAACACTACGCAAGCTGCTTCAAAATCGGACAAGCTGCATCAGATTCGTCGGTTTCGATTTCCGCTTGATTCATAAATCGGCGGGCGCCTTTTCATTGTCGTGTGCCGATGCCGCCAAGAGGCGCATTCTTTGGTTCGTAAACCTTCCACGGTTGAGAGCGCCGTCGATCCATTTCACACGCTATTCGGCGAGCACACTCTGTTCCTCGGGGTGTTGGACGATTGGTCGTGCGTTGATTAGGAATCGTAAGGTGCGCGCCGATCTCGATCTAACCGCAGCGTGCGAAGCTGGGGCATCTGAACGCCGACTTCAGGTCGGCGACGGATCTGACCGGCGGCCTCGACGAGCAGGCGAGCCGTGTGTCGAGACTTGCAGGGACCTAAGTGTGGCGGTCGGCCGACACCTTTGGGGCCAGAACGTTGTGGTTGACGCGCGGTTAGCAGCGCGTCGCATTTCGTTTCAATACAGAGAAACACTTCCACAATGTGTTGCGATTAGGTTGCCTCGAACAGAGGTCGAATGACGGAAGAGGGTTACGGATCGATGCCGTCCATCGTTTCACCGGCGCGAGCAATGGCTCGCAAATTTCGTCGTAACCGGAACGGCTCTGCGGCAGTCGAGTTTGCGATCGTTGCCCCGATTTTCTTTGCGTTGTTGTTCGCGATCATCGAAGTGGCGATGATCTTTTTCGCCAGCCAGGTGCTGGAGACCGCGGTTCAGGATTCGTCGCGGCTGATCTTTACGCGGCAGGCTCAGAATTCTTCGATGACGCAGGATCAGTTTAAGACTGAGATCTGCAAGCGTCTCGTCTCGCTGTTCGACTGCAACGGCGTCCGCGTCGACGTGCAGAATTATGGCAGTGACTTCAGTACCGTGAACATCACTACCCCGATCGATACCAACAAGAATTTCGTCGACAACATGCAGTACAACATCGGCAAGGCCGGCGACATCATCGTGGTTCGCGCCTTCTATCAATGGCCATTGTTCGTCACCGGTCTCGGCTTCGACACCTCAAATCTTGCCGGTGGTAAGAGATTACTGTCGGCAACCGCCGCGTTCCGCAACGAGCCTTGAGCGAGTAGCGCGATGCGGTCCAGTTTCCAACGTCTTGTTTTTGTTCGATCGCTCGTGTTGCTGCGACGGCTGCAACGCGATCGCGGCGGCGTGGCCGCGATCGAGTTCGCAATCATCGTTCCGGTGATGCTGGTGATGTTTCTCGCAACCGTTGAAGTCACGTCCGGTATCGCCGTCGACCGCAAGGTGACGCTGGTGGCGCGGACGTTGTCGGATCTGGTGTCGCAGTCGACCAGCGTCACTGACAACGACCTGAAGAACGTGTTTGCCGCGAGCTACGGCGTGTTGACTCCGTATTCGGCGACGCCGGTCAAAGCGACCATCACCGAGGTCTTCGTCAACAAGAACCAAGTTGCTACGGTGCAGTGGAGCAAGACGGGGACCGTCACGCAAAGTGGTAGCTCGGCTACAGCGACGGTGACGAATTCGACCCGGCAGACGGGCGACACCATCACGATTCCGGATGGCCTCAAAGTCGCCAATACCTATTTGATCTTGAGCGAAGTCAGCTATCAGTATCAGCCGACGGTCGCGTACTTCATTCCCCAGGCTGGTATTAGCCTGACCGACCAGTCCTACACGCGGCCGCGACAATCGCTTTGCGTGTTGTACGGCACGACGGTGTGCCCGACGAACTAAGCCTCTTACTCTTTAGTGCTCACCCGCCGGCATTTGCCAAAGAGGCATCCCCAAAATGAAAGAGGCCGCGCTGTTAACGCGGCCCCATTCGGTTCAGAACCTAAATCTGCTCAGCTTGCAGCGCGCAGATTGTCGGCCGACGACTTGCCAGAGCGGCGATCGGCGACGATTTCGTAGCTGATCTTCTGGCCCTCGCGCAGGGTGCCGAGACCGGCACGCTCGACAGCGCTGATGTGCACGAACACGTCGTTGCCGCCATCATCCGGCTGGATGAAGCCGTAGCCCTTGGTCGCGTTGAACCACTTCACGGTTCCCATGCTCACGGGTGGTAGTCCCTTCTCAATATAGACACGGTCGATGCCCACTTTGTCTCGGTGGGCTGGTGAGATCGAATTTTTGGAAGGGTCGTCAGCGTTCTGAACCGGCTGTACCGGTGGATAGCTAATGTCGTCCGGCCGAAAATCGATTAACAGATATTATGCGAAGCCTGTCCCCAAAACAATCCTGGCATGCGCGATTTTTTGAGCCGCGGAGGTTCCGGAAGTAGGGGGCTGTCGGGCGCTTTGCCGGTCGGCAAAGCGCCTTGTTGTTAGGCAGTTTGCCTTAGCGACGGCGGAACTGACCGCGCGGCGGACCGCTGCGCGGCGGGCCACCCGGACGCTCGTCCTTATGACGGAAGATCAGCCGGCCTTTTTCCAAATCGTACGGTGACATCTCGACCGTGACCCGGTCGCCGGCCAGCGTCTTGATGCGATTCTTCTTCATCTTGCCGGCGGTATAGGCGACGATTTCGTGTCCGGTATCGAGCTGCACGCGGTAGCGCGCGTCGGGGAGAATTTCGGTCACCAGTCCTTCGAACTGGATCAGCTCTTCTTTGGCCATCGGTATCTCCAGATCGGCTGTTCGTTAGCGGTGCGGGCGGTGCTGATGAGCGGTCGGTGCGGGGCGGTTTTTGCGCTGCAAAAACGCGACGCCCTGCAGACCCTCACCGTTGCCACCGTGCTGGGAGCGCGGCGCTGCCTCGTGGCGGCTGGCGTCCGACTGGCGGGCGGGCCCGGCTGCGGGACCGTGGCGCCGACGATTCTTTCCCCGCGTCGGTGCATCGCCGCTGCGCGGAGAATGGCCGTGAGGCGCTTGACGGGGGCCGCGATGCGGCGGCGGGGTGGGAGCAGCGTGGGCGCCCGGGGTACGACGATCTTCCTTCGGCAACGACACCTTGATCAGTTTTTCGATGTCGCGCAGATACGCCATCTCTTCGCCGGCGCAAAGCGAGATTGCAGTGCCGTCCGCTCCGGCGCGCGCGGTGCGGCCGATGCGGTGGACGTAGGTCTCCGGAATATTCGGCAGGTCGAAGTTGACCACATGCGACACCCCGTCGACATCGATGCCGCGGGCTGCAATGTCGGTGGCGACCAGGGTGCGCAGCTCGCCGGTGCGGAATGCCGCGAGCACCCGCTCGCGATAGTTCTGCGACTTGTTGCCGTGAATCGCGTCCGCCGTAATGCCGGCGCGGGCGAGGCCCTTCACGACCTTGTCGGCACCATGCTTGGTGCGCGTGAACACCAGCGCCTGATTGACCTTGTCGTCCTTGAGGATCTGGGCGAGCGCGGCCGGCTTGGCGGAATGGTCGAGCTGGATCACCCGCTGGTTGATCCGCTCCACCGTCGAGGACACCGGCGTCACCGCCACGCGGGCGGGGTCACGCAGCATCTGCTCGGCGAGGTCGGCGATATCCTTCGGCATGGTGGCCGAGAAGAACAGCGTCTGCCGCTTGATCGGCAGCTTGGCGACGATCTTCCGGATGTCGTTGATGAAGCCCATGTCGAGCATGCGGTCGGCTTCGTCCAGCACCAGGAATTCGACATGCGCGAGCTTGAGCGCGTTGCCCTGGACGAGGTCGAGCAGGCGGCCCGGAGTGGCGACGAGGACGTCGACGCCGCCCATCAGGCTGCGAACCTGGCGGCCCATCGGCACGCCGCCGATCGCCAGCGCGGCGCTGAGATGGATGTGGCGGCCATAGGCATTGAAGCTGTCGAGGATCTGGCCGGAGAGCTCGCGGGTCGGGCTCAGCACCAGCACGCGGCAGGTCTTGGAGGCCGGCTTGATCCGGTTCTGCAGCAGGCGGTGCAGGATCGGCAGCGCGAACGAGGCGGTCTTGCCGGTGCCGGTCTGGGCGATGCCGACGACGTCGCGGCCGGCGAGGGCGAGGGGGATAGTCTGCGCCTGGATCGGCGTGGGGGTGTGGTAGTTTTCTTCCTGAAGAGCGCGAGCGATCGGATCGGCGAGGCCGAATTCCTGAAATGAGGTCAAAAGGTTGGTTCTTTCCATCATGAAAGCAAACGCCCGACGGAGCCCGTCGGGAGCGCTTGGAAACTCTGAGACGCTCGCGTGTCCGGAACGTCGGCTATTATCGGATGAAAGGCGAACCAGAAACCGCTGCTCAGGACAGAACGCGGGATCAGAACACGCGGCTCGCAACGACCTGATGATTCTCTAGGTCTCTCACAGTCATATGGAACATCGCTGCACTGCTTTCAAGGTCCAATTGCTGTTCCTTCGCGATTGGCAGGAAAGTGCAATAATTAATCAGCTTGCGAACATTTGATTATTTGTTGTGCTGGATGGCCAATGTGCGGTCATTGCTTCTGCCCATTCATTGAGCTGACGTGCTGATAGCGAACTTTGCTCAAATACGAATTGTCGCGCGCGATCATCGCCTTAGGCGCATCCGAGGGCATGGCATACTTCTTGCGATCTTCCTTGCCGCAGACGGCCGTTGGGGCCGCGCATCATGTCTGCGTCAGGGAGATGACACCTCATGCGTATTGAAACCAAGCGACTCGGAGCGACCCCGATCAGCCGCCGTAGCTGGCTGGCCGCGGCGGCCGGCCTGGCTCTGGGCCTGTCGGCGTTCGGGCCGGCCAAGGCGGCGGACGACACCATCAAGGTGGGCGTGCTGCATTCGCTGTCCGGCACGATGGCGATCAGCGAGACCACGCTGAAGGACACGGTGCTGTTTCTGATCGACGAGCAGAACAAGAAGGGCGGCGTGCTCGGCAAGAAGCTCGAGGCGGTGGTGGTCGATCCGGCGTCGAACTGGCCGCTGTTTGCGGAGAAGGCCCGCGAGCTGATCACCAAGGACAAGGTCTCGGTGGTGTTCGGCTGCTGGACCTCGGTGTCGCGCAAGTCGGTATTGCCGGTGTTCAAAGAGCTGAACTCGATCCTGTTCTATCCGGTGCAGTACGAAGGCGAGGAGAGCGAGCGCAACGTGTTCTACACCGGCGCCGCGCCGAACCAGCAGGCGATCCCGGCGGTCGACTATCTCGCCAAGGAAGAAAAGGTCGAGCGCTGGGTGCTGGCCGGCACCGACTACGTCTATCCGCGCACCACCAACAAGATCCTCGAGGCCTATCTGAAGTCGAAGGGCGTCAAGTCCGAAGACATCATGATCAACTACACCCCGTTCGGTCACTCGGACTGGCAGACCATCGTCGCCGACATCAAGAAGTTCGGCTCGGCCGGCAAGAAGACCGCCGTGGTCTCGACCATCAACGGCGACGCCAACGTGCCGTTCTACAAGGAGCTCGGCAACCAGGGCATCAAGGCCACCGACATTCCGGTGGTGGCGTTCTCGGTCGGCGAAGAAGAGCTCGCCGGTATCGACACCAAGCCGCTGGTCGGCCATCTCGCCGCCTGGAACTACTTCCAGTCGATCAAGACCCCCGAGAACGAGCAGTTCATCAAGGACTGGCAGGCCTACACCAAGAATCCGAAGCGCGTGACCAACGACCCGATGGAAGCCCACGTGATCGGCTTCAACATGTGGGTGAAGGCGGTCGAGAAGGCCGGTTCGGTCGATCCGGACAAGGTGATCGACGCGCTGCCGGGCACCAAGGCGCCGAACCTGACCGGCGGCATCTCTGAAATGCTGCCGAACCACCACATCACCAAGCCGGTGTTCATCGGCGAGATCAAGGCCGACGGCCAGTTCGACGTGGTGTGGAAGACCCCGGGCCTGGTGCCGGGCGACGCCTGGTCGAAAGAGCTGGAAGGCTCGAAGGACCTGATCGGTGACTGGGTGACGCTGAAGTGCGGCAACTACAACACCGTGACCAAGAAGTGCGGCGGCCAGGGCACCTGACGGTTCGCCTGATCATCGCTGACGTCCGACAAGCGAAAGGGCGGCGACGCCGGTGCGCGCCGCCCTTTCCATCCTCCGACGCACCTTCATCCTTGCCGGGATACTTCAGTGCCTCTCATCCATCTGACGCGCATTCTGTTTGCCGCGGTCGCGATCGCGTTCGCCACATTGGGGAGCTTGCCGGCAGTGGCCGGTCCCTATGAGGACGCCATCGCGCAATTCGCCCAAGATTCCTTCTCCGACAGCGAGGACGCGATCGGCAAGCTGGTCGCCAGCGGCAATCCGCGCGCTGCGGTGATCATCACCGCGCTGCAGGACGGCAAGCTCTACGCCGATCCGGATAGCAAGGCGGCCTTCATCAAGACCGACGACGGCAAGATCGCCAATGCGGCGACCGGCGAAACGGTTGGTGCGCTGCCGGCCAAGGCCAGCGCGGTCCGGCTCAACAACAAGCTGCGCCGCGTCGTCGCCGGCGCGATGGCCGGCCTGACGCTGCTGTCGCCGGATCTCGACAAGCGGATCCAGGCGGCGCAGTCGGTGTTCAAATCGCACGACGAGACCATGCTGCCGACCGTCGAGGCAGCGCTGAAGGCGGAAAAGAACGCTGCCGCCAAGCGCGCCTTCACCGAAGCGCGGGCCTCGATCCTGCTGTTCAAGCAGGGCGCCTCCGATGCCGACAAGCTGGATGCAATCGCCACCATCAAGGCGCGCGGCGATCAGGAGGCGATGGCGCTGCTCACCGGCGCGCCGTCGAACCAGAGCGCGGCCGTCGCCAGCGGCATCGCCGGCGCCAAGGCGTCGATCGAGCGCAATCTGGCGATCTGGTCGATGATGCAGAACGCCTGGTACGGGCTGTCGCTGGGCTCGGTGCTGCTGCTCGCCGCGATCGGCCTGGCTATCACCTTCGGCGTGATGGGCGTCATCAACATGGCGCATGGCGAGATGGTGATGCTCGGCGCCTACACCACCTTTGTCGTGCAGGAGGCGATCCGCACCCGCTATCCGGCGCTGTTCGACTATTCGCTGCTGATCGCGGTGCCGCTGGCGTTTCTCGTCGCCGGCGCGATTGGTGTGCTGATCGAACGCAGCGTGATCCGTTTCCTCTACGGCCGTGCTTTGGAAACGCTGCTCGCCACCTGGGGCCTGTCGCTGATCCTGCAGCAGGCGGTTCGCACGCTGTTCGGTCCGACCAATCGCGAGGTCGGCAATCCGAGTTGGATGAGCGGTGCATTCGAACTCGGTGAGATGACCATCACATACAACCGGTTGTGGATCCTGTGCTTCACGCTGGCGGTGTTCGCCCTGCTGCTGGCGATGCTGCGCTACACCTCGCTCGGCCTCGAGATGCGGGCGGTGACGCAGAACCGCCGGATGGCGGCGTCGATGGGGATTGCCACGTCGCGGGTCGACGCGCTGACCTTCGGACTCGGCTCCGGCATCGCCGGCATTGCCGGTGTGGCGCTGTCGCAGATCGACAACGTCTCGCCGAACCTCGGCCAGAGCTACATCATCGACAGCTTCATGGTGGTGGTGTTCGGCGGCGTCGGAAACCTGTGGGGCACGCTGGTTGGCGCGTTCTCACTCGGCATCGCCAACAAGTTCCTGGAGCCGGTCGCCGGCGCCGTGCTCGGCAAGATCGCCATCCTGGTGCTGATCATCCTGTTCATCCAAAAGCGCCCCCGCGGCCTGTTCGCGCTCAAGGGCCGGGCGGTGGAGGCATGAGGATGATCGGAGTGCACCACCTTTGCCCCGCGTCGCAGCCGAACTCCCTCTCCCGCCTGCGGGAGAGGGCTGGGGTGAGGGTTCTTGCCACGGGCTCAGTGCCTGCGGCCCCCCACCCCCCACCCCACCCCCCCACGGGGCGGGGTGCCACGCT
>NZ_JAZDRK010000009.1:0-170851 GCF_047501505.1 Rhodopseudomonas sp. G2_2311
TCCCTAGCCCAGCTTCCTGCCAGTCCAGTGGGAGGTTGGTGCAAAACCATACTTCTGTTGCAAACAGGCAGACTGATTCTCAAGGCGACGACAAGCTCGGGTGACGGCCACTGCCTCCTCTAATTCATGCTAAGAGCTTGAAGTGCTTCATTTGATTGGAGAATCGTCTGAATGAATTAGCCACAAAAAAGAGCGCATTGATTGCGGTTGACAGATTAGGCTTCATCCCCTTTTCGTGAGGGCCACAAGACGGAGGAAAGGCTCCCATTGGTGGAAAATGCTGCTGTTCGCCAGTCATCGATACCCGGGAGGCTCCGCTATTGGCAAATTTTCGTTCAACAAGGCTGTAAAGGTGGCTCGGTTGCAATCGTCTCTTCGAATCGCAGCAGTCGTGCCGTGCTATAAGTCAAAGAAAACCGTACTGAATGTCATCTGCGCTATTGGTCAAGAGATTGAAACGATCATCATCGTGGATGATGCTTGCCCAGAAGGGACTGGTCCTTACGCGAAGGCCAATTCATTAGACCCCCGTCTACTACTAATAGAACATAAGACCAACCAGGGTGTTGGCGGCGCGGTCATCTCTGGATATAGAGCGGCAATTGAAAGGGGATTCGATATCGTTGTTAAGATTGACAGCGATGGTCAAATGGATCCTGCATTGGTCCCTTCTCTGGTGCGATCTATTGAGGTAGGCATTGCCGACTATGTGAAGGGAAATCGCTTCTTCAATCCGGAAGATGCTGCTCGGATGCCCTTCGAACGCTTGATTGGCAATCTGGGCCTTTCGTTTCTCACGAAACTATCCGCGGGCTACTGGGATATTTTTGACCCCACGAATGGTTTTACGGCGATCCATCGTTCAGCCTTGAAGGCCTTGCCTCTAGAGAAGCTTAGCCGTCGCTACTTTTTTGAAACGGACATGCTGTTCCGATTGAATATTGCCGGCGCGGTCGTTGTGGATATGCCGATGACCGCCCTGTATGGCGACGAGGTAAGCAATCTCAGCCCTATCCGGTCGTTGTTTTCTTTCACCCTCAAGCACATCGGTGTCTTCGGAAAGAGGGTAGCCTATCGATATTTTATCCGTGACTTTAATTTGGGATCAATAGATCTTATCTTTGCATGCCTTTTTTTGTTGTTTGGACTTACATTCGGTTTGCACGAATGGTGGCAATCTTTGGCAACTGGCAATCCCGCAACAGCCGGCACAGTTATGCTCGCTGCACTTCCTCTAATTCTTGGCGTTCAGTTCACTATAGGTTTCTGGGCGCAGGACTGTAGTTCTGTACCTAGAACTCCGTTACAATTGAGAGTTCTGGAAAAGCCATGAGAGACGACCCCCAAAGCATCTGGACCACCGGCTACACTACACAATACGAGGCGGTCAACTATGGCGCTAATCTCACCGGATTTGTCATGCGAAAGAGTCATAGGCTGGTAGAGGAGCCGTTCGGGCCAGAGATCTCTTTTGACAAAGTTCTAGAGGTCGGGGCTGGTGCTGGTATGCACATTCAGTACGTGCGGCATCAATTTTCAGAGTATTGGATGTCTGATGGTAGCGCCGAGATGCTCCAACGTGCGACAGCAGCAAATTTTAGCAGGGATGGCGTGATTACTTCGATAGAAGATGCCACCAAGCTGTCATTCAAGAATGAGACCTTTGATCGCGTCATTGCATGCCACGTCCTAGAACACCTTTATCGTCCGCACGAAGTTCTTAGAGAATGGGCGCGGGTACTGAAGCCTGGAGGGACGCTTTCGATCGTTTTGCCTTGTGATCCCGGTCTCGCGTGGCGAATCGGCCGTCATTTCGGCCCACGAGCAAGAGCCAAGAAAAATGGACTCGATTACGACTATACTATGGCCCGGGAACACGTGAACCCGATCAATAATCTCGTTTACTTCTTACGCTACTACTTCAATGACCTCTCTGAGACGTGGTGGCCAACAGGTCTATCGTCATCTGATTTGAACCTAATTTTTGCAGCCAACATCAAGAAATGACCCAGATTACTTGGGCCTATTTGATGATTGTCTTTTGCGTTGCATGCCTGTCGGTTGGGCAGATCATGTTCAAAGTGGTTAGTGGCAGGATCGAGAGTCTTGCATCTCTAGCTAACGACCCCTATGCCGGAATAATACTTTGTGTTTCTCTCGGCCTTTATGGCATTTCCACTTTAGTATGGATATTGGCTCTTAAGGTAATTCCCCTATCACAGGCCTATCTATTCATGGCGTTAGGGTTTGTCATCGTACCCCTCGCTGCTTACTTTGTTTTTGGAGAGCCACTCAGTAAACACCAAATCATCGGCTCTATCTTAGTGATAGGGGGACTAGTTGTTGCGACTCGCTGACGCTCTCATGCCCCCGACTTGATCATCGAGAAACTGCTTATGACGATCGGCGGACGGCGCCCCCGGTCCGCGCAGCAGTGCAGGCTTGAGCTGAGTTTGTAGAGCTGATTGCATCCAATTGACCTGCCACTGAATTTTCATCCAACTACAGTTAGAGCCTCGGCGGTTTTGCAGTGAGACCGAACTTCGGACCACCCAGAACTAGAGTTTTGCGCCTCTGATCACGTCGGGGGGCTGGTAGCGCCGACGTGGTTTTGCAGCAAAATCGGCGGTCGATTGCCAATTGCCCCGTGGGGCCGTTCCTCGTTGTAGTATCTGCGCCAAGTCTCCACTTTTTCCTGGGCATCCGCAACGGACAGGAACCAATGGGCGTTCAGGCACTCAGCCCGGAAGCGTCCGTTGAAGGCTTCGATGAACGCATTGTCGGTCGGCTTGCCTGGTCGCGAGAAGTCCAGCGTCACGCCGCGTTGATAGGCCCACAGGTCGAGGTCGCGGGAGATGAACTCGCTGCCTTGATCGACGCGGATCGTCGCCGGGAATCCGACCTGCTGGCAGACCTTTTCCAGTGCTTCCACGACGTCAGCGCCACGGAAGGTGAACCGCGGCACCAACGCCGGCGAGAACCGCGAGAAGATATCGACTATCGTCAAAACCCGAAGCTTGTGACCGGTCGACAGCTGATCATGGACGAAGTCCATCGCCCAAGTCTCGTTCGATCGCGTCGGCGGCTGACGATCGTCCCGGAGCTTGGCCTTGACCCGACGTTTGGGCGATTTGTTGCGCAGTTGCAGGCCTAATTCGCCATAGACGCGACGCGTTTTGTTCTGACCGTGTCGCCAACCCTCGCGGCGTAACAGGACGTGGACGCGTCGATATCCGTAGCGAACGCGGGTATGGCAGATCTCCTTGATCCGATTTTCGAGAGCAGCCTGGCCGGAGCGACGCGATTTGTAGTGGTAGGTCGACCGATCAAACTCCAGGGCTTCGCAGGCCTTGCGGATAGAGACCTGCCACTCGCCGCAAACCTCGTCGACCAGCTTGCGCTTCCGGCCAGGCTTCATAGCCTTCGGCGGATCACGTCCTGCAGCATCTCCTTGTCCAGCGACAGATCGGCCACCAGCTTCTTCAGCTTGGCATTCTCATCTTCGAGCTGCTTCAACCGGCGCATCTCGGTCGGCAGCAACCCGTCGAACTTCTTCTTCCAATTGAAATAGGTCGCCGGGCTGATCCCGGCTTTCCGGCAGATCTCCGCCACCGGAACCCCGTCATTGCCCTGCTTGAGAATGAACGCCTTCTGGGCGTCCGAAAACTTCGAGGCCTTCATCGTCTTCCGCTCCTCCCAGCCAGGGGATTTGGCGGCGAAAACTCTAGCCAAAAATGGTCCGGTTTTCCGGTCTCAGATCACCGATCGCAAATCGTTACCCGACACGTTACCCAGCAATTCGGAGCAACGGTAAGATTGGCGATTGATCTATACTAAGCCATTCAAATCATTGGAGCGGGTGAAGGGAATCGAACCCTCGTATTCAGCTTGGAAGGCTGCTGCTCTACCATTGAGCTACACCCGCGATGCAGCCCCCGTAACACGTTCGCCCGGGGCTCTCAACTCCCCTCGCCGGCGCGCCACCAACTTCTGGCGTCCGATTGCCCGACAGTTCGCCGGACCGCTCCCCGACCCGTCTTGCCCCGGCCCAGGGGCCACCGAGGCCCCGGCGCTTGCCACGCGACGGAACAGAATCGACCGTCCCCGGTTCTCCGGTCGAGCCGCGGGACGCGGACCATTTGGGCGGAGGCGACGATGGGATTTTTCAGCAAGGACATTCAGACGATGGAGGACCTGCTGCTGCACGGGCTCCGAGACATCTATTACGCCGAGCAGCAGATCACTAAGGCGCTGCCGAAGATGATCGAACAGGCCACCAACCGCGACCTGTCGCAGGGTCTGAAGGCGCATCTGGAAGAGACACAGAAGCAGATCGAGCGGCTCGACCAGGTGTTCAAGAAGCTCGGCGAGACGCCATCCGGCGTGAACTGCCCGGCGATCGACGGCCTGATCAAGGAATCCGACGAGACCGCTGGCGAGATTGCCGACAAGACGGTGCTCGACGCCGCGATCGTAGCCAACGCGCAGGCGGTCGAGCACTACGAGATCGCCCGCTACGGCACCCTGATCGCGTGGGCCGAGGAGCTCGGCCACGACGACATCGTGCGTTTCCTCACAACCAATCTGAACGAGGAAAAGGCCGCCAACACCAAGCTCAACACCGTGGCGCTCCGCAAGGGCGTCAATCGTAAAGCCGCAAGCTGAAAGGAAACAATCGCATGAACCGGACCGCACTCGTTCTCGGCTGTCTGCTGGTCGCCACCCCTGCGCTGGCGCAATCGGTCACCGAGAAGACCGGCATCAATTCGGTGCTCGGCGTCTCGCCGTCCACGGCGGATTTCGTCAAGCAGGTGGCGATCAGCGACATGTTCGAGATTCAGTCGAACCAGCTCGCCGAGCGCAAGGGCAACGCCGCCGAGCAGGCGTTCGCCAAGCAGATGATCGCCGATCACACCAAGACCTCCAGCGAGCTGAAGGCGATGGTGGCCGACGGCAAGGTCAAGGCCGAGCTTCCGACCGCGCTCGACTCCGCTCATCAAAGCAAGCTCGACAAGCTGAAGAACGCCAATGGCGCCGAGTTCAGCGAGACCTTCGACGAGCAGCAGGTCACCGCCCATAAGGACGCCGTCTCGCTGTTCGAGCGATACTCCAAGGGTGGCGACAATGACGCGCTGAAGAAGTGGGCCGGCACCACGCTGCCGAAGCTGCAGCACCATCTCGAGATGGCCCAGCAGCTCGAGCGCGACCGCACCAACACCACCTCGCAGTCGTCCAAGTCCGCAAAGTAACGCGGAAAGAAACTGAACGTCGGCCCGGCAGTTCGCGCTGCCGGGCCAGCAACGACGGACCGGCCCCCACGGGGCCCGACCTGATGCACACGGGCGGGCGCCGTTCTTCCGGACATTGGAACCGGATTCCGGCTTCCCGCATTGTCGGTGAAGATCGTTTTGGGGGACCGTATCAAATGACGACACGATCAGTGTTTTTCCGCTTCGACCGGGCGCTTTGCGCCGGCGCCGCCTCTCTCATGGAGGGCGGGCGATGACCGACGCGACCGAGACGCTCGAGCCGCCGGCGGAAACCACCGCCCCCGAAACGCCGGCCAAGCCCGAAGGTCCGCCGCCCTATCAGGTGGTCAACGACTCCTCCACCGTTCGCGAGGGCCTGCCCTTCCCGCTCGGCTCGTGCTGGGACGGTAATGGCACCAACTTCGCACTATTCTCCGCCAACGCAACCAAGGTGGAAGTCTGCCTGTTCGACGGCGACACCGAGCGGCGGATCGAGCTGCCCGAATACACCGACGAGGTGTTTCACGGTTACATCCCCGATGTCGGTCCGGGTACGTTCTACGGCTATCGCGTGTATGGCCCGTACGAGCCGGAGAACGGCCATCGCTTCAATCCCAACAAGCTGCTGCTCGACCCTTACGCGCGCGCCCATGCCGGCTCGCTGACCTGGGATCCGGCCGTGTTCGGCTATGTGATGGAGAGCGGTGACGACACCACATTCGACGAGCGCGACAGCGCCCGCTTCGTGCCGAAATGCGTGGTGGTCGATCCCGACTTTGACTGGAAGGGCGAACCTGGCCGCAAATTCGTGCCGTGGGACCAGGCCATCATCTACGAAACCCACGTCAAGGGTTTCACCAAGCTGCATCCGGAGGTGCCCGAGCATCTCCGCGGCACCTATGCGGGCCTCGGCACTAAACCGGTGGTTGATTACATCTCCTCGCTCGGCGTCACCGCCGTAGAGCTGCTGCCCATTCACACCTTCGTCAATGACAGCTATCTGCTCGACAAGGACCTGGTGAACTACTGGGGCTATAACACCATCGGCTTCTTCGCGCCCGATCCGCGCTACGCCGCCGACGTGCCCAACAGCTTGCGCGAGTTCAAGGAGATGGTAGCGCGGCTGCATGATGTCGGCCTCGCCGTGATCCTCGACGTGGTTTACAACCACACCGCCGAGGGCAACGAACTCGGCCCGACGCTGTCGTTCAAGGGCATCGACAACGCCAGCTATTACCGGCTGTTGCCGGAACAGAAACGCTACTACATCAACGACACCGGCACCGGCAACACCGTCAATCTCACCCATCCGCGCGTGATCCAGATGGTCAATGACAGTCTGCGCTATTGGGCCGGGGAGATGCACATCGATGGCTTCCGGTTCGATCTCGGTACCATCCTGGCGCGCGAGCATTACGGCTTCGACGAGCAGAGCGGCTTTCTGAAAGCCGTGATGCAGGACCCGCTGCTCGCTTCAGTGAAGCTGATCGCCGAGCCGTGGGATTGCGGCCCCGGCGGCTATCAGGTCGGCGGCTTCCCGCCGGGCTGGGCGGAGTGGAACGACAAATTCCGCGACACTGTGCGCGACTATTGGCGCGGCGAAGCTCCGGCGGCCGCGCTGGCCCCGAGGCTGTCGGCCTCCGGCGACGTGTTCAACCGTCAGGGCCGGCGCGCCTGGGCGAGCGTGAATTTCATCACCGCGCATGACGGCTTCACCCTCAACGATTGGGCGAGCTACAACGACAAGCACAACGAGGCCAATGGCGAGGACAATCGCGACGGCCATTCCGACAACCGCTCGTGGAATTGCGGCGCGGAAGGCCCAACCGACGACGAGACCATCCTCGCCCTTCGCGAACGCCAGAAGCGCAACATGCTGGCAACGTTGCTGCTCGCCCAAGGCACGCCGATGCTGCTCGCCGGCGACGAGTTTGGCCGCACCCAGAACGGCAACAACAACGCCTACTGCCAGGACAATGAGATTTCCTGGGTGCATTGGGACCATGATGAGGTCGCGCAGCATCTGCGCGCCTTCACCCAGCGGCTGCTGGAATTGCGCCGGACGTACCCGACGCTGCGACGCAGCCGTTTCCTCACCGGTCAATACGACGAGGCCCTCGAGGTTCGCGACGTCACCTGGATCAACGCCAATGGCGGCGAGATGCAGCAGGAGCATTGGGACGATCCCAACGTCAAATGCTTCGGCATGCTGCTCGACGGCCGCGCCCCAACCACCGGCATCCGCCGGCACGGCGAGGATGCCACCGTGCTGCTGGTGATGAACAGCTTCGACGGCGTCGTCGAATTCACCCTGCCGGAGGTGCCGCACGGCTCGAAGTGGTCGCTGCTGATCGACACCAACCTGCCGAGCGGCATTCCGGACGAGCAGTTCGCTTGCGGCGAGGTTTATCAAGTGACCGCGCGGTCCGTTCTGCTGTTCGGACTGACCGAATAAGCTGCAGCACGCCGGCCATTTCATCGCCGGCGTGCTGCCACTAATTTGCGCAACCGTCGACACACCTGATCGGGAACACCAGGTTCGTTCCGCGATTGAGAACACAACACAGGGCCGATCGCATCGGCCCTTTCTCGATCAGCAACGGAGCTTTGCAGGTGATCATTCGCGCCGGATACAACATCGCTTTCCACTGCTTCCAGGAAACGCCGATCAATCTGCTGCTCAGCGTGCATCCGTCGCGCGCCCAGCACGTCATCGGCGAGCATGTCATCAAGTTCTCGCCCGATGTGCCCGCGCACGACTTCGCCGACATGTTCGGCAACGTCTGCACCCGGATCGTCGCGCCCCCCGGCCGCATCGATATCAGCAATGACTTCCTGATCGAGGACTCTGGGCTGCCCGACGAGGCTGCACCCGGCGCCCGTCAAATCCCCGTCGCCGAACTACCCGACGAGGTAATGGTCTATCTGCTCGGCAGCCGCTATTGCGACACCGACAAGCTGTCGAACCTCGCCTGGTCACTGTTCGGCGGCATCACCTCGGGCTGGGAGCTCGTGCAGGCAATCGTCGACTACGTCCACAATCGCATCACCTTCGGCTATCAGTTCGCCCGTAACGACCGCACCGCCTCCGAAGGTCACGCCGAACAGATCGGCGTCTGCCGCGACTTTGCGCATCTTGCGGTCGCCCTGTGCCGCTGCATGAACATTCCGGCCCGTTACTGCACCGGCTATCTCGGTGACATCGGCGTGCCGCAGGATCCGGCACCGATGGATTTTTCGGCGTGGTTCGAAGTCTATCTCGACGGCCGCTGGTACACCTTCGACGCGAGGCACAATACCCCGCGGATCGGCCGCATCGTCATCGCCCGCGGCCGCGACGCCGCCGACGTTGCGATCTCCACCTCGTTCGGCACCGCGAACCTGCTGAATTTCGAAGTGATCACCCACGAAGTGACCGATCAGGCAGCGGCGACAGCCGCCCCACTCCCAAAGGTGGCGTGAGGCGTAACGCAATCTTGAGAACCACCTTTCGGTCATTGCGAGCGCAGCGAAGCAATCCAGTCTCCTCCTCGGAGCGTCCGGATTGTTTCGTCGCTTCGCTCCTCGCAATGACGCAAAATTGGCACTCCTCACAACGGCAAAAGCGGCCGAGCTTGCACCCGGCCGCCTGAGACACAGAACCTCCTCTAACTTCGAACGATGCCGTTCAGTTCGTGATCACGCCGAGATTGGTTTCCGAACCTTCGTTGCCCGGCACGGTGATCCGCACCTCGTGGCCGAATTTGATCGCGTTGGACGCCGCGGCGCAGGCGGCCTCGAACGCCGCTTCCTTGCTGGAATAGTCGCCAGTCGGGTCGTCATCGTGGCGGATGCCCCAGCGGTTGTCGCTGCCGATGATGTCGTAATAAGCCTTTCCCATCGTTCACCTCCAATTGCTGCAACAATCGGCGGCGCGGGCATTCGTTCCGATTGGTCGCACAGTCGGCGCCTCAGGTGCGCCGACGCTGCGAGATGTCGGTGACCTTCACGGTGACGGTCCGGCTGCGCCCGTCGCGCTCGACCGTCAGCTTGACGTCGCTGCCGATCCCGGCCTCTTCCAGTGCCGCGGCCAGATCCGACATGCTGTGGATCAGCGCGCCGTTGGCCCCCGTGATGACATCGCGGACGTAACCGTCGTCGGTCGCGCCTTCGAGGCCGGCCTGCGCGGCCGGCGAATCCGGCAGCGTGCGCAGGATCACCACCCCGTCGATGCCGAGCTGCGCGGTCTCGGTCTCGCGTGCTGCGACGATGCCGATGCCCGGCACCGGCACGCTGCCGTTGGTGATCAGCGCGGTGACGACGCGATTGACCGCATCAACCGGGATCGCAAATCCGATGCCGGCCGAAGCGCCGGAGCCAGAAATGATCGCAGTGTTAATGCCGATCAGCCGGCCGGCGCTGTCGAGCAGCGGGCCGCCGGAATTGCCGGGATTGATCGCCGCGTCGGTCTGGATCACGCCGCGCACCTCGTGGGCCGCTGCGGTCGGCAGCCGCCGCCGCAATGCGCTGACGATGCCGGTGGTGAGCGTCTGTTCGAGACCGTAGGGATTGCCGATCGCGTAGGTCGCCTGCCCGACCTGCAGGTCGTCCGAGCTGCCGATCGCGATCGGGCGGAGCGGCGTGTGCGGCCGCTCGAGCTGCAGCACCGCGAGGTCGTAGTTCGGCGCCGTCCCCACCACCCGCGCGGTGACGAACTCGCCCGAGGCCAGCCGGACGCCGAGCTGGCTGGCGTTCTGGATGACGTGGTTGTTGGTGACGACATGGCCGGCGGCATCCCAGATCACGCCGGAGCCGGACTGCACCGGCGCTTCCTGCTGCGCGAAAAACGGCGATACCTTTTGGCTGCTTTGCGCGAACACGTGCACCACCGAGGGCGACACCTGCTTGAACAGCTCGACTGTCGCCTTCTCGGCCGGCGCCAGCTCACCGCGCGCCGTGACGGTCCGCGGGCCCGTTGCCGAGAACCACAGTGCGCTGAGATAAGGCTGCGCCACCCAGAACGTCGCCAGCACCAGCAGCCAGACGATCGCAATCCGCAGCAGGCGGTCGGTGCGTTGTGCCCGGCGGATCTGGGCCTGCTCGCGGGCCAGTGGATCAAGCCCCGGCGGACGCGGGGGCGGCGGAGCATGCGGCGGCAACGTGGTCATGGCGGCCTGTCTCGAAAGATGACGCGTACGGGCGCTGCGGCAAGCCAGGTTCCGCTCGCCGGCCAGCGCTAATGCATCAGGTTCCGGCAGGTTCCACCACGTGGTTCGGCGCTCCGTCGCGGCCTGCCAAGGTGCGGATGGTTAAGAGGAGATAAACAACTGCCCACAGCAGTGTGCTGGATTACTTTAAGTCCATCATCGTCAGCGGCGCTGGCGCAGCGTCGGCGCGGCTTCTATATCTCGCTGGTTCCCGCTTCGGATCTTCGGCTTCCCGATCGATCCCAACCCGAGTGGATCGACATGACAGGCTCGTTGTCCAACATGATGGTGGTGATCTCGGTCTGGGCGCTGCCGCTCCTGATCGCGATTACGTTCCACGAAGCTGCCCACGCCTATGTGGCCAAGCTGTGCGGCGACAACACCGCCTGGATGCTCGGCCGGGTCAGCTTCAACCCGATCAAGCACATCGATCCGTTCGGCACGGTGCTGCTGCCGCTGCTGCTGCTGGTGATGCAATCGCCCTTCCTGTTCGGCTACGCCAAGCCTGTGCCGGTGAACTTCCGCAATCTGCGCAATCCGCGCCGCGACATGGTGCTGGTCGCCGCGGCCGGTCCGGCGATCAATTTCATTCTCGCGGCCATCGCTGCGCTGGCGTTTCACGTCGTCGGCTATGTGCCCGGTGAAGCCGGCCAGTGGCTGGCGCAGAACCTCGTCAACGCGCTCTTGATCAACGTGGTGCTGGCAATCTTCAACCTGCTGCCGATCCCGCCGCTCGACGGCGGCCGGATTGCCGTCGGCATCCTGCCGCGGGTGCTGGCTCATCCGCTTGCCCGGGTGGAGCCCTACGGCATGCTGATCCTGCTCGGGCTGATCTTCATCCTGCCGCTGGCCGGCATCGGCATCGCCACTCAGTTCATCGCGCAATCGAGCCAATTCGTCGTGCAGGCGATCCTGCGTCTCACCGGCGCGGCCTGACGAAGGCCGCCTCAAAAGGCGGTGAGACCGGCAGCGCCGCATCCGCCGCTGCCGCCCAGCGCTGCAACGTTTGCTCCAAGCCATCGTTGATCCCGCACTTGCACCGTCGCCCCACGACGGCGGGCACAAACACGGGTCATCGACATGAATGTGAGCGAATTCGTCTGGCAGCGACTGGCCGAGTGGGGCCTACGGCGGGTCTACGGCTATCCGGGAGATGGTGTCGGCGGCCTGGATGTCGCGCTGGAGAAAGCCAAGGACCGCATCGAATACGTCCAGGTCCGCCACGAAGAGATGGCCGCGTTCATGGCGTCGGCGCATGCCAAGTTCACCGGCCAGGTCGGGCTGTGCTACGCGACCTCAGGGCCGGGCGCGATCCATCTGCTCAACGGCCTGTACGATGCCAAGATGGATCATGTGCCGGTGGTGGCGCTGCTCGGCCAGCAGGCGCGCAGCGCGATCGGGGCTGACTATCAGCAGGAAGTCGATCTGCAAACGCTGTTCGGCGAAGTCAGCGAATATGTCGCGACCGCCAGCGTTCCGTCGCAGGTGCGCCATCTGATCGACCGCGCAGTGCGGATCGCTTACGAGAGGCGCGGCGTCGCCTGCGTGATCCTCCCGAACGATCTGCAGGGCCTCGACTACGACGACCCGCCGATGGCGCACGGCGCCACCCACACCGGCATCGGCCACGCCTACCCGGCGCAGGTGCCCGATGAAGCCGGCCTGAAGGCCGCCGCGCAGGTGCTGAACGCCGGGAGCCAGGTAGCGATCCTGGTCGGCGCCGGGGCGCTGGAGGCGACCGACGAGGTGATCGCGGTGGCCGAGCGGCTGCAGGCCGGCGTCGCCAAGGCGCTGCTCGGCAAGGCCGCCCTGCCCGATGATCTGCCGTTCGTCACTGGCTCGATCGGCCTGCTGGGCACCCGGCCGAGCTGGGACCTGATGAAGGGCTGTGACACGCTGCTGATGGTCGGCTCGTCGTTTCCCTACAGCGAATTCCTGCCAAAGCCGGGCGACGCCCGCGGTGTCCAGATCGACATCGACGGCCGCCGCCTCAGCCTGCGCTATCCGATGGAGGTCAACCTGATCGGCGACAGCGCCAGGACGCTACGCGCCCTATTGCCGCTGCTGAACCAGAAGGACGAGACCTCGTGGCGGCGCGGCATCGTACGCGGTGTGGCCTCATGGTGGAAGACGCTGGAGAACCGCGCGCTGCAGAGCGCCGAACCGCTCAATCCGCAGCGGGTGTTCTGGGAGCTGTCGTCGCGGTTGCCCGACAACGCCATCGTCACCGCAGATTCAGGATCGGTGGCGAACTGGTACGCGCGCGACCTGAAGATGCGCCGCGGCATGAAGGGATCGCTGTCCGGCGGCCTCGCCTCGCTTGGCGCCGGCACGCCCTATGCGGTCGCGGCCAAGATGGCCTATCCGGACCGCACGGTGATCGCCTGCATGGGTGACGGCGCGATGCAGATGAACGGCCTCAACGAGATGATCACCATCGCCAAATACTGGAAGCACTGGTCGGATCCGCGGCTGATCGTGCTGGTGCTCAACAATCGCGACCTCAATCAGGTGACCTGGGAGGAGCGCATCCAGCTCGGCGCCGGCAAGACCGAGTCGACCCAGAGCATTCCCGACTTCCCCTATCATCGCTACGCCGAACTGATCGGGCTGAAGGGCATCTTCGTCGACACCCCCGACCGCGTCGGCGCGGCCTGGGACGAGGCTCTGTCGGCCGACCGCCCGGTGATCCTCGAGGCCTACACCGACCCCAACGTCCCGCCGCTGCCGCCCCACATCACGCTGAAGGACGCCAAGAACTTCATGACCATGATGGGCAGCGAACCCGAACTCGGCAGCGTCCTCACCAACAGCGCCAAGGAGCTGCTGGCGAGCATCCTGCCGGGGAAAGGATGAAGGCGTTGAGGGCAATGACCGGGGCGCGCGACTCGCCCGTCCCGGCGCAAGCACGCTCTCTCTCCGCCCCTTGACCGATCCCAGCGGGCTACTTCTTAGCTGCCCCGTTGAAATACTTGGGCCCGATCGAGCTCACCGATCGGCACCCAGACGGCGCGGACACATCGTCATCCCGACGTAATCATCCCACGGGAATCACTCGAACGCCCCGCTCGCGACACTTTGCTCCGCCGCTGATTAGTTTACCATTGAATTACCAGAACTCATTACAGTGACACCGGACTGCGCTAAGGGGCTTGCTTCGAGACATTCAAGCGGGGGCTGGAATGATCGTTCTGCTGATAGTCGTCGGCCTTCTGGCCGCCCTTTTGTGGGCGTGCTGGTCTTCGGCTAGATCATACTACCAGCACGGGCGAATTAGGGGCATGGACGAAGCCGTCCGGCAGATCGTCCGGGGGATTGGCCGCCACTACGAGATGGCCGCCAGAGCAACCCCCGAGGGGGTCTCGAAAGCGATGGCCGACATCAAAGCGATGTTCAGCCAACGTCCCCATCTGAAAGCCAAGGATATCGAGCGTTACCATCTTCAGCTCTCGATTCTGGCTGACGCTATCGGCGAAGCCTGCTGTTCGAAGGGCCAGGCGCAAGGCGTCGAGATGATGGCACCGGCCGAGGGTTACATCCGCGTCGATCTGTCGGTGATCGAACTGCTGCAGCTCAGCCGGCTGGCCCATTTGGGCTTCCTTCACATGATGCCCAACTATCGCGGTCTGGAAATCCAGCGCTTCAGCGATGAGCTCGATGCACAGGAGGGCACCAGGTCGATCTACAAGCTGGAATCTGCGATCCCGCTGAATGAGCGTCCGTTTACTGATCTTATCACGCACTATAAAGGACGTGAGCAGCTGATCTCTGATTGGTGGCAGCCGACGCCGGCCGACCGTGTCGGATATGTCAGAGGCCTCGGTTCGCTCGTGGCTCTGGCTCCGGCAACCGCCTCCTCCTAGGGCGACGGTGACGGCTGACACCGCCAACCTGCCCTGCCGCACGGCAGCTTCCTGAACTCTGCAGACCCCCTATAGGCCTTCAGCGCTGTCGGCATTGGCCGTGCACGGTCTTGCCGGGCAATCGGGCTCAGATCGTCTGGTTATACGCACCCACTTCGGGATGCTGGCGCAGCACAACGTTCACGGCCTCGAACATGTCGTGCATCCGCTGCTCCGACACCGGGCTTTCGACCACCACCACCAGCTCGGGCTTGTTGGAAGAGGCGCGGACCAGGCCCCAGCTGCCGTCTTCGCACGTCACGCGGACGCCGTTGACGGTGACGAGATCGCGGATCGGCTGGCCGGCGACCTTGTCGCCGTTCTTCTGCGCCTTTTCGAAGTGCTTCACGACCTCGTCGATCACGCGATACTTCACCTCGTCGGCGCAATGCGGTGACATCGTCGGCGACGACCAAGTCTTCGGCAGCGCGTCTTTCAGCTGCGACATCGACTTGCCGGGCGCGCGGTCGAGCATCTCGCAGATCGCGATCGCAGACACCAGGCCGTCGTCATAGCCGCGGCCGAGCGGCGCGTTGAAGAAAAAGTGGCCAGACTTCTCGAAGCCCGCGAGCGCCTTGCTCTCGTTGGTGCGGCGCTTCATGTAGGAGTGGCCGGTCTTCCAATACTCGGTCTGGGCGCCCTGCTGTTGCAGCACCGGATCGGTGGCGAACAGGCCGGTGGATTTGACGTCGACGACGAAGCGCGCGTTCGTATGGATCGCCGACATGTCGCGCGCCAGCATCACGCCGACCTTGTCGGCGAAGATCTCCTCGCCGGTGTCGTCGACCACGCCGCAGCGGTCGCCGTCGCCGTCGAAGCCGAGCCCGAGATCGGCCTTGTGCTGCAGCACCGCGTCGCGGATCGCGTGCAGCATCTCCATGTCTTCGGGGTTGGGATTGTACTTCGGGAAGGTGTGATCGAGCTCGGTGTCGAGCGGGATCACCTCGCAGCCGATCGCTTCCATCACCTGCGGGGCGAACGCGCCGGCGGTGCCGTTGCCGCAGGCGACCACCACCTTGAGTTTGCGCTTCAGCTTGGCGTGCTTGGTGAGGTCGGCGATGTAGCGGGCCGGAAAGTTCGGATGAAACACATACGAGCCGGCGCCCTGCTTGAACGCTGCGCCGAGCACGATCTCCTTCAGCCGGTTCATCTCGTCGGGGCCGAAGGTCAGCGGCCGGTTGGCGCCCATCTTGACGCCGGTCCAGCCATTGTCGTTGTGCGAAGCGGTGACCATCGCAACGCACGGCACGTCGAGCTCGAACTGCGCGAAATACGCCATCGGCGTCACGGCGAGTCCGATGTCGTGCACCTTGCAGCCGGACGCCATCAGGCCAGCGATCAGCGCGTATTTGATCGAGGCCGAATAGCCGCGGAAGTCATGCCCGGTGACGATTTCCTGCGGCCGGCCGAGCTCGGCGATCAATGTGCCTAGGCCCATGCCGAGCGCCTGCACCCCCATCAGGTTGATCTCCTGGCCGAACAGCCAGCGCGCATCGTATTCGCGGAAGCCGGTGGGCTTCACCATCGGCTCGGATTCGTAGGCGTAAGTGTTGGCCGTCAGAAGCGGCTGCGGCGTCGGGAACATGGCGGTCTTTCGCAAGAAGGAAGGGCGCGGCGGGACGGCGATCGTCTTACGACCGACGATAGTCGTCGTCGAACCGGATGATGTCGTCTTCGCCCAGATAGCTGCCGGTCTGCACTTCGATCAGCTCGAGCGTGATCTTCCCCGGGTTCTCCAGCCGGTGGGTGGCCCCGATCGGGATGTAGATCGACTCGTTCTCGTGAATGATCTTGATCAGTTCGTCGACCGTCACCTGCGCGGTGCCGCGCACCACGATCCAATGCTCGGAGCGGTGGTGATGCTTCTGCAGCGACAGCCGCTCGCCGGGCTTGACGATAATACGCTTGACCTGATGCCGGTCACCGGAATCCAGCGAACGATAGGAGCCCCACGGGCGATGGACCTGGGCGTGGTGGTCGGTGACCTCGGGCGCCACCGTCTTGACCTTGGCGACCAGGCGCTTAAGTCCATTGCCGTCCTTCTGCCGCGACACCAGCACCGCGTCCTGGGTCGCGACCACGACGAGATCGTCGACGCCTTCGAGCGCGACCAGGGTGTGGTCGCTGGACACGTGACAGTTGCGGGAATCTTCGAAGACCGCGGGGCCTTGCGCGGCATTGCCGCCGCCGTCCTTGGCGGTGAGCTCCCACACCGCGCGCCAGGATCCGACGTCCGACCAGCCGCAGTCGACCGGCACCACGGCGGCGCGCTTGGTCTTCTCCATCACGGCGTAATCGATCGATATCGGCTTGGCTTTGCCGAACGAGGCTTCCGGCAGCGTCACGAATCCCAGGTCGCGGCCGGCCGTCGTCACCGCCTCGGTGATGGTGGCCACGCTGTCGGGATCGACCGCATTGTACTCTTCGAGCAGGGCCGCCGCCGGGAACATGAAGTTGCCGCTGTTCCACAGATAGCCCGCCGCGACATAGCCCGTGGCGGTGGCAAGGTCCGGCTTCTCGACGAACTTGGCGACGTTGCGGACCTTGCCGACGATCGCGTCGCCGGGAGAAATGTAGCCGTACTCGGTCGCGGGACGCTCCGGCTTCACCCCGAAGGTCACGATCCGGCCCTCGGCGACGCCGGCCAGACCATCACGGCAGGCGGCGATGAACGCGTCCTTGTCCCGGACCACGTGATCGGCCGCGAGCGCCAGCACGATTGCGCCCGGCTCACGCTGCTCGGCGAACACTGCACCCGCCACGATCGCGGGACCGGAGTCCCGCCGCGCCGGCTCGAGCAGGACGTCGGCCTCGATTCCGATCTCCGCGAGCTGGTCGCGCACCATGAAGCGGTAGGCAGTGTTGGTGATGATGATCGGCCGGCCGAACAGCGCCGGGTCCGACACCCGCAGCAGCGTCTCCTGGAACGTCGACCGCGGCCCGAATAGCGGCAGAAACTGCTTCGGACGCACCTCACGCGAGGCCGGCCATAGCCGCGTCCCGGCGCCACCGCACATGATCAGGGGGACACACCGAGGATCGTTCGCAGACTTCCCGACAGCGCTCATCGAAGATACCCAACTCTGATTACGATCTCTTTGTGGTTGCAACGAATTGTCGAGTCAACACGCCTCCCGGGATGACCGAACACGTCCACCTCGCGGCCCCCACCGCCGCGGGTCCAGGAACGCCACAAGCCTCTATCCCGGATCTATTGGAGAGATCGCATCACGCTCAACCCGAAGATGCGGCCTCGCACAGATCGAAAGACTCAGCCCATGGCGTAACTCTCATCGTCTCTGTCAGGCGCGACGCGGCGTGGCGATCTCGGTCTCCGCCGGCGCGTGCGAGCCGGGACCGACATCACGCATACCGCCGCCGTTGTACACGACCACCACGCGCTCGGCCTCCTCGGGCTGGCTTGCTGGGACGGCTTCCTCAACCACCGGCTCCCGGTGCACCGGAGCCACGTGCTCAGCCGAAACCTCATCGGCCAGCCGGGCCTCGGTCTTGTCGCTGGTCTCGGCGGGCACCGGGATCGTCGCAACGATCGCCTGGTCGTTGGTGGGCGCCGGATACTCTTCCTTCGCCTTCCGTATCGGCAATCCCCATCGGCGTCTTGCCGTCGGATTCGATGGCGCGCGGACCGCCTCCGGCGGCTCGAACCTCGGGAATATCGGGGTGACCCGGTCGTCGGCATGAGTTGGCTCGACCGGCGCGACAGCTTCCGGGATCGGCCGCTCGCGCTCCGGCTCGTCCTCAGCCAGCTTCCACGTCATCGACCGTGCAGCGACCCGCGCCGACTTAAGCTGCGACTGGACGTTGATCGCGTACATGCTCGGCGGCGAGAAGAAGATCTTGGTGACCACCGGCACGATTTCGAGAAACACCACGAACAGCCGGATCATCCACGAGAACAGCGTGATCGCCTGGCCTTCCTGCGGATCGCTCTTCAACGCCTGATAGGCGGTCAGCCGGACCAGCGGATCGTTGCTGTCCTTTCGCTGCTGGACGAACGAGCCCTCCAGCGTGCGGTCGCGATAACGCTGAACCTTGGCTTCGCGCTGGCTTTCCAGCAGCTGCAGGTTGGCGCGCGCGGTGTCGACCTGCTTCTGGATAGCTACGCGTTTTGCGGCGAAGTCCTGCTTCTGATCGTCGCGTTGCGCGATGTCCGCCGCCAGCCGCGCTGCCGCGTCGTTCTTCACGCGCTCGCGCCGCGCGACGATGTCGGACAGCTCGGCCTGGCGCGACTGCAGCAGAGTCTCGGCCGCCTCCTTCTGCTTCTTGGCGAGTTCATAGCGCCGTCCGGCGCCGGCCCGACCGCTATTGGTTGGGCGCAGCTTCTCACCGAACTGCTCCGCGCTCATATCGAGGGACTGATCTCTAATCGTCGCTTCCAGCTCCCTGACCTCGCCGCGGACGGTGGCTTCGCGTTCAGCCAGCGACTTCAACTCGCGATCGACCTCGGGGTCCGCAGCGGTTGGGGTGTCGGAGGCGAGCGGCGCCTGCGCGAGCAGCTCCCGCTGATGCTGCTCAATGGCGGTCAGCTGGGCGCGACTTTCCGCGATCTCGCGATCCAGCCCCGACGCATATTTGTCGATCTGCTCGTAGATCGGACGATTGCCCGCGACCCGATCCCGATCGATCTTCTGGGAGATGGCGTCCGAGAATAGCGCGAGTTCGAGAAACAGAGCGATGACCCAGGCCAGTCCAAGCGAGATGGCGAGGCGCGCCGTGATGCGGACGAACTGCCAAACCGAACGCCTCAACCCCTCCCCGACCTTTTTCGACTGATCGTCGTCCAGCCAGAACGCGCCTTGCACGAACCAGTCCGACTGAAACAGCGCGCGGTCGAACATCATCACGGTGAGCGCGATCACGACCGCGATCGAGGATCGCAGCACGGTCGAGCCAACGATATAGCCGAGGGCGTAGTACGAAACGCCGAACACCACCAGGAACGACAGGCAGAGCGAGAAGCCGATCTGCATCGCCCAAATTCGGTCGGTTGGCGGACAGCGGGCGATCAGCTCCCGGTCGACGCCGGCAATGAAATAAAGCAATCGTTGGAGCATGGCTCACCCCTCTATGAACCAGATGCGGGCTGTTCACCGCCCACGCCCAGAGTGAGGATCGAACACCTTTTGGAGGCGGCCGGCAACAAACTGATTAGTCAACGGTTAACTGAGCCGGGAAAAAGCTGGTAAAAGAGCACGTCGCTCGTAGGCCGAGCGGTATCATCAGTTATTTCGACGAAGTGCGTTGACATATATGTCAACGTGCCGATGGCCCGACTAATTATTCGGCACAGGTACCTACTGCGTCGAATCGCTCGACGGTCACCAAGACGTCACGGACGTCGCACGCGATACGCGATCGACAATCGAGGACCAGCGGCCCCAGGCCGGAAGACACAACGAATTATCGGGAAGCTGCCGTTTGCCGGCGGTCGGCGTCGAGCACGAAAAACAGGCCCCAGTACGTATCGTTCAGGTCCGGCCGCAGCGGCACCCGGCTTGCCCTTTCGTGGACCGGCCACTTCTCGCCACGAACCGATAGCCAATCGCTTCCATGACGCGCCCGCTGGGATCAATCATCAGCCGAGGCGCACAGCTCCCGGGGGGCGCTGCCCCGGGGCGTCCAGGACACCTCGGCAAGCTCGCGGCCGGACCAACCGCCTACCTCAGCCAGCGGTTGGTTGAGCCGTTTGTCTGGCGTCTGACCGGCGAGCATGCCGGCACTTAATCCATGATGAGACGCGGAAATTCTGAGCCAATCCCGAAGGTATTTATTAACGTTATGGCTTTTCCAATGTGGATCGCGGCGCGCGCGCCCTGCCCTCGCCGGAGTTAACCTCGCACAATGATCTCGACGCCCAGCGAGTGCTCCGGGGGTTCGAAATCGGTAGGGCAATGACCGGCAAACGCTCGCTGTGAATGAGGCGCAGAAAGCACTCACACAACCGTCAGCTGCAGTCTATCTTGAGCTGCCGCTGGTGCTTTTGGACGATTTGCGTCGATCGACGGGGCGCTGGACGAAAGCGTGAATTGCAAAATTCGGCCACGAGGTGACCGAAATTGCAGGGGAATCTGGTCAGACTGCCGGTGGGGACTCCGGCAGCTCGGTAGAAGCCTGCGGCAGTCTGGCGGGCGCTACGGAGCAACAGAGTCTGATCGTAAGGGGAGCGCGCGGGGACACGTGACGATCGAGGATCTGCTGCGGCAAGGGGCGATACGACGGATCGAGGTGGATCTCGGAGCGGGCGCGCAGCCGGCTCGGCTGCTGTATGGCACCCCGAATTTCATCGAATGGCTGGAGAACTTGTTGGGGGGCGCAGAGCCAGAGCAGAGGCTCGGCGAAGCAACCCCTGCCGAACAAGTCGACGCGCTGTTCTACGCCTATATTTCCGGACGGCCTTTGGTTTATGTCCGTCAATTCAGGATGATACGCGTCGAGCAAAGTGCTGTGTGGGAGTTGAAGACACCCGACGTGCGCATCTTCGGGTGGTTCTTGCGCAAGGATTGTTTCGTGGCCGTTTTCGGCGATTGGACCGATCACGTAAAAGATCACAATTTATATAAAGGTTACCGTACATCAGTCCGCCGAATTCGACGAGAATTGGGTATAGGTGCTACCCTGTGTGTCACAGGGAGTTCACCCGATGACGTCATTTCAATGTGAAGATGGCGGCTATTCAACAGTCACTACGCGCTTTGCTACCTCTATAAGCGTTGCTGTTTCCGGGGCCTCGACGGCGCGCGAACACCTAATGGTCCTGCCGGCCGGGCAATTAGCTAGCCTGCTCGACGGGGCGGACTCGTCGCTATCCGCCCCCGCAAAGTGCGCAGCGCGGAAATTAATTCTGTCGTGCCCGGATCGGTCTCCAACCGCAGTGAAGGATGTCCGTTGGGATCGATCGGACACTGCGCACGGTCGATCTTTTGATCGGGATGTTCGGACGACATGCGCCAGAATGCTCGATCGGACAGTGCGCGCCGACTGAGATAACTGGCTCAAGCCGGCCTTTTGGCCCACATGCTTTTCTGACACCCTTTTATTCAAGCGAGCTCAAATGGAACGATATGGATATTGCATCTTCTGCGACGATATTCGGACCGAGGCAGGTGGAAAACTCAGCTTTATCGGGTGCTACAACTCGGCGATGTTCGTGACCAACGAGTTTCCGCTGTCGCTGCCCAAGCTGTGTGTGCACTTCAACGTCTTCTCGCCCGCCGACCAGCCGTACAAATCTCTGCGGGTCCGATGCTATCTGCCGGGAGAAGACAGGCCGATCGCCGAGGAGACCATCGAAGTGCCTGCGCTGCAGGACCAGATAAATCTTCTCACCAGCCTGCCGAAAGATCAGCCGATGATGCCCTACATCGTGGTGGCGGCAAGCCTGATTTTTTCTCCGTGCGAAATCAAATCGCCGGGCATGATCCACGTGCGCGCCGTCATCAACGACAGCCCCACCGAACTACATCTCGGATCGCTCGCCGTCTCGTCGCAAGCAGCGCCTCAGGTCGCGCTCGAGCACGGACCAGCCGCCATCAACTGAGATCTCCCGTCGATCGCCGCTGCCGCGATCGACGCCTTTGCCGAGGGCGAGCCAGCCGTGAGCAAGACTCCGGCGCAGACTTAAGCCGCAACCGGTCGCATTGACGGATTCCCTCCCGGTTCGCACCGGACTTCGCTGATAAAGATCCGACCGCAGGCCGCGCATCGCACGCCCAGCGCTCAATTCCAGAGCTGTTCTGTCTCTCACTGAATCGTGGCGACGCCGCGAAAGTGCTCCCAACAGGCAGCGCCTGTCTCAAGCGTCGAGCTCACTTTGAAAGTCGCGTGGTTGGGTGGCGATCGAGATTGGCGAGCTCGGATGTCCGATGACTTCACCGCGGACCAGAGACTGATCTTAGCGCAGTAATGATCAGAAACATCGCGCAACGATCTGCGGCACGGTCGATCCTGCGAGAGACCGAACATGCGGTTTTGCGGCACAGCGGCCTCCCACCATCCAATGCTTCGACGGAAATCAAATGATCTGACCCGACGACCGCAACATGGTCGAATGTCGCGCGGTCGGAGCCGATCAGGAAATCCTGACAACGACCGCCGCGTCCGGGAACGCCATGACGCCCCTACTCTGCGGCGCCCGAAAAACTCTGATAATTCGAGTTGCGCGCGCGCTGGTCCAGGATGCAGTCGTTTTTCACGGAGCGGATATTAACGACTTTGATCTGTCCGTAGCTGAGCGTCGAGGTCGTGACCGGCTCGTTCTGTCCGGGATGGCGCTCGGGCTGGCGGAGCTCGAACGACAGCTCCATGTCCATGGCCCAGGCCAGGTCAGCGAGGCTGCGTAAGGTGAGATTGCTTTCGCCGGAGAGCTGGCGATTGATCACGGAACGATTGACCCCGAGGCGTTTGGCGAGGGCCTGTTGGGTCAGGCCGTCCCTCTTCTTTTCCGAAAGAACCTTGAGCAATTCGTCGCGTACGCGGGCAATAAATCGTCCTGCCTTCTGCGCACGACCGCCGATATCAAAATGATAAGACGTCACTGCGGAACCTCCTACCCAGCCGCGATCCTCAATACAAAGCGCCGTCCTATCACTTGCAAGTAGGTGTTTATTGTGCACCAAAGCGGACAGGTTGACAGCCCTTTTTTGTTGGCTTGCTGAATGAATACAGGCGGAGTGTTGCCGAATATCCATTCCACCAAGCAGCGGGCCCCCAGGCCCTAAGATTTAGTATGTTTTGGCCGCCCAACGGTTCAACGGAACAAGATACCGGACCGGTCTATTAAGGAATTCGCGCGGCCCAAGGGCCACTTCCTGAGCGAAACCTGCAGAATCTTGCCAATGGCAGATGCGGCCGCGGTACTCAGCCGCCTAAAGAAAAGACGGCGGGACCGAGGTCCCGCCGTCCAAAGGCACCTTAGTGCTGCGAGGTGAACGCGACGTTGTGCGAGCCGAACTGCGCCGTCACCGACGTGTTGGACACGGTCGCGCTGTTCTGGGCGGTCACGGCGAAGTTGCCCTGGCCGACCTGAACGGTCGCCTGCGTGTTCAACGCGCCGATCATCGGCTGCAGGCCGGTCTGGGAGGCGATCGCGGCGTTGCCAGTACCGAACTGGGCAATCAGCGATCCGTTCGCGCCGACGAGCGGATTGGCGGCGAGCTGGTTGGTGAAGGCGCGGTTCTTCGAGCCAGCCTGGATGGTCGCCGCGGCGTTCACCGTGCCCGACACCGGGGCGTTCTTCTGCAGGGTGACGGCGTTGTTGCGGTCACCGAGCTGGATGGTCGCCTGGCCGTTCAGGCCGTTCTGCTGGCTGACCAGCGCGCCGTTCTTCTCGCCGAACTGCGCGACGAGCGAGTCGTTCGAGGTTTTCGCGATATTGACGCCGTCTTGCAGCGTGATCGCGGCGTTCTTCTTGCCGACCTGGACGGTCGCGGCGTTGTTGTTGACGCCGTTGAGCGGGAGCCACTGGGGAAGCACGGTGGTTTCGGTATAAGTGCCGTAAACCTTCTTGTCCCAGTCAGGCTTTCCGCTGTTCTTGACGCCTGCACCGACCCTAACTGTGTCGCTTGCCGTCTCTGAGAACCCGGCACGAGCGCCTTCCGAATTCTGGACCGTCAGGGCCGAGTTACCCTTACCAACCTGCAGGGTGGACGCGGCATTCACACCGCCGGAGACCGCGGGAGCCACATAAGGAATGGTCACGGAAGCGGTGGTCGTTCCAGGCTGATTAATCTGGTAGTAGGGGGAGGATAGCGAAATAGTCGCATACTTTTCGCTGACCTTGAGCGAGCTGGTTAAGGAGCCATCCTTCGCAAGGAAGCTCGGCGAGCCCTTGGTGCTCTGCAGAGTCATCGCCTTGTTGCCGATGCCGACCTGCGTGGTCAGCGCCGAATTGGTGGCGCCCTGGGCATTGGCGGTCTGGCCGGTCGCAGACAGGTTGCCATAGCCGAACTGCAGCGTGCCCTGATCGTTACCGCCGCCGGCCTGACCGGCGAACGACCGGTTGAAGCCGCCGAACTGCAGGGTCGACGACTCATTCTTGCGGCCGGCGGCGCCGGTCTGGCTGGTGGCAGCGAAGTTGCCGACGCCGACGCTCAGCGTGGTCTGGTTGTTGTTGCCGCCGGTCTGGCCGACCAGGGCGCTGTTGAAGGCGCCGAGCTGGGTGGTCGAGGAGGTGTTGTTGTTGGTGCCGGCCTTATCCTGCGAGGTCGCAGCGAAGTTGCTGCCGCCGACCTGCAGCGTAGTCTGCTTGTTGTTGCCGTCCTTCTGATTCACGATCGAGCCGTTGAAGGCGCCGAACTGGGCGGTCGTCGAGTCGTTCGCAGCGACGGAGCCTTGGTTGCCCTTCTGCGAGGTGACGGCGAAGTTGCCCACACCGCCCTGCACGGTGCCCTGCTTGTTGTTGCCGCCGGTCTGCAGAGCGACGGCGCCATTATGCGCACCGATCTGCAGCACACCCGACTCGTTAGACTTTGACGAGGCCTGACTCTGAACGGTCAGCGCCGAGTTACGGCGACCGAGCTGCACCGTACCCTGATTGTTGTTACCACCGGTCTGGCCGGCGATGGCGTGATTGTTCGATCCAGCCTGCACAATGAACGACTCATTGCTGGCGGCGGAAGCCAGCGACGTCGTGGCCAACAGGACGGCCAACGTTGTCAGCATACGCATGTTTTTATTCCCTGTTATCCGAAGCGGGGTCGACGACCATCGCCGCCCTCAAAATCGATTTAACTCCAACTTAACTATTCGGACAACCGTAAACCGGTCGTTTACTTTAACTGTCAACCTAACCGCGAAGCGGCTTACCAACTAACAGCCAGCTAACACGTCGGTTTTTGAGGATTCGAGACACTAACTGTCGGCCACCGGCAGAAGCGTTGACATACAGGTCAACATGGCACGGAACCGCCGCCCCGTCGGCGTTGACTCATATGTCAACACGGCCGGAATTCCGGCAAAAGCCGTGCAAAATACACCGAAAAATCGTGACTTTTTTGATTCTCTGGCCGAGATAGCCAACCGGCCGATGACAAATTAATTCAACTCGCAGTCCACTCTTGTGGAGGCAATTAAACCTCGTTTAACTATCGCCACCTCGGCGATGAGCGGCGCCGAACGGTCGATCGGACCGCAAACATTCCGACGAACGCGACGATCACTTTCGAAGTCCACGTCACGCAAGGCGATTAGTTCAAACCAATTCACACGCATCCAGAGTCGTTACTTCGATGTTTGTCGCACCACGAAATTTCAGCCACCTCGCCCGATGCAGTGCGGGCCTGCTGCTGATTTCGGCCTGGTCGCCCGACGCCAACGCGAGCAAGACGATGGGACTCGACTGCGAGATCAGAAATACGCCGGACGGAAATCTGCTGAGGATCGACGCGATTCTTCATGCGACGAAGGCCGCGGCCGGCGAATATCAGCTGAACGTCTTCAAACAATCGACGAGCGGCGTTAGCCAAAACGCCCAAAGTGGGACTTTCGAACTCACCGGCCCAGCAGACGAGATCCTGACCAGCATCATCGTCGATCGATCGCCAGAGACCGAACTTCGGGCCGAACTAACGATAAGATCCAATCAAGGGAGCGTATCATGTGCTTCACGATGAAATCGCGATTCTCCTCGATGGCGGCCGCGCTGGCCGTCGCAACCGCGGGCCTTGGACACGCAACGATCGCGCGGGCAGAAACTGCCTATATTTCGCAGGCTACCGGCAATGGCGGCACGCCCGTGATCGGATTAGTGCCCTCTTCGCTCAGCAACGGCACCGCGTCGAATTTCGCTAACGGTAATCGACAAAAAACGTCGCTGCCGGAGATGGCCGCGCCGAGAATAACTGGCGGAAATTACGCGAGTACCCTGCAAATCGGCTCGTACAACACGGTTTTTCAGGCTCAGAGCGGCTTTGGTAACGTCTCCAACGTCGGCATCATCGGCGGACACAACAATGCAGTCGGCGTGTTGCAGGCTGGCAACAACCTTCAATCCAATCTTGTGTTACTTGGTACATCAGGAACGTCGGTCGGCGTCCTGCAGGGAAATGGTGCAGCGCCGCTGAACCTCCTCGTCGGACGATTACCGAACGGCGCATTGGTGATCGGAGGCCTGCCGATCAGACGTTGAGAAGAATTGTTTGTAGCTTATAGGAGGGTAGGATGAAGTCGAAGTTTCTGCTAGCCGCTGCCGCGTTGGTGATTCTCACAGCGCCCAGCTTCGCGACCGAACAGATCTATCGGCCCGTCAGCCCGACCTTCAACGGCAATCCGCTCAACGGCAACTTCCTTCTCAGCACCGCCCAGGCTCAGGGCATGGGCACCAAGTCTGGCAGCAACAACACGCCCGATCTCTCCGGCTTGAGTTCGGCGCTCAGCAATGTCGGCAGCGGTTCGTCCGTGATCGTGATCGGCGGTACGCCGACCACAGCTTCGACCAGCCCGTAACCGAGCATCAATGGTGCTTGGTCATTCTTAAGTTATTTAAACGGGGGGCGGCTGCGATGGATAGCAGAGCCGGATCATTGGCGTGTGTCTTGCTGGCTGTTTCCTTAGGCGGATGCGCTATCACCGGGACTGATAAGGACCCGGTGACTCCGCAGGCGACCATGGTGGCGCCGACCAAGACCGGTGTCGTGCTGGAGCAGCTTCCTCCTCCGACCAAGAAGCTCGACGTCGCCGTCTACAACTTCCCGGACCTCACCGGTCAGAACAAGTCGAACGACAACTTCGCGGAGTTCTCGCGCGCCGTCACGCAAGGCGGCAGCTCGATTCTCACCGACGTGCTGCTGACCGCGGGCGGCGGACAGTGGTTCGACGTGGCAGAACGCGCCGACCTGCAGCCGCTGCTGCAGGAACGCCAGATCATTCAGAACACGCGGTCGGCGCTGCAGGGCGACAAGGCTCAGAGCCTGCCGCCGCTGCGATTCGCCGGCGTGCTGCTCGAAGGCGGCATCGTCGGATACGACACCAACGAGACCACCGGAGGCATCGGCGCGAACTACCTCGGCCTCGGTGGCAACATGCAGTATCGGCAGGACATCGTCACGGTGTCGCTGCGCGCGGTGAGCGTCCAGACCGGCCGTGTTCTCGCCGCCGTCACAACGACGAAGATCATCTACTCCGTCAACGTCAGCGGCACCGGCTTCAAGTATGTCGCCATCGACAGCCTGCTGCAGGCCGATGTCGGCTTCACCAAGAACTCCCCGACCACCCTGGCGGTGCGGGAGGGCATCCAGCTCGCCGTCTATTCGTTGATCTTCGAGGGCGTGAAGAAGGAGCTCTGGAACTTCAAGGATCCGGCAGCCGGCACCGCCTTCATGCGCGAGCTCGAGCTGCAACGGAAGGCGGCTGTTCCGGTCGCCGCGGCCGCGATGTGATCCGGGACTGATATTTCGCAGTCCCGGCGGCGGCCGCTTCTCTCAGAAATCGCTCGAGCGCGATGAAGCTCGCCCTGCGCAGATCTGACGTGTCGATCGGCTGAAAACATCGGCGCGGTGCGGGAGAGCATTCGTCCCGACGCTATTCGCCCGTGCGCCCCCTGCCGTTTTGGGCGGCAACGACTTCCGCAGCAACGCTCAACAGGCGCCGACGGCGCTCGCCGAGACGATCTCAGCGGGTAGGCGGTCTGGCTTGCTGGGTGGCGCTGTAGCAGGCTTGCGACGACGCGTTGCTGGGATCGCAGGACACTTGGCCGCTGCTTCCCGCCGGAGCGGGCGATCCACCGCTCAGTTCGGGCGCCCCCTTTATCTTCGGCGCATCCGGCTTCAGGCCACCAGGCGTTGTTTTCGGAGCAACCAGCCCACTCTCCGGTGAGAGCTTGGGTGCCTCTCCGCCGCGGGCCGCAAGCGGCGGAAGCATGCCGTGGGGCTGCTGGACATACACCTCGTTGGCGACCCGGAAGGTCCCGGCCCGATCGGCCGAGGACGACTTGACCGCGCCGCTTTCCCAAACGAGACCACCGACGCTCATCGCTGCCAATAGCATTGCCGGGTATGACATCTGCTGCTCCCCTGCGATGGTAGATCGTCCGCCCCCCGGACGATTCTCTCGGTCCCCGTCATTAGCACCGCCAGCCGCAAATGGCGAAGGGGCTTCGGCCGGCGGTACACACCCGGCCGGACCGCATACCGTCTCGGCTACCGGCGTTGGCTGACGATGGCGCTATTCTGGGAGCCCTGTTGGATGATGTACGAGGCATTCCCCCCGCCCACCTGCGCCAGAAGCGCCGAGTTCAGAGTACCAGTCTGAGCGATCATCGACACGTTCGCCGTGCCGGGATCGGGCATCTTGGCAGCCGCCTTCATCAAACGCGCGGCGCTTTCGATCGTCACGGGCACTGCCGTGGTTCGTGCTGATCCGGTCGGCGCCTGCTGCGTCTTGCCGCCCGTGGGCTGGCTCACATAGGCCTCGCTGGCCCAAGCCGGCTGATAGGCGGCGATCAGAACGGTGGCGACTGACAGTATCCGGATGGTCCGCATCGGTGCTCCCCCTCGATCCGCTCAGTATCGGACGCGGTTCCTTTCGAAATCGTAAGAGGCCTGGCCGCTGACCTCGGCCTGCAGAGCGACTCAGCTCTCGATGTCGAATGATGCCATCAAGCCATGCCGGCGCTCATGACGCAGCAGCACAGGTCGGGCCCAGATTCCACTTGGCGGAGATCAGGCGAAGATCAGCCAGCCGATACCGGCCCACAGTCCAGAGCTGATGAAGATCGCGGCCACCCAGGGCCAAGGAGACGAATACTGGAGCTCGGCCAGCGGGCCCGATGGCGGGCCGGCATAGTCGTCCGTACGTCCGAAGGCCGATTCGGGAACTTCGGAGAATGAAATTCCAGAGCTCTTCATTGCCCACTCCGCCCAATATCGTGACAATGAGCGTCAAAGGTTAACGTGAGCTTGCAAATCGACGACGACTATCGGACCCTTCGCGTCAGAAAAGGACAGATTGGGCGGGATTTGCCGCCTGACTAAGCCCCGACCGCCGGTAAGCAGGCCTGCAGCGGCTATCAGCTACGGCGCCGCCCTGCCACGGTCAGGAGGAGCTTAAGGCCTAGCGCGAGGCGGCCGCACGCGCCCGGAGGGTCCGCTCGAAACGGAATTTGCGGACGCGGGGGCGAGCCGGCAGCGCCACGCCGGCAACAGCGGCCGCCCTGGCATCCGAGCTCAGATCGATCAGCGCGAGCCGGCGACTCAATGGGCTGCGCACCGAAACAATCCAACTGCCGCTATCGTCCAGCGGCACCTGGAACAGCTTGGGGTCGAGCAGAAAGCCCGTTCCCACCGCCTTCGCCACCGCTTCCTTACGGGTCCATCCCCGCAAAAAGAGGTCATTGCGGACCGATCTTTCCAAGCGATGCAGGCAAGCGGCCTCGTGCTGCTCGAAGATCGTATCAATCATTTCCGAATAGTCCGCGGTGACGTCACGATCCTCGACGTCGACTCCGACGGTCCCAGCCTTGGAGATCGCGATCAGCCCGGTCCGCCGGCTGTGCGAGAGGTTGAAATCGATCTCGGCGGCACGACCCGCAACGAACGGCCGGCCGTGGGCTCCCACCACGATCGGAACGGCCTCGGCGGCCACGCCGAGGAGTTCGGAAAGCCGTAGCCGCAACGCGCTGTGAATCACACCGTAGCGGTAACGGTCGTCAGCATGGATGAACGCATCAGCCGCAGCGGTCTCGCGCGGATCCAGGAGTTGCCAATCCACCTCCCCGGCTTCGTCGAACCTGATCTCCCAGATCTCAACCGGTTCGCTCATCGTGCAGTGCCTGATCTAGTTGGCCGAACGGGCGCCCGGCCGCGGCCCGCTCGGGATGAGGCTTTCGATCTCCGTGACCGATCTGACCTCTGCAAAAGTGATCCTGGGCGGGCTTCCACGCTGGATCAGGTGCCCGACAAGAAACTGCACCAGGAGCGTATCGATGATCGCGTGCATCCGCTCGGGCGCAATACGTCTGGGGGCCCACGGCCGCCAATCGCGCCAGCGACCTTCGGCATAGAGCTGATCGGAGAAGTCTGCGTGCTTCGCGCCGTCAACCATGAACACGTCCGAGCCTGACGATCGGGCCAGCGCCAGCAGGCAGCCGAAATCCTCCCATCCGATCTTGGTCTCGTAGTTCGGCCGATGCGACCATGTCCGTTCGGCAGATGGCAGCGACGCGTACACCGCCAGAAACGGTCGTTTCAGGCCAGCGGTTGCAGGGGTGTGGATCACCCAGCCGTCGAGATCGACGCCAGCCGCCAAGCTCCGATCCAATGCGAGCGCCCTCGCCGCGACGGCCCCGCCGAACGAATAGCCGACCACCGCAATCCGGTGGAAATCGACTCCCTCGAGCATCGTTGACGCTTGTCCGGTGCGGAGCGTAGCCAACACCCGCTGAAGCTTGTCATATCCCAGCCTGGTTCGACGCTCACTGGTGGCGGGGAAGCTCGCGTAGTCCTGCGCGGTTTGCATGCTGAACGACGCCAACCGAACCGTCTCGTCGGCAGCGTCCGTTGCGGGATCCGGCGGGTCGTGGCTGATGTCGTCCATGGCGACGACGATGAAGCCCGCGCTGGCGATCGTGGAGAGCAACACATCGTTCTCGGACCGGCTGCCGCCCCAGGACGGAACATAGATCACCAGCGGCAGCCCCCGATCAGAAGCGCCCGCCTTCACCGCAGGACGCGGCACCGGATTGTTCGGCCTCCAGATGCGGACAGCAATCCCGGTGTCACGGGTGGAATCCGTCAAGACGACTTCTCCGACACGCGCCTGATCGGTTGGCCTGACGAGCTTCGAGGCGTGACGTTCGGCCCATAGCGAGCCTCCGACCAGCGCTGCCGATACCAACCCTACCAGAGCGATGAGAAGCACGACGGCACCGCGGCGCATCGTTCAGCCGAGCCCCCGCCGGCAGCCTCCGGCAGGCACGTCGCGATCGTTGCTTGCCGACGACATCGGTCCTCAGCCCACCGAGCGCTTCGCGGACCAGCGGCCCTCCCGCCGATCGATCATCCAGCTCATGTATTCGGCGATGGTCGCGACCGCGGGTTCGCGGGTCATGTCATCGTGACCACCAGGAACGTCGAAGATCCGGAGCTGTCCGTTCACGACCTTGTCCCATCCCAGGCCACGTACGAATAGCCGTCCGACGCGTGATTTCGCGCTACGGAACAGCACGACTTCGCCGTCATACGGCTTCCAGGGATACAAGGCCCTGGCATCGAGCAGATAGTCCATCAGGCCGTGATTGAGGAAATCCTCGTTGGTGGCCCTCGGACGTGGCGCATCGCTGCCGCGGCCGATCAATCGAACGAGTGGATTGTTCCTGATGATCGAGTACTGCGACATCGCGGCTGCAAGGCTCATGTCCCCGGACCGGACCTTCCGGATCCGTGCGAGCAGATCGGGGATGATCCTGTCAGTCAGTTGGACCCGCCTCAGCAAACGGTCGAACCGGCTCATCGATTCCACATAGCCGGGCGCGACCGTATCGAGCAGAAAGATCACCGACACTTCGCCATTGAGGCTCTTCAGTTGCTGCGCAACTTCGAGCGCGACGTTGCCCATCAGGCAGAGGCTGATCAGATAGTACGGACCGATGGGATCGTGGGCCCGGATCTGCCGAACCGCGTCGGCCGCGATCCTGCAAATGCTGTCCTGATCGAGCGGCGGCAACTCGGCGTCGTCCGCCCATTGCAAGTCGACAAACGGACGCCCCGCCGCCACCCGCTCTACCAGAGGATAGTACAAGGACCGATTACTCAACGCGAAGATCGGCGGCAGCTTACCGTCGGATTGCAGCACGCAAGGCTGGAAATAGGGTCGCGTAGGACAGCGGTTCGGCACCCTGCGTTCGAGCGAAAGCGCAAGAGGCTCAACGATATCACCGGCCGGCTGATCGCGCTTCAAAGCGGACGCAAGGCTGTTCAGGTCGCTCTCGGCCGGAGCGACCTGAGCCTCCATCTCCTCCGACCATGCTATCAGCAGCGCATCGGCAGCGGCAGCGACGTGATGGTCGGTATTGTACTCGCAGGAGATCCGCCACCCCTCCTGCCGCTCCACCAAGAAGAAACTGAATTCGTAAAGGCAGCCTGTCGTGACCGATGGCAACGACACCAGTTCGAGGTCGCCGTGGCGGATCACGCCGGCTTCGCTAGTCTCGACGTTGCCGGCGGCAAAGTTGATGGCGTAGCCGAGCGGCAGATCTTTCCGATCCGACAGTTCGATGCCGGCGACGATCTCTGCGAATGGCAGCGCCTTATTCGCCAACGCTTGCGAGAGTTCGTCCCTTATGCGGCGCGCGTGCGTGAGTGGATCGCTCCCCGCTTCGATTCCGAGCCTCAGGACCACGGTATTGACCACGGGGCCGACCAGATCGAACAGCAACGGATCGTCACGGTTAGCGTCCTGCGTTCCGATGACGATCTCGTCCGTCTCCAGCTTGCGGCCCAGCGCCCGCGTCAAGGCCGCACACGCCAGCCCGTACATCGTGAAGCCTTCTTGCCGCGCAAGCGATTGCATCGCATCCGTCAACGACCTCGGAAGAACACGGCTCCGAATCTCGCCGTCGCGGCCGGCATCGAGCACGCGCTGCCTAGTGGGTTTGATATCGAAGGGACACAGCCCGGACAACTTGCGACGCCAGTACTGTCGCTCACCGGTCAGCCCGTCGCTGGCCAGCAACGTCGACTGCCACTGCGCATAGTCCACATACTGCAGGTCCAACTCGCGGCAATCTGGCCGTTGGCCGCGTTCCAGTGCATCGAGCACTGCGGTAAATTCGCGCGCAATTAGCCCGACGGACCAGAGATCTGCGATGGCGTGATGTAGAGTGATCAGCAGGATCGCCTCGTTCGGCGTGCGTCGAAGCACGGTCGTTCGCCACGGCGGCGCTGCCACAGGATCGAACGCCGCCCTTGCCTCCAACGACGCAAGCCGCTCCGCCTCTACTTGATAGCGCTCGCTCGACAGCTGCGACAGATCGATCAGCGACAGTCTTGGCGAAGTTTCGACGACGATCTGTGAGTAGCCGTCGGCCGAGCGCTCAAATTTCGTCCGGAGCACCTCGTGTCGACCTGCGAGAAAGTCCAGCGCCTTCTGGAGCGTCTGGTCGCGCACGGCTCCCTTCATAAGCCAGCGTATCGCAACATTGGCCAACGACGAGCCTGGACTATGGCTCTGAAGTTTGAGATACCGCTCTTGAATGCTGGTGCAGCGGACCGGTTCAATCCCCGGCTCTTGTCCGACTGCGGAGGGGACCTGCGTCTTCATGTTGTCCTCACGCGGCTCGAGGAACGCCGAAACTCTGCGAGCGATGGCGTCTTCTTGTCGGACGACTGCGCCTTTGCCGCGACGGAAGCCCGCCGCGCCAGATCGCTCATGCTCGGGTTGGTCATCAGATCTTGCGCCCGGATCGGCAGCTTCGCTTCGGAGAACCGCGCAGCCATCCGGAAGACGTGCAGACTGGTCGCACCGAGCGCGAAAACCCGGTCGTCCGGCTTGATCCCGGTTCGGTTCAACGCCGCCTCGACGATCGAGATCACCTTGGTCAGAACCTCCGGTGCCGGCTCGTCGCGCGCCTCCGCCTTGTCGATGAAACTAACGACGATCGACGGACTGACGATCGTCGCCGATAGCGCCTTCCGATCCAGTTTGCCGTTTGCAGTCTTGGGCAATTCGGCAACCGCGACAAAGCGGTTGGGAACCATGTAGTGAGGCAGGCTGAGCTGCGCCGTCTGCTGCAGGCTGTCGACGCTCACCGTCATGCCCGGCTTCGCCACGAAGGCGGCCACCAGCGCGGCGTCGGCAGTGCCGGCATTCTCGACCATGACCGCGGCGTCCACGATCTCTGGACAGGTTCGCAGCACGGACTCGATCTCTTCCAACTCGATGCGGAAGCCGCGGATCTTCACCTGCTGATCGCGTCTGCCGAGCAGTTGAATGCTGCCGTCCGCCAAGCGTGTGGCCAAATCGCCGGTTCGATACAGACGCACCGTTTCGCCATCCTGCAGAGACATTACGGGAAACGCTGCGGCTGTCAGATCCGGCCGGTTGACGTAGCCCTTCGCAAGACCAAGTCCGCCAATACACAGCTCCCCGGGCGTGCCGACCGGAGCCTGCGTTCCGTCATCGGACAGGATGTAGAGATCAGTATGAGCCACTGGCTCGCCGATGACGATCGGCCGGCTGGCATCGACAATCCGTCCGCAGGCCGACCAAATTGTGGTCTCCGTCGGCCCATACATGTTCCACAGTTCGAAGCCTGCGGCGATCAGCTTCTCGGCGACATCGCGCGGCAGCGCCTCCCCGCCACTCAATGCGCGAAGCGGGCGCGACGGCTGCAAACCAGCTTCGAGAAGTACGCGCCAAAGCGTCGGTGTGGCCTGAACGATCGTTGCAGCGCTGGTTTCAATCAACCGCACGACGCTCTCGGGCTCCAGCAATCTGTCCTTGCTGCAGATCACGGTCCGTCCGCCGCAATACAGCGGCAGAAGAAGCTCGAAAACCGCGATGTCGAACGACACCGTGGTCACTGCGACGATCCGATCATCGGCGCCGAATCCTGGCCGGACCGCCATCGAACCGAGGAAGTTGGCGAGTGCGCGGTGACTGATCTCCACGCCCTTGGGCGTTCCGGTCGAGCCGGACGTGAAAATCACATAAGCGGTTGAGTCCAGCACCTCCTGCGAGGGCACCGGTTCGGGACGAGCGGACGAGGCAGCGTCGATCTGCGCGGCATCTCGCACGAGATCAATCACGGGCACACCCATTTCGGCCGCAACCGGGCAGTCCGCTCCTGACGTGATGAAGACCGCCACCTCGGCCGCTTCAGCCATCTGCCGAATTCGAGCCACGGGAAGCGAAGGATCGACCGGGACGTAGGCGAGCCCCGCTTTTGCAACAGCGACTAATGCGACCGGCAGATCAAGGCCCCGTTGAACCGCGACCGCGACCCGGGCTCCGTTGGCCGGATTCAGCGCTCTCAACAGCCCCGCAATACGATTGCTCCTCGATTCCAGATCGCGATAGCGCAGAACGTCCGTCTCGTACTCCACCGCAACCGCGTCAGGCGCACGGTCGCAGTTCCGCTCGATCATCTCCACCAGAGGAATGTCGAAACGCGAGGCTTGCACTGCGAGGGTCTGTCCGCTTGCAGGCCCAGGAACGGTTGGCTTCTGCAGCTTCAGGTCCTGCAGGATGATCTGGGGCTGCTCGAGCGCTTGTCCCAAGATTTTGCGGAGCTGACCGAGCCATCCCGACACCGTCGTCCGATCCAGAAGATCGGTCGCGAAATCGACCTCGATCGTGATGTCGTCGTCCGTTTCGATCATGTTGATGAAGATGTCGAAATTGACGAAGGCCTTTGGATTGGTATCGACGCGCGTATCGGCGCCGCGGAATGTCAGCCGAGAGCCGACCCGTTCAAGATTGAACTGAATGTCCGACAGCGGCGTCCGGTTGATGCTACGGGGAATGTCCAGATCACGGACCAACGATCCCAACGTGTAGTCCTGGTGATCGAAGATCTCGTTCAGCTTCTCGTCGACGTGCTTCAGATGCTCACAGAAAGAGACGGCGGACCGAGCGGTGACCGGCACCGGCAGGAAGTTCACGCAGTGCCCGACCAGATCCTGCCGATCCAGCAATGCCTGGCCGCCCATCGGGACGGTCAACACAACGCTCTCGTTGTCGCAAAGCCGCGCGAACAGAGTCTGCACCGAGGCAAACAGCACCGTGAACAGGGTTACGCCCTTGCGTTTGGCCAGCTCTCTCGCCCCGCCGCAGAGGTCCTGCCCCAACCGCTCGCGCAGGGATGCACCGAGGAAGCTCTTGACCTCCGGGCGTGGGCGGTCGAGCGGAAGCTCCGAGGCGACCGGCACATCCGCGAACTGCTTTCGCCAGAACTCAACCGTGGACGCAGACGGCCGCGGCCGCTCCGCAGCATGTTCGGCGAAACTCGCGGCAGGCACCAGCGACGGCGTTCTTCCGTCACGATAAGCATTGTAGATCTCGGCCAAGTCACCGAGCAGGACGTTCATCGACCAGCCGTCACAGATGATGTGATGCGCGGTGAAGACCAGCACGTGGACGCCAGCCCCCACACACAGAACGCTGGCACGAACCAACGGCCCGTTGAAAAGGTCAAATGGCGTTCTTGCATCCTTGGCAAGCCACTGCGCCAGTTCGGCATCGGCGTTGGCCTCGTCGAGCTTGACGACCGGCACCTTGGGCACGAAATCCGGACTGATCTCGAGCATTCCGGTGAAGTCAACGACACGGCTACGAAGTGCCTCGTGACGCTGGACGACTTCTTCGACCGCTTTGATCAACGCACTCTCGACGACGGGCCCATCGAAGCGAATGCTGACCGACTCGTTGAACGCCATCGAGGCTGCATCGCCCATTTGCGCCGCGAGCAACACCTCCATCTGAGGCTCGGTCAGGGGCACCGTTTTGAGTTTCTGCGGCTGCGGTTGAGCTTGACCATCACCACTACGGCTCGCCTTCCTGGTGACACTCTTGGCTTCTCCCGTGATCAGCCCGGCGTCCGCGAAGGCCCCTATCGCTCGTTCGAACGCGCCGTCGATCGCCTGGCACTGAACGGCCTCGTGTGCGGTCGTGAGAAAACACGGGAAACCCTCGTGGACGTGAATCCCCTGTAGGCGAAGCTCGGCAAACAACAGGCCGGCGAACCGTCCCAAAGGCGAACCATCGACAAAGAACCAGCTCGCACATGTCTCGGCCCGCGTCGGCAGTCGGTAGTTGTCGAGGTGCGAATTGATCCGATCGACAAGCTGCCCGGTGCGCTGCGCCAAGGGCGCATAGATCTCAGCCTTGTTCCGTTCGATGTGCTCGAGCACAGCGCGTGCTGCGGCGAGCACCATCGGATGCCGAACGAACGTTCCGGCGAAGAATGTCGGCGCAACTTCCGGCTCGCTCTCGTCGCCGTATTGCCAGAAGCCGCCGTCCAGCGCGTCCATGAAATCCGCGCGGCCTGCGACCACGCCAATCGGCATTCCTCCGCCCAGCACTTTGCCATAGGTTGCCAAGTCGGCCTTAATACCGAACACCTTTTGCATGCCACCTGGGTCGACCCGGAAGCCGGTCACCACCTCGTCGAACACCAGCGCCGTCCCGCTCTTAGCGGTCAGCTCTCGGAGCGACGCCACGAAGTCTCGCGGCTGCAAAGCCGGATGCCGGCTTTGAATCGGCTCGACGATAACAGCGGCGAGATCGTCGGCCATTTGGCTGACAAGCTCGAGGCTTGCTGGATGGCCGTACGGCAGAACGATCATCTGTCCGACGTTTTCGGCCGGGATGCCGGACGCGATCGGAAGTGCACCGGGCACGCTGCCCGCGCGGCACGACTTGATCAGAACCTCATCGAACTGACCGTGATAGGCGCCACTGAACACGACGACCTTCTGTCGTCCGGTCACAGCGCGGGCCACCCGGATGGCGGCCATGACAGCTTCGGAACCGGTGTTGCAGAAGGCGACCCGCTCATTGCCGGTCATAGCGCTAATTCGCGCCGCGACTTCCCCGGCCAGTTCGGTCTGCGGTCCGATCGCGAATCCGTCTTCCAACTGTGCGTGCAACGCGGCGGCAACGAATGGCGGGACATGGCCAAACATCGTCTGGCCGTAGCCATTCACCAGATCAATGTACTCATTGCCGTCGACATCCCAGATCGACACTCCCTTCGACCGCTTGCAAACGATCGGGTAAACCATCTCCTTCCACTGCGCATTGAAGCCGCTCGCGGTCCGGGGATCGGCAAGAACTCTGCGCGACGCCTGAGCACGTGACTTCGATCCAGGCGTGCGGTCGTTATAGCGCCGGACAAGATTCTCGATGTAAGAGCGCTGCTCCGGTGCAAGTGCGAGATCGCCATCGGCGGCACCGGGGCGATACATCTTGAACCGGCCGCCCCCTTCCTCACCCGTGTCGGGCATCACAAGGGTAGTCTCAGGCGCGCTCCCTGCGCTGCTATTGGCCGGGACCGCCGCAACAGGCAATTCGGCAGCGACACCCTGGTCTTTGCCGACCGCCGCAAGCTGAGCGGCAAAAATCCGTTCCATTGATTGCAGCTGCTCGCGAAGCAAAGCCTCGACTCCCGTGGCGCCCGCCATCACCGGCGCCGGCGGGTCTTTCGACAACACAGCCACTGCCGGCCGCTCGACCATCGCCACCTGGGGCTTCACCGCTGCTCGCTCGGCCTGGGGCAATTTGTCGGCCGGTGCCGAGGCCTTCAACATCGAAGCCAGGGCGTCCAGCGAGTTGAGATCTCGCATCAACTGCCGGAACGTGATCTTCACCCCGAACGACTTGTTGACGCGCTGCGCGACCTGACCGAGCAGCAAGGAATCGAACCCGAGCGAGATGAAGGAAGTCGCCGCGTCCTGATCCGAAAGAGGTCGTCCCGAGACATCCGACAGTATAGCCGCAAGCGCCTTGATTAGCGCCTTTGAGACCTCATCACCCGACATCTTACTCTCCATCGAAACGCTACGCAGACCATCCTGCTCGATACTCACCTCCTGCGGAGGTACGGTCTGAGGGAACGCGTCTCCTCGGGCCGATGCGACTGGGATGGTCATCTCAGGGCCGGCCGAAGCAGGACGCGCGATCCAATGGCGCGTGCGTTCGAACGGATAGCTTGGCAATCGCAGGCGTGCGGCACCCGCGGCTGGACGGACATCGGATTTCAGTCTCGCGCCGTGCGCCCACAGATCTCCGAGCGCTTGAGCAAAGGTGAGCTCTTCGTCGTTTCGCTCCGCATAGTCCGGCGCGGTCGTGACGATTGCCCGGACCTTCGATGCGGACGATGAGGCCCCTGCAAATGTCGACAGCGTTCGACCGGGACCGACCTCCACCAGCAGACAATCCACCCGTTCGGACATCGAATCGATCAGCGTGGTGAGCGCGGCGCGGAAGCTGACAGGCTCACGGCATTGACGGGCCCAATAGGCCGGTGACGTGGCCTCCGCCGCGGTCATCCAAGTTCCAGTGACGGTCGAGATCAGCCGACGCTTCGGTGGTCGGAGTGGGATCCCGGCCGCAACCTTCTCGAGCTCGACTGCCACCGGATCCATCATTGCTGAATGGAAGGCGTGTGACGTGTGGAGACGTCGATGGGGAATCTCCGCCCTCTCCAACCGGCGCTCGAGCTCTTCCACAGCTTCAAAAGGACCGCTGGCGACACTGAGACGGGGCGAATTGTCGGACGCAATCTCGACCCCGACTGGCAGGTGCGCCGACAGCTCGCTTGCCGCCAACCGCACGCTGAGCATGGCGCCGGGCGCCTGGGCCTGCATGATCCGTCCGCGATGCACCACAAGCTTGAGCGCATCCTGATACGACATCACGCCCGCCAGCGCCGCCGCGACCAACTCGCCGAGGCTGTGGCCGATCATCGCTTTCGGCTCGATACCGGACCGGAGCAGACGCTGTGCCAAAGCATATTCGATGAGGAAGAGCGCCGGCTGCGCCAACGTCGTCGATCGGATGGCATGATCGTCGACATCACGATCGTCGAACAGCACGGCGAGGATATCGACGCCAAGGTGTTCCTTCACGATCGCCGCCCCGAGCTCGACATCAGCGCGGAATTCGCGATCGGACTCGAAGAGCCAACGCCCCATCCCCGGGTACTGAGCGCCCTGGCCGGGAAACATGAACACCGCGCCGGGTCGAAGCGATGAAGGTCGGGGGTCGGAGCGGATTTCCCGCAACGACTGAACCGCTCCCTCCACGGATTTGACCGCGACCGCCCAGCGCCGATCGAACGTTCGCCGTCCTGCGGCCAGAGTATGGGCCAGTTCGTTCAAGCCAATGCGCTCGCCACGGTGCACTGCCGCCTCGAGATGATCGGCCAGCCGGAGGCGCATTGCCTCCAGGGCAGTGGGGGACCGGGCAGACAGCCGGAGAACCACCGCATTCTCGACCGGCAGCGAGTTCTCCGCTGCAGTCGGTGGTGACTCCTCCAGGCACAGATGCACATTGGTGCCTCCAACCCCGAAGGCGCTGACTCCGGCGCGGCGCGGCGCATCTCCCCGAGGCCATTCCTGCAACTCCGTCGCCACCCGGAATCCCCGCTTCGCGAGGTCCAGGTGTGGGTTCGGCTCGGAGAAATTTGCCTGAGGCGGCACAATGCCGTGGTGAAGCATCAAGGCGGCTTTGATCAGCCCTGTCACGCCCGCCGCGGCATCCAGGTGACCGACATTCGCCTTCACCGATCCCAGGGTGCAGTTGCGGTCTTTGATCGCACCGGTGGAAGCTTCAGCGAACGCTTGCGACAGCCCCTCGATCTCGATCGGATCACCCAGCGGCGTGCCGGTGCCGTGACACTCGACGTAGCCAATCGATTCCGCGTCGAATCCGGCCATCGCGAGCGCGGCCGCGATGCACTCTGCCTGCCCGCCGACGCTGGGAGCCGTGAAGCCAACCTTGGCCGCGCCATCATTGTTGATGCCATAACCTCTGATCACCGCGTAGATCGCGTCGCGATCAGCGACGGCATCCGCCAGCCGTTTGATGGCCACCACGCCCGCGCCGGAGCCGAACACGGTCCCGGCCGCATCGACATCGAACGGCCGGCAGGAGCCATCGCGGGAGGCAATTCCGCCGTCCTGATAGATGTACCCGCGTTTCTGGGGGAACGTGACGGAGACGCCGCCGGCCAATGCCATGTCGCACTGCAGAGCCGCGAGGCTTTCGCACGCTTGCGCGACGGCAAGAAGCGAGGTCGAACAGGCACTCTGGACAGAAACTGCCGGTCCTTTGAGATTGAGCTTGTAGGCGACCCGCGTCGCAACGAAGTCATTGAGCGTGCCGAGGAGCTCCGAATACGAGCCCACCTGAAACTGCGACGTGAACCGCTCGAGGGCGGTGCGATCGGGGCAGACGTGCCGCAAGAAATAGGTGTTCAGCGAGGCGCCGGCGAAGACACCAACCGCCCCCTGATAACGCTCCGGGTCGTACCCCGCATCGTCCAACGCCTCGGAGCAGATCTCGAGGAAGATCCGCTGCTGCGGATCGGTCAAATCCGCTTCACGCGGCGACATCCCGAAGTAATCGCTGTCGAACAGATCGACGTCGTCGAGAACCGGCTTGGCGGCAACAAAATCGGGATCGGCACGCTCATGAGCCGCGAAGGAGTCCTCCAGCTCTTCAGGCGAGAAACGCGAAACGCTCGTGCGCCCCGCTTTGATGTTCTGCCAAAACTTCTGAACGTCGGGTGCGCCTGGAAAGCGACCAGAAAGTCCCACTATCGCGAAGCCGATCTCATTGCTGTCCGACATCTCGCCTCAGCTCCGTCTAGCCCTATGCGTGATGGCTCCGAACATTGATCGCGCCATACGCAGCATTCATCGCACGCCTCTGCCGGCGTCCACGCGCTGCTCCGGCAATGGCGAGCGACCGATGCGAGGCTCCGTCCAGACAAGCCTGGAATTCGGCGATGCTGGGATGGGCGAACAGGTCCGTAACTGGAAATCGAATCCCGATCGCCGCTTGAATGCGCTCGTGCGCCGCGATCATCTGCAGCGACGTCGCGCCAAGATCGAACAGGTTCGCCCTGGCATCGACCGACTTGCCCAGCAATGCGCCCCAGATGTCCGCCACGATCGATCCAACACTATCGTCAGAGAAGTCTTCATCGTCGGCACGCGTGCCCAGCTGCTCCGTCGCGATCAGGTCACTCAGCAGCTTTGCTCTGTCGATCTTGCCGTTCTTGTTGAGCGGCAACTCATCCACGATCTTGATCGTTGATGGGATCGCTTGGGCGGGGAATTGCTCTTTGAGTCTGCGGATGATGCCGGCTTCAAGATCACCGGAAGCGTCACCTGGCAGCGGCTTCAAGAAAGCGACAATCCGCTTTACGTCGCCTCGATCCGCGGACAGAACCACCGCCGCGTCGGCCAGGACCGGATCCTGCCGCAGCGCCTGCTCTACGCCGTCGAGCTCGATACGCACGCCGTTGATTTTGACCTGACGGTCCCGCCGACCACGGAACTCGATCGCTCCGTCGCTCCGGCGACGAACGTAATCCCCGGTGAGATAAAGCCGAGCCTTCGGATCGTCAGACAACGGATCGACGACAAACTTTTCCGCGGTCAGCTCCGGGCGATTGAGGTAGCCGAGCGCGAGCCCAATTCCGCCGGTGCAAAGCTGACCTTCCTCGCCGTCTGGAACGGGCTCGAGCGTGTCCGATAGGATGTGCACGCTCGTGCCAGAAATTGGAAAGCCGATCGGCACCGGCCCATCGCCCCAGCCCGTGCGCGGAATCGAATAGCAGCACGTGAACGTCGTATTTTCAGTGGGGCCGTACCCGTTGATGATCGTGCAATCCGGCAGCAGAGCCATCGCACGACGAACGTGCACCGGCGAAAGGACGTCGCCGCCGGCCAGCAAAGTCGTGAGACCCGACAGCGCCTCGGGTCGCTCGTCGACCATCAGATGGAAAAGACCTGCTGTGAGCCAGGCCGCATTGACCGAGAAACGCCCCAGCGTCTCGGCGATCCGATCGACCGACAGCACCGCATCTTCGACGATGACGATCTGCCCGCCGTTCAGCAACGGTCCCCAGATTTCCAACGTCGAGGCATCGAACGCCAATGGCGCCGCATGCAGCATGACCGTCGCGGGCGACAACGTCATGAAATCCGTATCAACAACCAGCCTGACGATGGCACGATGCGGCACCACAACGCCCTTGGGCCGCCCGGTCGATCCAGACGTGAACATCACATAGGCCGGCAAGGATGGCGTCAGATCGAGTGCCAACGGATCACCGGGCTCAAGCCGCGAGGCATCGAGCTCGTCACTCAGGCGGCGCTGCTCGATCGCGTCAATCAAAGCCGGTTGATGCTCCGTCAAAACCAGCGTCGGCTGTGCATCCTGGATAGCGCCGCCGATCGCTTCCGAGCCTAGCCCGATATCAAGCGGCATATAGACTCCGCCCGCCTTCAAAATCGCGGTCATGCCGATCAGCGTATCGATCGAGCGCCCAGTCAGGAGGACAACGATTGAGCCAACCTTCACGCCTCTTTTGACAAGCAATCGTGCCAATTGGTTCGAACGAAACTCAAACTCGGCAAAGGTAATCCGCCCTCGCTCGCAAATGGCGGCAACGGATTCCGGAAAACGATGGGCAATCTGCTGAAGAACATCTGGAACGGTGCATGCCGCAACCGCGCCACTGCCAGATCCTTCTTTGATAACCACGGTGTTTGCCATGACTATCCCTACCCTTGCAATCAACTAACGGCAATCTTCCTCGCATATTAAGCTTACTCTTAACCCGACTGTAAGCGAAAGCATTAATGCAAGCCAATCACACTAGCCCGCCCCCCGATCGACAAGAACTCCTCGTAACGGCAGCGCGTTGACCTATATGTCAACACTCAGCTCACTTCGTTTTGCAAGCGTTTGAAGAGCCATCGCAGCCACAGACACACTACGAGCGCGCGACAAACTCCTTGAATGACAGACACTTCACACGTACCGACCTCAACACATCGCACCAAACCACTCGCCCACAACTTGATGAGAGAACAATTCGCACTTGAAAGATTCCAGAAGACCTACAATGATGGCACTCAATGCAAAGGCCAACTGTCGCGCACTACGACAAGGCTTAGCGCGCAGCGACCGCTTAGCGCCAAATGCACGCCCGAGAATGATAACCGTGCATTTCGCACATTCATCGCAATCACTCGGAGACTGGCTCGATGCTAGCGCAGAATACCCTTCCGGCTTCGACTAAATATAGATCACTTTCGCGATATGATGGTCGCGCCCCTGGCGTACTGACGAGCCATGGATAAGCCGCCGGCGCCGCAATTTTGGATACGCCGGCGTTGCCATTATTGCGATTTGTGTTTCCGATGTTTTCGGAGTGAGCGGATCTCTGGTCGCCGCTAGTCTGGATCGTTGTTAGAGCGGATGCGTGAGATGTGGGGCGGCGAGCAATAGCGGCATCCCCTGCTTGGACATCGCTAGACACGGGCGATGGCGACTTGATCGAGTGAGACAAGAAAGAATGGCGTTTGACCGCGCTCGTCTTGGGCGTCCCACATCCTTTCTCAGTCAGCTCCGCGCTCGGGCAGGCCGGTTGGTAACGGTTGTGGTGACGGCGACCATCATGGCTGCCGGCGCTGCCGTTGATCAGCGAAGTGCCCTCGCTTCGGATGCGACCGGCGATCGCACCGAGCAACAGACCAGCCCGTGGGGCGTCGCCACCGGCGCCGAATGGCTTGATGATCATCGCCGGTTCAATCCGATCCTGGTGAAGGCGGGCGTTAAATGGCTGCGGGCCTTCCAGGAATGGCAGACCATTCAGCCCACCCCAGGCACCTGGAACTGGGCTTCGTCGGACCGGCTCGTCAGCGATGCAACGGCGAACGGCATCAGCCTGCTGTATCCGCTAGCCTATCTGGCGCCCTGGGCCTCCGCCGATGGCGGCACGCGCACTTTCCCAATTAAGGACATCCAGTACTGGAAAAACTACGTCGGCGCCATCGTCGAGCGCTATCGCGGGTCAGTGAAACACTGGGAGATCTGGAACGAGTTCAACGGCAGCTTCGCCGTTAACGGAAGTCCATCCATCTACGCCGAGCTAGTCAAAGAGGCGTCGACGGCCGCCAAGCGGATCGATCCATCGGCAAAGATCGGAGTTAGCGTCGCAAATTTCGACGTCAACTTTCTGGAACGCGCGATCGAAGCGGGCGCGGCCGGACATTTCGATTTCATCTGCGTGCATCCCTACGAAAAGCTCGATCTGCTGGAGGCTGGTGGCGAGATCGAGTTCATGGCGATGGCATCGACGCTGCGGCGGATGCTTGCCTCACATAACCTCGACAGCTCGCTCCCGCTGTGGATCTCGGAAGTCGGAGCCGTCGCAACCACCGAACCGAGGTCCGAAGCAGGTCAATCGCGACTGCTGACAAAAGCCTACGTGCTCGCGCTCGCCTCCGGGTTCGAGAAGATCTTCTGGTTCGAGGCGCGAGGGCCGGCCTATCACGATCAGGCAGACCACGGATTGCTTCGCACGGACTTTTCACCGCGCCCCTCATTCGAGGCGCTTGCAACCCTGATCCGGCTGCTGGGCGATCGCCCGACCTATCTTGGATGGGTCCGAGCGGATGCTGACAGTCTGGGCTTTGTCTTCGAGGGCCGGCAAGGTCACGTACTGGCCGCTTGGACCACATCGAACAAGACGATTGAAACCAACTTCCAGTCGCCGGTTCTGGTCACGCGTACCGACGGCTCCGAGGTCACTCTGGAGGCCGGCAAGCCCCTCAGCCTGTCGTCCACGCCCCAGTTCGTTTCGAAGCTTCCGGACGCAATCGTGCAGCAGGCGAAGAAAAACCGCGACCTGCCGATCCTGCAAGACGTCGACTATTCGAAAGTCGACGCTGTCACGATCTCTCTTGGTGAGACCAATCGCGGCGGCGGTCTCCAGCAGATCAATCCGCAGACCACCAAGGTGTTCGCGGACGAGGGTTCGACCTCGCGGCGGCTCGATTTTTCGGTCGCGAACAATGAAGGTCACTACGCCTATTTCGCAGTATCGCCGCAATTCGTTCCGTGGGGCACCCGCCGCCTGCAGATCAGCGCAACGGTCAAACGGCTGCCTGGAAGTCCGAAGGCAGGCTTCAGCTTGGACTATGAATCCCAGAAGGGCTACATCAACGCCTCGTATCGCGAGATACCGAGCGAAACGGACTGGCAGGAATTGACATGGACGATCGATGACGCGAATTTCGTCGCCCAGTGGGGCTGGCACTTCCGAATAAACGCGATTGCCTCGCCCAGCGAATTTCTGGTCAAGGACATTCGCGTGGAAAAACGGCCATGACACGCACCTCTGATCAGGCCATCATCGGGCGCCGATCGCCTGAAGACTGAACAAGAGCTACGCATGTCTGGTCAACCAGGACTTGTCGATTGCGACTTCACGCTGGCGCTCAACAACAGGACCGGTAAGTTCTTCTTCTGCGGCGATCTCATCGCCGGCTCGAAGGATCTGATCCGCAAGGTTTATTACTGGAGGCTCGGATTAGACCGGCTTCCCACCGGGCTGATTGCCCGTATCCTGGGCCGACTGGCCGTTGTCGAGATTGATCTGCGGGTTCGGCATCCCAGGACACTCCCGACCTTCTTGTCGCGCCGGAACAGGCTGCCAATCGTCTTTACCGATCCAAGAGAAGTCCTCATCCACGACCTGCGCGAAACCGATATCATCCTTTGCCACGACGTCGGCCCCCTGACCCATCCGGCCTTTTACGCGGATGGTGTCGAGCAGATCTATCGGGCTGCGTTCGATCGCATTGCGGCGGCCAAGCCGCATCTTCTGTTCGCCAGTGAAAGCTCGTGCGAGGAATTCAAGCTGCTCTATGGCGACGATTTCCCTTATCTGGGCGTTCTGTATCCGCCGATCAGGTTCACTTCGGGCTCCTCGGACCAGCAGCCGGTGACATCTACCCGGGGTAAGTTCTTTCTGTCGGTCGGCAGCCTGGGAACCCGCAAGAACCAGTTGCGGGCGATCGAGGCCTTCGGACGAACCGGCCTCGCCGAGAAGGGGTATAGCTATGTGATCTGCGGCGGCCCGGAGCCTGGCGCCGAACACGTCATCGCCGCCGCAGACCGCACCCCCGGCGTTCTCATCCCGGGGTACGTCAACGATCCCCAGCTTCTTTGGCTGTACTCCAACGCAGAAGGATTCATCCTCCCAAGTTTACTTGAGGGCTTCGGCTTACCGGCGGCCGAGGCGATCCACTATGGAGTAATACCGCTGCTGAGCCGAGGTGGAGCTCTCCAAGAGGTTGCTGGCCCATCAGCCATTCTCGTGGACCCGCGGGATGTCGACGCGATCGCTCAGGGAATGCATCAGATCTCAGCTATGAGCGGGGATGAGAAGGCGCAGCGCTTGGATCAGATGCGAACGAGTATTGCGAGATTTTCAACAGAAAAGGCCCTACGGGTCTGGCGATCCGTTCTGTCCCAGGCCGCATCGCTTCACCAGCATGCGGATGCAAGCCCCTCCACATCGCTATAGCAACTGCAACGCAACGCCCTCTTCGTCAGGCATACATCTCCCTGAACAGATGAGTGTCTGTGAGAGCAGCCCGCCGTGAAAGAGATTCCCGGCTTTAACACAGGCTGGTAGGCTGAAATCATGCTTGTCGAGAACCTTGCTCATTTCAGCGCCGATACTCGTTTTGAGGCCGACCTCGTCATTATCGGAGGCGGCCCAGCAGGCCTCACCGTAGCGCGCGAGTTGCGAGGTGCTCCACTACGCGTCCTGATCGTCGAGAGCGGACTGCTTGAAGAGGCCCCTCAAGCAACCGAGCTCTCGACGCTGGAGAGCATCGGCGAGCCGAACGCCCCTCACCAAATTCAGAAGAGGATTGCTTTTCACGGCGCCAATTGCCGCTCCTGGACTCAGGACCAGCAACCTTATGGTGTCCGCTGTCGAGCGCTGGGAGGCTCGACACATGCTTGGGCAGGAAAGTCGGCCGCTTTCGATGGCATCGATTTCCAGGAGCGAGCATGGGTCCCGCATTCCGGCTGGCCGATAGACCGATCCAGCCTCGATCCGTTTCTTGATCGCGCAGCCGACATTCTGAACCTCGGACCGAACCGCTACGACGACACTCTTTGGACCCTGCTCGGCATTTCACCTCCCGAACCCCAACTCGGCCCGCAGGGGTTTCGCTCGTTCTTCTGGCAGTTTTCGCGATCCCGGATCGACCCTCTCGACATTATGCGGTTCGGCGCCGACTTTCTCAGGGTGGAAGCCGACAACATTCGCGTTCTGCTCAACGCGACCGCGACACGCCTCGATCTGACCCAGGAGGGAGACGGGTTTCGCGGATTAGAGATCGCGACAATCGACGGGCAACGCCACACCGTGCACGCAAAGGCCGCCGTGATCGCCGGCGGCGGTATCGAAAATGCGCGCCTTCTGCTCGCTTCAACCACGATCCACGCCAACGGAGTTGGCAATCAGCACGATCTGGTGGGGCGCTTCCTGATGGACCATGCCGGCGCGCGGATCGCCAGGTTCGGCGGATCGAACGCCAACCAGATCATGCGGCGCTTTGGATTCTACGGCCTCCGCAACAGCGGTCGCACCTCGATGTACATGCATGGCCTCGCGATCACGCCTGAAGTGCAGGAGCGAGAGCATCTCTTGAATTCCGCGATCTATTTCATGCCGGAGCATGCGGCGGACGACCCATGGGACGCCGTCAAACGGCTCCTTACCGGAAAGAGTAAGCGACAGGTCAAGGATGCCATGCGTGCCATTGCCGGCGCCGGTCTCCTCGGCAAGGGCGCCGCCATGAAGCTACTGTCGAGCAACCGGCTTCCGGTCGCCGTCAAGGATCTCATCGTCCAAACCGCCATTCGTTACATGCCTAATGTGGCCGCGGACGACTTCCTCAGTCGCGGCGTTCCGCACAAGGTGACCGACGTGTGGATCGACGCCATATCCGAGCAGCGGCCTGATCCCGACAGTCGCATCACGTTGTCGGAGAAGACGGACAGGTTGGGACTGCCGCTGCCACGGGTCGATTGGCGGATCAACGCTGACGAGCGCCGAACCATCTTGCGGCTCGGCCACATCGTGCAGTCGGCTTTTGCGCACGTGCAGCTACCGAAGCCGGTCCTGGAACCATGGGTCGCGGAAGGCGCATTCAACGACGCCGTGATCATCGACATGGCGCACAGCATGGGGACCACGCGGATGTCGGCGTCGGCGCGATCAGGCGTGGTCGACGAACACTGCCAAGTGCACGGCGTTCGCGGTCTTTACGTCGCGGGAAGCTCGATCTTTCCGACCAGTGGCCACGCCAATCCAACTCTTATGATCGTGGCCTTTGCGGTCCGTCTTGCCGACCGTATCCGACAGACCCCGCTATAGTCCTCTTGCGCCGGATCGGCGCGCCGCTGCGAGAACACCGAGCCCGGATTCGAGCGACAAGCTGGTGCTCGACCTCACTCTCGACAACGCATCGCGCTTGGCACAGGCTAAAGCCGCGAAGATGAAGAACGGCAGCCCCAGGTCTGTCAGCGCGCCAGCCAGAACCTGCGTCACCAACATCGCCGCACAAGTGACCTTGGCTGCCTTTCTGTAGCCCTCGTCCCTCGCGTCCACACCGTTACCGTCTTTTGCCAAGAACACCGACAGAAAGAACCCGACGAAGAGGATGCTTCCAACCACTCCAAGGCTCGCAAGCACCGCAATCGGGAAGCTCGACGCTCGCATGCTGCCGTTGCCAACGCCGAACCCAAAGGTGTCGAAGAAGTTCTCGAGCCCTTGTCGGTTCCAAAGCGATCTCTCGACCCCCGAGGAACTCGACAGTTTGTTCAACACCAGCTCGTTGAGAATGTCTGCCACATAGCTCGATGCACGATCGTCAGCGAGAATTCCCAGGATGATGAACGCCACCACGAACGGCGCCCCGGCCAGCAGAACCATCGATTCAATACGCAGTGCGCCGGAGAACGACGCCGAGACGATCTGGAAATAGAAGATGCCCAGCACCACCGCGAGCCCGACATAGGCCGTCGACGATTTCGAGAGCAGCGCCGCGCCGAGGGACAGCACGGCCAGCACCAGCGACAAGCGTCGGTAAACTCCACAAAGCCAGAGCTGGAACGTGAAAGCAAAGAACGCGACCGTCATCGATCCGAACGCGGACGCCTCGGTAAACGATCCGACCAGTCGCTTCGAGCCCGCAAGCTCCACCTCGGTCAACAACCCGTAGGAGGCATTCCGGATGAACGACAGGATTTCAGTGGTGTTCGAATAATAGGTGGCGAGGTCGACGACCGAGAAGGCCAGGTTGGCGGCGACGCACAGGATGGCGGCACTCCCTAACTGGCTTCTCCCCACGTAGGAAGTCGCATACGCCCAGATCAGAACGAAGCAGACCAGATCTCCGACAAGATAGACCGACTGCGTGAAGTTCGACGTCGCGGGCTGAAGCACCACCATGTAGCCGGTGGTTCGCACCGGATAGACGAAGGTGTCTCCGGCAAACAGCCGCGGCATGAAATAGGCCGAGACCAGACAGTCGACCACGATCAGCGCCAGCCAGAATCCGGGCGTCCCTATCGCCAGGGCATCGGACAGCCGGCTCCGACAACCCGGTTCAGCAAGAATGCGGATCGTCAGAAACCCTAACAGCAAATGCGATGGGGTGACGTTGGTGCCGCCCAGGCTCGGCAGCGTGAAGGCGGCGGCCGCGCCGAGCAGGATCGAGCATACAAAGGCGTGAATGATGAAAGATACAGGCTGAAAGAGGCAGATCACGCCGAGCGCGAGCGTGATCATTCCGATGACTTCGATCGTCATGGTGTTGCCCCGGAGCCCTTCTCTTGCTGTCGGCGGCCGGAGGTCATTGAGGCTCGGCCGCGCTGAAGTTTCTCGCTTTAGTCAAATCTGTCAACGTCTCCTTCGAACCGGCCGTGCCCGTCCGGCGGCTGTGCAGCCTGCCGCTTGTCCCAATGATCGGACCGATCCCGCCAGTCCAGACGCGGCACCAGACGACGTACGCGAATAGAGCGATCCGAGCTACGCTATCAGGACAAGCAGTAGGCAGAGGCCGCCATGATGTCCTGGCGACCGCCGGACTCTGCGTATCGCCTACTAACTCAAGCATCACGGCATGCCCATGGGCTGATCGACGCCTTGCTCCATCCCCATTAAGAACGCCCCATGAATTTACCATTGCCCCAAACAAACAAGCACGGGTGATCTTATTCCCTCTACAGTTGTCTTGACACTATCTGGCGCCGTCGGCAGATCGATAGTTGGCCAGGACGCGAGAGGCGTTCTGGAGATCGCATTAGGTGAACCCATTGCCCTTTCGTCGACTGACGATCAACGGGAAGTTCCTGACAGCGCGACCTACCGGCGTCCACAGGGTCGCCGATCAGCTTATTCGCCAGATCGTTTTGAACCAGGATCTCCTGAACGGCGTATTTTCGACCTCACCTACGATCGTTGCTCCCAGGTCCGCGCCGGACGGCACGCAAGGCGTTCACGTTGAGCGCTATGGCCGCTTGCGCGGGCAGCTATGGGAGCAGATCGACCTGCCCCGCGCCGCGCGCTCCGATCTGCTGCTCAACCTCTGCAATCTTGGACCGGTGGCGATCGGCAACGCCATCACCATGATCCATGATGCACAAGTGTTCATCACGCCGCAGTCCTATTCGGCTGCTTTTCGCACGTGGTATAAGACCATTCTGCCGCTGACCGGGCGAAGGCATCGTCGCATTCTGACAGTGTCCCATTTCTCCGCCGAGCAGCTGGCGAGAGCCGGCGTCGTCGATGCCGAGCGCATTTCGGTGATCCATAACGGTGTCGATCACGTCCTGACCTATCCCCGAGCGCCCGAGATCATCGATCGTCTCTCGCTTGCACGGCGGCGCTTTGTGGTCGCGCTGTCCTCCACTCAGGCGCACAAGAATATCAAGGTTCTACTGGACGCCTTTTCCAGCCCGGAGCTTGGCGACATCAAGCTCGTCCTGTTTGGCGGACATGATCGCCGCGACTTTGACCGCTTGTTCCCCAACATTCCAGCCAATGTCGTGTTTGCAGGGGCCGTGACCGACGGTGAGTTACGGTCCCTCTTAGAAGCGGCGCTTTGCGTAGCATTTCCATCGACCACGGAGGGCTTCGGCCTGCCACCTTTGGAAGGAATGGCTTTGGGCTGCCCGGCCATCGTCGCGCCCTGCGGTGCCCTTCCCGAGGTCGCGGGGAAAGGGGCGCTCTACGCGGCTGCAGACAATCCCAGGGAATGGATCGAAGCGATCAGGTCGCTCGCGGGCTCGGCTCCATTCTGGCTGGAGCGCTCCGCCGAGGGGGTAGCGCAGGCAGCGAATTTTACGTGGCGGAAAGCCGGAGCGGATCTCTGCAATGTCATTCGACACGTCGCCGAAGACAGATAGCAAAGGCCCCGTTGGAGGACCGATGGGGTCGACCAGGATCGCGGTAGTCGTCGCCAGCACCGGCCGCCCCGAGGAGCTTGGTCGCTGGAAAGATCACATTCTCCGACAGACCCTCCAGCCAAGCCGGTTCGTATTTGCGGTCGTGAAGCCGTCAGACCTTCCGCCCTCGGATTCGATGCTGGCGGGCGCCGAGGTTGTCTACTGCAATCCGGGCCTTCCCGTGCAACGCAACGCTGCGCTGGAGTTGCTTCTTGGCTCTACGGACATCATCGCGTTCTTTGACGATGACTATGTCCCCTCGGCCTATTGCCTGGAGGGGATCGAGGATTTCTTCCAGCACCATCCTGCAGTGGTCGCGGTGAATGGATCGCTGCTGGCGGACGGGATCAACACCGCGGGGATTCCGTATGAAGAAGCCATCGCGCTGGTCGTCGCCAACGATCAGAACGGCAGGCCCAAGGCGAAAGTAATCTGTTCGCTCGATGGGCTGTATGGCTGCAACATGGTGTATCGCAGCGCTGCCATCGGGGCCGAGCGCTTCGACGAGAACCTGCCGCTCTACGCTTGGCAAGAGGATATCGACTTTGCGGCACGCGTGGGCCGCCGAGGCGGCCTCGCCCTGACCACCGCCTTCGCCGGAGTTCATCAGGGTGTCAAAGCCGCTCGTCTGGCGGGCGTACGCCTCGGCTATTCGCAGATCGTCAACCCAGTCTATCTGATGCGGAAGGGGACCTTGTCTGTCAAAGCCGGGATCCGGCTGATCGCGCGCAATCTGGTAATGAACCATGTTCGCGCCTTCAAGCCCGAGCCGTGGATCGATCGCAGAGGACGCTGCAAGGGAAACTGGATCGGCGTCCTGGATTTGGTGATCGGACGGGATCACCCAAAGAACATTCTTTCCATTCGCCAGTGACTTCCGATTTGTATTATTTTACCGCTCGCATTGACATCGCCAACACAGCCACCGCGATTGCGAATGCGCTCCGATCAGGCCGACGTTCGGCAATCGCTATCGATCTACCGCCTGATCACTGATCGAACGAGATTCAGGATCTTCGCCTCGGCGCCTGCTGGTCGCCCTGCGACAAACCAAAGCGCCAGGATGGCAACGGCATAGACCGCCGCAGCCAACAGAACGGCGCCCACCAACTTCGCGGCCATAAGAACAATTTGTGGCTCGTGTTCCAGGTCACACGTGAGCGGATAGATCGCAGCCGCCATCAACGCGCCCGCCACGATCGAACGCCAATGCTCCGCGACCTGCTTCCATGCGGCCCAGCCGATCGTTTGTTGTGCCGCCCGCATCGAAACCGCTGCCACGAATAACGCGGTCAGCATTCTCATCCCGACCGCCCCTTCCATCCCGAACAGCCAGATCGCGACCAACAAAAACGGCATCTTGAAGAGCAGTTCCGACAGCGCGATCGGGAACAGCGCCTGCGTCCGGTTCAACGCCATCAACAGCGGCGATAGTGGCGACACGAACAGCGACGGAATAATCGACAACGCCATGAACGATACGATCGGCGAGATCACGGTCCATTTTTCGCCCAGCACCAGGCGGATCAGCGGATCCGCAACGAGGCCAAGCCCGATCAGCACCGGCAGACCAACGCAGACGATCATCGCAGCACTTGCTCGATACGCATCCTTCAATCGCGCGGGATTGTCGTGGATCAGCGAAAACGCCACGGTGAGCGGATTGAGAAGCTGAACGATGATCACCTGGGTCGGCAATGACGCCAGGTTTGATGCCATGGAGAACCGGCCGAGGTCCTGACGGCTCACCATCCGGCCCAGCATCAACTGGTCGATCTGCCAGTTCATAGCCCCGACCAGTTGATTGATCGTGGACCAGCGTACGAAGGCAGAGAATTCGCCCCATTCGGCCAGCGACAGCCGCGGCCGATACCTGAACGCGACGTGGCTCGCGACGGCTATCGTGAGCGGCGTCGCGATCGTCCCGACAGCGATCGCCCAATACGACCCCGTGCACCAGGCAACCACGACCGACACCACCAGCGATGTCAGCTTGCCCATCGCCTCCAGGGCAACGATCGGTCGATAATCCATCCGACGGGTAAATTCAGTGATCCGCGGACTTCCGAGGCTCCGGACTGCGGGCGCAGTACCGAGCGCAGAAATCAACCAGATCAGCCTTTCGTCCCGATACAGTTCGGCAATCGGCCACGACAACGCAATCACCACCGCCATCAAGGCACAGGACCTCAACAGCCCCACGGTGAAGGCCGTGTCGTAATGTCGTTCGGTGGGATTTCGCACTCTGACGAGCGCCACGCCGATCGGGATTTCCATGACCGCTTCGACGATGAAGATCACGGACATCGCGATGGCTACGATGCCGAAGTCGGCAGGCGTCAGCAGCCGGCCCAACAGGCTCAAGGTGATCAGATCGATGCACCGCGTGATCAGGCGTGAGGCGACCAGCAGGCCGGCGCTCGCGGCGGCTCGCGCACCAACCGGCGCCTCAGCGTGACTCTCGGAGCCCATCACCCACCAGACATCAGACCCGCGACGCCACGCCGGCCAAGGGACGAGCCATCATCGGTTTGCGATTGCACAGGCGCATCGGTTGGGCTCGTCTCGACGAAACACGGCAGGCAATGGAGCATCTTCTGGCAACAGGCTTCACGACCGCAATTCCCCGACCGGATGATCCCTCTGTGGCGGCCCAAACAACAGCGGCTTGATCGCGCGGCTCAGAGGTCGCTCGACAAATGCCCAGCCGAGGACGCCGCTCGCAACGACCAGAATAGTCAAGATCACCACATTGAGATCGAACGGCAACATTCCGAAACCTAAGTGGGACATCACGAGCCCCCACATCGGCAGCGCGAACACCTGAAACAGATAGATCGAATAAGACGCGTCGCCCAGCACCGCGGCCAGCCGACGCTGTCGTCCCTGCCCCAAGTCGAGGTTCGTCGCCGCAACGACGATCCCCGCCGCCGGGATACCCCAGAATGCAAACCGACCAGCGCCCTGCTCGTCCGGCGTCCAATACACAGTTGCCAACAAAACAGCCAATGACAAGGCGGCCAGAACGCGCGCGGCCTGGGCCGTCAGCTGGCCTCCCGAGAGCTTCCAATAGGCGACCCCGATCCCCAGCAGAAACTCCAGCAGCAGCCAACTCGTTGCGAATTTCGCCCAAGGCGCAGCCGGAGCCAAAGCGGCTCCCATGCCGACCAGAACGGTAAACGACGCGAACAACAATGGTAGCGCCAGTTGGCGCGGCAACGTCAGCAACAGCCCGAAGACCAGATAGAAAAACATCTCGTAATTCAGCGTCCACCCCACCCCGATGACAGGCGACAACTCCCGTCCGGGAGCGGGAATGGGCAGGAACAGATACGAGCCGGCGATCCATGCCGGGTCGGCCGCTGCATAATGCGTTGTGAATAACGCCGGCGACAGCACCGTGACCGACACCGCCACCGTGGTGAGTAACCAATACAGCGGCACAATCCTGGCGATCCGCTTTTTAAAGAATCCCGTCACCGCTCCCGGCTGGCCGAAATCGTTCCGATGCACATACAGCATCACGAAGCCGGAGATCACGAAGAACAGGTCGACGCCGGCATCACCAACTCTGACCTGACCGGAAGTCCCATCAAACAGGTGCGAGCTCGCTTTTCCCTCCGGGAACATATAGCCGATCCGGGTCGTCGCGTGAGTGAACACCACCGCGGTCGCCGCGAACGCACGAAGCAACTGGATCGCATCGATCCGCCTTCTGTTGACCTTTATATCAACAGAGCCCGTCAACGTTTGGCGCTCCCGAGACAGAAACCCACCGGTCCAACCGCCTCCGATCGGCAATTTCCAACACGACGCTCATTTTCTTCGTCTTCGATCCATGCTGATCTTGTTCAGTGTCTTCCGCAACAAACATCTTGGCGAAGATCCGAGTGGGTTAACTGCAGCGGCAATCGGGTCTGCTCCGCCGAAACGTGCGGCAACACAAGCCTCCACCGGCCGGAATGCTGAGGTCACAATGCAGCGCTACCTGGGGAACTGCCGATGGGAAGGCAACTGTTGAGGATTGCAGGAAGCAACAGGCCAATCCCGTCAGAGGCGGTTGACCGCATGAGGTAAACTCTGTCTTCTGACTCAAAACGCCGGCGCCGCGCCGCATGTTTATGACGCCTAAGCACGCACCGGAATTGCTGAGCGGCGGTACATCAGGCCGCCTGTTTTGGCGCCATCTCGCACTCTCAACGATCACTCACGCAATGTGACTGTGGACACACACAGATCGTCGAACCAGTCTCGCGGATTCATTATGTTTGGACCGATCACTTGCTGATCGCCCATTGCTCCGATACGTACAACGGATAAACTTCGGACTAAATGCAACGAATTGGGGTCCTCGAATGCCGCGCGTTGGATTCTCGGAGTGGCTCGCGTTAACGAAGGTAGTCGCTCGCGGTCAACTGTTACGTTACCGAGGAGGCGAACAAGGCTACACGACCCAGTTCGAGCAAAATCTCGAGAAGCAGATCGGCGTCAAGCACGCGTTGACGGTGAACAGTGGAACGAGCGCGCTGATCTCAGCGCTGGCGGCGGCAGGCATCGGTCCAGGTGACGAGGTACTCGTTCCCGCGTACACCTGGGTGGCGACCGCGATCGCCCCGCTCATGGTCGGTGCTGTTCCGATCGTCGTCGACGTCAACGAAAGCCTGACGATCGATCCGGAAGACATCAAGCGGAAGATCACGCCGTACACCAAAGCGATCATGCCGGTTCACATGCTCAATCTAGTGTGTGACATGGACTCGATCGTCGCAATTGCTCGCGAGCATCGGCTGAAGATCATTGAAGACGCCTGTCAGGCCGTCGGGCTGACTTACAAAGGTCGCCGTGTCGGCACGATCGGCGACGCCGGCGCGTATAGCTTCAATCAATTCAAGAATCTCAATTCTGGCGAGGGTGGCGCGGTCCTGACCAACGACGACCGTCTTTTCACTCGCGCGCGAATGTTCCACGATGCCGGGAGCTACACGCGGGAGTACTCTTACGAGTCCAACGAAGCGCCGTTCACCGGCATGAACTTCAAGGTCTCGGAGTTGACCGGCGCGGTCCTTCACGCCCAGCTGCCCAAGCTCGACCCTTTGATTTCCCGCCTGCGCGCGCGCTACCCGATCATGGTGAAGCACCTGTCCAAGAGCAATAAGCTCAGAGTCTCGCCGCACAATGATCCGGAGAACGCTGCCGGACTGACTGTGATCCTCGATACAGCGGAAGATGCCAAAAAATTCGCACAGAACCGAGGCGTCGACCGACTGATCGACACCGGCCGTCACGTCTATACCAATTGGCGACCGATCATGACGCAGCGCACGTTCGATGATCGCATGAATCCGTGGAAGTGGGCCAAGCGAGACATCCAATATTCGGAAGACATGTGCAGCCGGACGCTCGACATCCTGTCCCGGACCTGCCGCGTCTCGCTCGGGCCGCAATACCCGATTCCATTCATGGAATGGCGCGGACGGTCCCTCCTCAAGGCGGCGTCCTAGAGACACCTGAATGCGTGCATTCAGCGCGACGTGTTCGAGGTCACGCTGGATGCTCCGAGATCGAAGCCACAGGCAATGAACCCATCGGTCAAAATCGTCGTCTTGAGCTTACCGACTGCCACCGCACGCCGGAGCCAGATGACCGCCATGCTCAGCAAGACGTCGCTGGATTGGCAGTACTTCGATGCCCACGCCTCGCTGATGTGCCCCAACTTGCACTACGACAGCGCCGAGCTGCGGCGACACTTCGGACGCAATCTGTCCCCTCCGGAAATTGCCGTCTGCTCGAGCCACGCCGCGATCCTCCATCAGTTTGTCGACAGTAACCAGGCCGACTACATCCTGGTGCTCGAAGACGACGTCATCTTCGATACCGATTTTCCGCTCGACCAGTTCTGTGCCTTCTGCGCCGACAACGGGCTGGAATACGTCCGGCTGTTCGGCAAACATTACGCCAAGGCTGTTCATCTCGGTTTCTTCTACGACCGGTCGATCGTCCGCTTCACCACAAGCCCGGCGGGCGCCCAAGCCTACCTGATGTCACGCATGGCAGCGCGCCGCTTCCTCGACAGCTACCGATCGATCCGCGCGACCGTCGACCTGGCCATGGATTCGTTCTGGATCACACAGCTGCCGATCTACTCGATCTTTCCCTACCCGATTATCGAGCGATTCTCGCCGACATCCATTCCGATGCCTCCACATACTGTCGAAGTCCGAGGCTTGGAGAACGTGGTCTGGCAGGGCGCACGGGTCATCAACAAGGCCCGAAAGATTCTGACGAACGCCAAGCTTCGCAAGAGCGACGAGAGCTTGCGGCAGCGCCATTGGCAGTTTCGGCAGGTCGGTCGAGTGGATGTCGAGCCACGCCGCGATCCTTGAACAGAAGCGCGTAGCCTGGAGTGCAATCCGTTGAAGGTCGCGATCGTACACTACTGGTTCGTCGGGATGCGGGGCGGCGAAAAGGTGATCGAGGCTCTTTGCGAACTCTACCCGCAGGCCGACATTTTCACTCATGTGTTCGTCCCCGAGGCGGTCAGCGATCGGATTCGTCGTCATCGCGTGACGACGTCGTTCATCAACTCCCTGCCCCGCGCCAGCTCGATGTATAAATCGTACCTGCCGCTGATGCCGCTCGCGCTCGAGCACCTCGACCTGAGCGGCTACGACTTGGTCATCAGCAGCGAGTCCGGGCCTGCCAAAGGCATTATCGCACCACCGGATGCCCTGCACGTGTGTTACTGCCACACGCCGATGCGGTACATTTGGAATATGTATCACGACTATCGGAATAGCGCCGGCAGGCTGACGAAATTGCTGATGCCGCCGTTGGCTCACTATCTTCGGATGTGGGATGTTTCGACCGCATCCCGCGTCGACAGCTTCATCGCAAATTCGGCAACAGTTGCAGACCGGGTCCGCCGATACTATCGCCGAGACTCCGTCGTCATCCATCCTCCCGTCGACACCGCCGCATTCACCCCCGTTCCGGCATCAGAACTGGGCGACTACTACCTGATGGCCGGCGAGCTCGTGGCCTATAAACGACCGGATCTGGCCGTCCAGGCGTTCAACCAGATCGGCCGAAAGCTCGTTGTGATCGGCGGCGGAGAGATGCTGAACGAATTGAAGCGGATCGCCGGACCGAATGTGACCGTCATGGGGGCCCAACCTTTCGAGGTCTTGAGGGACCACTACATGCACTGCCGCGCGCTGATTTTCCCCGGCGAGGAAGATTTCGGCATGGTGCCGGTGGAAGCGATGGCGGCCGGGCGCCCGGTGATCGCATTCGGAAAAGGCGGAGCAACCGAAACCGTCGTACCCGGACTCTCCGGGCTGTTCTTTCAGGCACAGGAGGTCGAGCAAATCCGCGCGGCGATCCTGCAGCTCGATGACATCGAAATCGATCCGGCCAAGATCGCCAATCATGCCGCCCGGTTCGGCAAACAGGCGTTCTTCAACGGCTTCCGCTCGCACATCGACCAGCTGTTGGCGGCAAAAGCGGAGGCCACCGCGCGCAGCAAAGGCTAGCCCGTCGCCAGCACCTTTAGAGCGTCGCGATCCACCACCAGGCACGTCAGATGCCCCGTGGCGAAGGCGCCGGTATCTATATTGATCCTGTTCGATCGCACATCAATCCGCTGAACCGGCGTATGACCGTGCACAACCAGTTTTTCGAAGTTCACCGTCGACGACAGGAATTCGTCGCGTATCCAGAGCAGGTCGCGTTCGGTCTGGTCGGAGAGTGCAACGCCTGGTTTCACGCCGGCATGGGCAAAGAATACGTTGCCGCAGGAAAACGTGCTCTGCAGCCCCTTCAAGAACCGGTGATGCGCATCCGGAAGACCATCCCGGAAGGCCGACTGCAATTCTGCAACACCCGCTTCTGACAGCACCTTCTTCGGTTCTATGCCGTAGGACACCAGCGTCTCGACCCCGCCGAGGCGGCGCATCCAGTTTTCGAAGACGCCTTCATCGGACAGGCATTTGATCGCGACGGCCTCATGGTTGCCGCGGAGAAAAACGAGCTCCCTCTCACGTGATTTCCGGATCAGGCTGTCGATGACGTCGCGCGATTTGGGCCCACGATCGATGTAGTCGCCGAGGAACACACAGACGGAGCGAACCACCGGGCGCTTAGCCAGGTCATCATCGATCAGGTGAAACAGCCGCTCCAAAAGATCGGCTCGGCCGTGCACGTCACCGACCGCATAGATCCGCAATCCGTCGGGCAGAAAGGGCAACCAACGCTCAAATTTCCCTGAACCGAGATCCTGTTCAGCTTTCCCGCCCCATCTGCTCACGCCGCTTTAGCCTTTCGCCCACAGGTACCGCTACTCGGATTCAACATATCCCCCTATTTGCTCCGGTGACATACATGTCAACACGAAGGAAACTCCCTTTATCTTTCATAGTCATACTGGGCTCGATCGCGCGCCCTCTGGTTGATCACAATCAACTATAACCGGCGACCGTTGTTGAACCTATTGGGCGTTTAATGTATCTAAAAACTACAAAATTTATATTCATAAACAGTACCTTGGAGTCGTCAGATGGCGAGCAGGCTGGGTCGCATAGCGCTTTTAGCGGCTGTTTCTTCCATCCCCTTCTATAGCTGGTCGGCATCAGCCGCCTGTATCAATCCGCCGCTCACTGATCAGGCGATCGCTCAGTTCAGATCAAATCCGAAGGCTGTGCTGAATCCCACGACGGACGGTCGCGCGGTGGAAACAGCCGTTCGAGACTTGGTCGGCACCGACGCGACACTTGCGATGGACATCGTGAAGTTAGCAGCAAGCGCACCGCCGCGACTTAAGACGGCGATCGCGGCTGGCCTTGCGCAAGCGGCCACCGCCTGCACGACGATCGATGCTCAGTCCGCCATGCTGATCCAGCAAGCTGTCGCCTCGCTCCCGGATGGTGAATTCCAGGCGACATTCGCGGCGATCGCAGGAGATCTTTCGACTGCGGCCACAGCGGCGGCGGCCGCCTCCGCGACCAGCTCCGCAGGGAGCGTCATCATTAACAACCCGAACCGCTCGGCTCGCGTTACTCTGAATCCCGCTGTCGGTGGTGGGGCTTCGCTGCTGACGCAGATCACCGCCGGCGCCCGCGCTATCGTTGCCGTCGATGGCACTGATAACAACGTCAAGTCAGTCACGGCCGGCGGATCGGTCAGCGCTACACGCTGACCCCCGCCTGTCACTCGTATTTTCCGTATCAACGCCGATGACGGTTTAGGACTGCCGTATGAACTTCGCCGGTCAGCCTCTTCAAGATGGTAGCCTGCCTCGTATTGGCACCGGGAAGGACGCGCTCTCCCTGCTGGACGTCAGCGATTTCGTTGCCCGGCACTGGCGCTTCATCGGCCTGGTGACGGTGTTCTCGATCGCGCTCGCGCTCGCCTATTTGGCCGCGGCACCTTCTCGATACACCGCCCAAACCGACATGATCATCGACACCAAACGTGTCACCTGGACTCAGTCCGAGTTCGCGACCGAGAACCGGATGGTCGAGGATGCGTCGGTCGAAAGCGAGATCGAGACGACGAAGTCCGAAAAGGTGGCCCTGCAGGTCATTCGAAAGCTTCGCCTGAACGAGGACCCGGAATTCATCGGGTCCGGCACCGGACTTCGCAACCGGCTTTATCAGCTTCTGGATCTGGATGGCCCGATCTCGCCGCAGCTCACGCCCAGCGAACTCGAGGCACGTGCGCTCAGCCGGGTGAAAGACAATCTCAAGGTGATCCGGCTCGGGCGATCCTACATCGAGCAGATTTCGTTCACGTCGCTGGTGCCGGAGAAAGCGGCCGCCATCGCCAACGCGTTTGCGGACGCCTACATCGAGGACCAGATCCAGGCCAAGTTCGAAGCGACCCGGCGCGCCAGCGAGTGGCTGCAGCAGAGGATCGGAGAACTCCGCCAGCAGGCCAGCGATGCCTATCGGGCGGTTCAGGACTTCAAGTCGAGCAACTCGATCATCGTGAATGGCGACGGCAAGCTCGCGAGCGACCTGGAGCTCGATCAGCTCGGCATCGCGCTTGCAAAGGCCCGGGCAGAAACCAGTCAAGCCCGAGCCAAGCTGGAGCGGATCACCCGCGTTCTCGAACTGCGCCAGGAAAAGGGAAGCAATGAAATTCCCGATCCGGTGGTGACCGACGCCCTCAGCAACCCGGTTATTACCCGCCTTCGTCAGCAGTATCTCGACAACCAGAGCAAGGAAGCCGAATGGAGCTCGCGCTACGGACCTGACCATCAGGCCGCCCGCAATCTCAGGTCGGAAATGGCCAACGTTCGTCAAGCCATCTGGGATGAAGTCAGCCGGATCGCCGAAAGCTACCGCAGCGAAGTCCAGATCGCAAAGACGCAGGAAGACTCGATCGACAAACGCATGCTCGAGGTCTTTCAATTATCGACCGGAACGCGCCAGGCGCAGGTCCATCTGAGGGAGCTCGAAACCGCGGCCACCACATACCGTGGCATCTATGAGACTTTCCTGACCCGGTTTACCCAATCGGTTCAACAGCAGTCGTTTCCGTCGACCGAGGCACGAGTGGTCACCCTTGCCTCGCCGCCTTCGGTCCGCAGTTCGCCAAAAACCAATCTAACCCTCGCCCTCGCCGCCATATCAGGCTTGGCATTGGGTATCCTCGCCGCCTTCGCGCGCGACCGGATGAGCCGCCGGATCCACACCCGAGCGCAACTGGAAACCATCCTGGGCACAAGCTGCCTTGCGATCATCCCGTCCTTCGCGGATCCGTCTCTAGCGTCCCAGACCGCCACAACCTCCTCCCGGCTGTCGCGGGCGGTGAAGCAGCTCGTCCATCGCCGCGACAACGTCTCGGGGCAACCTCGCGAGAAAAGCCCGGCGAATTCTGCGGCCTTTGAGAAGATCAACGACGTTGCGCCGTTTTCGGCGACCGCAGAAGCCCTCCGCCATATCAAGGTTGCGATTGACCTGAGCCCCGGTGGAGGACGCGTGATCGGCATCGTGTCCGCCCGCCCCGGAGAGGGCAAGACAACCATCTGCGCCAGCTTTGCAGCATTCTTGTCGAAGAGCGGCGCGCGAACGCTGCTGATCGACGGCGACCTGCGCAATCCGTCTCTAAGCAGAACACTTGGGTATAAGAACAAGCGCGGCCTGCTCGAACTCGTCGCCGATCAGCTCCAATTGAGCGACCTGGTCGTCACGGATCCGGTCTACAAATTCGATTTTCTGCCATCGGCCACCGAGATGAAGCCGATCAACAGCGCGGACGTGCTGACCTCGCCGTCCGTGAAGCGGATGTTGAAGTCTGCCGCAGGCAATTACGAGTACATCATCGTCGACCTCCCCCCCATTCTTCCGGTGGTCGACGTCAAGGCCGCGGCGCACCTGTTCGACGCCTTCGTCCTGGTTGTCGAATGGGGAGCGACCATGAGCGACGAAGTCCGTAGCGCGGTCGGTGTCTCTCGCTCTCTGTCCGAGCGGCTACTGGGTGCCGTCCTCAACAAGACGGACGAAGACGTCATGCGCCGTCTCGAGGGCTACTCGTATCGCAGCCACAGTTATTATTACTATGGTGCTCCCAAGCACGAGAACGAGCAGACCGCAAATTGACGTCCTCAGATTCTCGTCGGTCCACGACGATTAAGTTCGTATGTTTCGCGATCGGTGTGATTGGTATCGGCTGGGCGGTCGCCAACTTTCACCGCGCAATCGCGATCGATCGCTTCGAGGCATTTACCGACCATCTTCTGCGCTTCAAGACATTCGACGACAGCTTCAGCACCACGGTGCTGAACAGTCGCTCAGCTCATGCGCTTGATGCCTGCGACACCCGTGCGCAACGCGCTCTGATCATGCTCGAGATCCCGCTCGCCGACGCCGCACTCCGGACTGGGGCGACAAATGAGTTCGATCGCAGGACCACGGATCTCAGAACTCGCGCCCATCAGTCCCTCTCCTGCGCGCCGACCGAGTCCTTCGCGTGGCTGGTTCTATTTGGCTTGGCGGTGCAGGCTGGGCGGCTCGACGCAGATACCTTCGCCTTGCTCGAACGCTCCTACGAAACGTCTCCGCGCGAAGCCTGGATTGCTGTTCGGCGGATCGCAGTTGCAGCTCCGGTTGCTTCACTCGCCCCGGATGCAACACGAAGCAAGATTGTCTCCGAGTTTCGCCAACTGCTGCTGGATGGATACGTGGAGCTGCCAGCCCAGGCTTACGCGCGATCTCACCAGGGGGTGAAAGAGTTTCTGAACGCCGAGGTCGAGCAGCTCGACGTCCGCACCCAGTTGCGTTTCAAGGCAGCCGTGGCGAAACTCTCGCCCTGACCCATCGCTTCAATCCTGCGGCAGATGCGAGGACGGCAGGCTTCGCCTCCTCAGCCCTCCAGACACCGGCAGCATCCAGCCTGAGAGAGCCGGCAGGCCGCGCATAGACGGCAAGCCCTCGCTCCTTCCAGCAACACAAAGCAACCTCCCTGCTCTGCAATCCAGCCCAGGGAGTCAGGTTCGCGGGGAAGAACGCCGAATGCTCTCACCGCATCCGCTCCAGTCATGAGTGCAAAGACGGCATGGTGGCCTTGGTCAATCCGCTCGACTGCCCCAAGGACGCCTCGACACAGGTCGCCGAACACCGCGCAGCCGGATGAGCGAGCGATCTCCTAAACAGCAACCCACACCATCGAACTCTTCAGAGTGACAAGCCACGACCTATTACTTCGTAAACTCTGAGCCACGTCGAGCAATTGCATCGACGGACACTCGGCACGCAATAGCGCAGGCCGTTAGGAGCTTGGCAAAGAGCCAATTCGAGAGCGTCGCCACTCGGAGTCTTTCGACTCTGACGAGCTCGATATCCACTGAATCGACATCACCGCAACGCCTGAGCCAGCGTCACTTCTGGGACGAGCAACCATTTCCAATGATGTCTGAAAGGGCTGTTGGGACGCGACTTTCGCGGTCCGAGGCGGTTTGTTGCTCTATATGTCAACACCGCGATTTATCTTAACGCGAACTTGCATCGACAATGGTGCGATCAACAGTTTATTCACCATCCGCAATTTGATAAACATTCAATTCAATAACACTTTGAGTGACAGTTTATCTGGACATCTACGGGCGGCTTTGAGAGTGCGACGATGGATGGATTGCTGAGAACAGATACGGAGCTTGATCTCGCCGACAGGAATCGACCAACTCCGGTTGGTTGCGCATCGAAGAGAACCCTCGATCTTCTCTTGGCGCTTTCGGGCTTGCTGATTTTGGCTCCGCTGTTACTTCTGTGCTACTTCGCGACGATGATCTCGTCTCCCGGGCCGGCGATTTTCCGCCACCGGCGAGTCGGATTCAACGGGCAGCGGTTTGACTGTCTGAAATTCCGGACCATGGCGGTCGACGCCAACGAGAGACTTCAAAGACTACTGGAGAGCGATCCGGAGGCCGCGGAGGAATGGAGACAGACTCAGAAGCTGCGTCGAGACCCTCGCATTACGCTTGTTGGAGCCGCACTTCGCAAATCGAGCTTGGACGAGCTCCCGCAACTCTTCAACGTACTGAAGGGCGAAATGAGCATCGTCGGGCCGCGCCCTGTTACTGAAGAAGAGTTAAGCCGTTACGGTCACTGCTCGGCGGAATATCTCGCATGCCGCCCAGGATTGACAGGACTCTGGCAAGTCAGCGGCCGCAACACCACGACGTATGATCGGCGTGTGGCTCTAGACTCCTACTACGCGAACAACTGGTCGCACCGCCTCGATCTACGGATCATCTTGGTGACCATCCCGACACTCCTCACCGCGTACGGCGCATATTGAGACAGTTAGGGTGAGGCGTTTTGTGACATGAACTCAGCGCGCAACTGGAGCGACAAAGGAACACTGCAACAGACAATTCGCCGAGACCAAAGACGTGAGCACCGATCTCATCACTCATCCGAAACGTAAGAGCGTATTTAAAATCCTGGTCGCTCTCAACGCGGCCACCCTGTTGGCATGGACCGGGCTGCTCGTCATGGGCTTGAGTCTCTCGCTGGAAAATGTGGTCGCCGCAGTCTGGCTCTTCTTTTTCAAGTAAACCACGATCTCTGAAGGCGGACATGCCTTTGTAATAGGTATCTCTCGGCCCCCGGCTGCCAGAGCCGATCCGCAACCACCTCGGCCGCTCAGAGCGCCTGGTGCAGTTCTCCGACTTATCTTCGACGCGAGAAACACTTCGCACTGAATTAATGCATCGGCCTTTGCGCCGGCAGCTCGACCGCCTCGCCCATTGAATCCTAGCGAATTAATCGCATCGCCCGCAGGGCTTCCCCCGGCTTCGCCGTCATCTCGGATTATTGCAGGCCCGTCCAGTCTCCGCCAGCGTCACACGCGAAAGAAGCCTCCAGCGGCCCTCATCGAGCCTCACCGCCGTCGTAGCCTTTTGGCCGACTTCTGGTAGACTTCTGCTCTTGGAGGCAATCGGCGGCCGCAGCCACGTTACCGGTTCGCCGGCTCGCTTCCGCTGACACAGCACACTTTAAGAGCAGCACTGATCGTTAACCTCGATCTGTAGCCGTTCCTTTACTCCGCAGATGCATCCTCTGGACCAGCCGTTCCCGTAGGCAAGCCCAAGATCAGTTGCGTTCGATGCTGAAGAAGCTGCTCTGTCCGATCCTCTCGCTGGCGGCTGTCATCGTCGTTGCCAGCTCTTCGGTTGCACGGCCTATCACGGGCCGGAGCGGCGTTGTCCAGGTGCTGGCCGAGGCGACCCCGGCATTGGCTCCCTTTCAGCATGTGCGGTTCTGCATGCGTTATCCGTCGGATTGCGCGTCGGATCGCGATCCGACCGACCGCGTCGAGCTTTCCCCATCGACGCTCAAATTGCTGGAAGCAATCAATCGCAGCGTGAATTCCGAGATCGTACCGATCCAGAAAGTCTATGGATCGGATTTGAAGATCGGCTGGACGATCGGGCCAAAGGCAGGGGACTGCAACGATTACGCCGTCACCAAAAGGCACCGCCTGATCGAAAGCGGGCTGCCGGCGCGAGCGCTGCGGCTGTCGGTGGTGCGGACGCCCGACCAGATTGGGCACCTTGTGCTCCTGGTCTCGACGACTGAGGGCGACCTTGTGCTCGACAATCTGACGCCGTCGATCCGCTCCTGGCAGAATACCGACTACGAATGGCTGAAGATTCAGTCTCGCGCTGATGCTCGTCTCTGGTTTGATGTCGGCAGGAAGATGGCCGAGCCGGCCGACCTCAGAGTCCCCGCCCGCCTTCAGCTCGCCGCTCAGCGAACCGCCGAGTAGCCCAGCGCCTGCCGGCGAGCTGCGTCGGGCGCTCCCAGAACGCGCCGTGATCAGCTCAGCGATGCCCCGCAGCCTCGCCCGTCTCCGCTCCTCGCTCCCGCGTTGCCGAAGCGAGGCCACAGCCGACTAGGATGCCGAAGGGGATCGAGTAGCCGGGGACCTGCATCGGAAAGTCGATCAGCGAATGCAGGAAGGTCATGACCATGATGCCGCTGATGGCACACAGGAAGGTCCGACTTTGACCGACTGAACGCGTCCCGGCCCGCGCCACAACGACCAGTGAGCCGATCGCCGACATACAGACCAGCAAGGCGATTGGGAGCCCCATTTCGACGGCGATTTCAACGAGTGTCGAATGGGCGTAGTCCCAGACGCCCCACATCGACATATCGCCGCCTCGAAAGGCAGGAAACACGTCTCCAAAAGCTCCGGCGCCAATGCCCAAGATCGGGCTTTCGGCAATCACGCGGAGAGCATGCTTGTAGGCCATCCACCGGCCTTCATCGAACATGCCGCGCGTCATGACGCTCTGACTTTGCGCCAGCCACAGCGCGATCACGACCAAGCCGACAGCCGCAATCAACAAGCCGTAGACGAAGCGAAGCCTGAGCTGCCCGGCGACCATCTGGAGGATCGCCGCGAAAAGCCCCAGAACGGCACAGGCAAGGCCTGCGCGCGAGCCCGTTGAGAGCAGCGCGAGGAAACACAGCAAGCCTGCTGCGGCCCGGGTGGCAATCTGGATCCCGACGGCTTCATTGGACGGGCTCAGCATCAACAGCCGAAGCGAAAGCGGGCCGAAGGACCTGAGCTGCTGCTGGATCGAGCAGGCCCACAAGATCACCCCGGCGCCGAGCAAGGCAGCGGCGGTATTGTGATTGATGAAGGTAGCCGTCAAATCCCCGTGGTAGGCGGTCTTCGGCTGCCAAAGCACCAATCCCGGGGTGAACGCCCGCGCCAGCAAGCCATATAATGCGTAGAGCAGGATCGAATAGCGGGCGACCTTGAACAGCGTCTCGGCGTTGCTTCGCGAGGTTCCGATCCAGAAGCCTGCAAGGACCGAAGTGACCAGAAGCAGGTAATGCCCGGCGGTTACGACAGGAATCTCCGCGCGAGCCGATATTCTCAGAGGAGTCGGGAGCTGCATGAGCTCCCCTGCCCTCTGCCACGCGGCCGAGTTCGGTCCAAACGATACGCCGGGAATGATCTGGATCGCCGCCACGACCAGGTACGCGGCACAGACGACCAAAAATGCAATCAGGATACGGAATTGGGCACGGGAAACCGATCGCACTGGCCGCCCGAGCAGGGTCAGCGACAGCACAACCACCCAGGCCAGTACCCAGATCGTGTCGACGGAGCCAAATGGCAGTGGCGCCAGTGCAAACGCTGCGAGGGTGAGCCCTAGCTGAACCTTTCCGAGAGCCTCGGCGTGGGAGGGCTTTGCGCCCGGGTCCACCGCCGAAGCAATCGGAGAGGTCCTATCGGTCACCAACGAGTCTTCGTCGCAGCGTTCACATTGATTGCCGCGTTCGACACGTTCGAGGTGGTGTTGGCCGTGTTGTTGATCAGCGTCAGGAGCTTGTAGTAGTCGACCACCCGCGCATTCGCCACATACATGACGTCCTTGCTTCGGATCTGGAAGCCAGAGGCCAGCAGCATGCCCGACGGATCACGCAGGTTGACGTGATAGATGGTCGGAATGCGGTCGTAGACGAAGCGGTTGGTGTCGACGCCGAGCTTCTCGAGCAGCGGCCGATCTTCGTAGCGGAAGACGAAGACTTCGGCCGGATCCGACTGCTGATCGTTCAGGCCGCCGGCCTTGCCGATCGCCTGGGCCAACGTCAGCGTTTCGACGTCGAAGGTCAGCTCGGAATTGTAGCCGAACACGTTCTGATTGAGAGCACCAAGAGCCGTGAAGGTCGGAGCTTCTCGGGTGATGAAGATCACGTCGTTGGGACGGATGAAGATGTTCTCGGACGGATCATGGACGATCCGGCTCAGGAGGACTTTGACCTTCTTGCCGTCGCGCTGAAGCGTCACATAGCTTTCGATCGCTTCGTATTTCGGTCCGCCCGCGCGCGCCACCACAGCGAGGAGCTTTTCGCCGACGCTGTTGAGCGCGAACACGCCCGGCGCATTGACGTCGCCAAGAACACTCACGACGCTCGAATGCTGCTGATTGAGGCTCACCACGACCTGGGGCTCAATCGCGCGATTCCGCAGCCGCGCGACGACCGCCTGCTGAACTTCCGGCAGCGTCCGCCCCGCCGCCGGCACTTCGCCCGCGTAAGGAACGGAAATATTGCCGCGCTGGTCCACGGCCTGCGGCGGCAGATCTACGAAGTTACCGGGGCGAGCACCGGCAGATTGACCGGGGGTGAACAGGCCGCCTGGCGCGGCTTCGAAGATCGAGATGTTCAGCACGTCGCCGACGCCGACCACCTGTTGAGGCTTCGGACGCCTGTCTTTGAACGAGCCTTTGAACGATACGACGTTGGGCTGGGACAGGAAGCCGATGGTATCGGCCGAGACGTCTACCAGCGCGTAAGGCAATGCCGTGGTCGACCGGACCCCGGCCGCAGCATAATTTTCAACTGATTCACTTGAAGGGCCCGTACCCGGCAAAACCGAGCATGCTGACATCGAAATCAGCAACAGCAGACCAGCAAGCACCTGAAACGTCTTGCGTACCACGCGCAACCTCATTGAATCGCGCCACAGGGGCCGCGGTCAACCAGTGCCGGTCGGCGCGTCCAGGGGACGAACATCAATCTGCGGCCTTGTCGGGAGGTGAGACGACCGGTCCCTCCGATTCGAGCCTCGAATATCTCCCAGAACCTTACTTAGAGGGCACAGGCTTTTGAAGAAGCTCCCCCCGTCCGCCCTCATTCTGCGGAAACACGTTGCAGTTGAGCCACACTGGACGGTGCTATTCACTACTTCCGTGACCGAAAAGGCCCATTTCCGCCCTCCGCAGCCCCTCATTCTTGTCCGGATAGTCGGTACTCGGGCCGGTCCAGAAGGCCACCAGGCCGGCACGGCGGGCTCTATCCGGCTACGAACTATGCCGCCCCTTCCCTTTGGTCGCCCCTCCCTTCCACGGGACGGGTGATCGCCCCCCCGGGCGAGGAGCGCCACCAACCTCCAGGGTCTCAGTCCTGGTGCAAATTCCGAGCTTTGATTAGGCATTAAGTGACTGGGCGATTTTCAGAAATACTATCCGCAGTTACTTTCCTGGCCCGACAGTCGAGCTACCCTCCTCAAATTAAACAAAGTTCCACCCAGTATCGCTCGACAGTCATATGTTCATGCAATCAGGAGTGAGCGGTGCTCTGATCGCTGCACCTGAAGTGGGGCTGGCGCTCGAAAGGCGCTTGGGGGGAGAGCGGCAATGATTTATCAATCCATTCGACTGAGCTGGAGTCACGCCCACGGAGGAAGCCGCGGGAGGCCGTAATGGCGTATTTGGCTATTGGCTTAGCGGCGGCGGGGTTCTTGATTGGACTGAGATTTCGGCTTGTGGGACTGCTTCAAGCCCTCGCCGTGGTGCTGCTCCTGACGATCGGCATCTGCATCGGATTTGGATACAGCTTCACAAGAACGATCGTGGTCGTGTTCGCGGCTCAGGCGGCCATCCAGGCCGGGTATTTCTTCGGCCTGCTCGCACAGACGCTGTACCAGTCCCGTCGAACGCGAATGGTGCTTTAGGCGCGTAGCCGCGATCTTCTTGTGCCCTCTGACGCGGCCTCGCACAGAGAAGCGCCAGCTGGCCTCTCCGGCAATAAGATTAGCCTCTTGGATTTCGATCCTTGTGCTACAAGCGTGATCTGGTGCAGCTCGCTTTTCGGGCAGATACTTGATGGAAATTCGGATTCTGGTTTCGGAGACCTGATATGAACTTGAGTAAGCTTGCGATCATTTCGCTGATTTTGGGCAGTTCAGCCATCGCAGTGTCTGAGCCTGCATCTGCGCGAAGCCGGCTCTATCCGGTCACGACCTGCGGTCCGGACAACGCCTACCTCTGTAAGCTGCACGGATCGTTCGATAGCCCGCCCTTCCACTACAACCTGGCGATCCATCCGGCGTGCATCAAGACGGTCGGCAAGAGCCGCCGCTACGGACGTGAGTACGTCCTCGTTTGCGGTAGCCCAGACCGCGCGATGATTTGGTGGTAACCTAAATCTCAATCAAATAAGCGCCGCGGCAACCAAACGGCGGTTCGGATAGGCTTCTATCTATCCGGCCGCGATCCGGCATTGTTCGGCGCGCCCTGACGGCTTGAGAAATCGTTCGCGTTTCCTCGGCCGGCCTGAGATCGGTCCGCCGCACCGATGTTGTTCGACCCGCCGCGATCGCGGACCAGATTTCCGTACATGTCGCGTTGTGGCACCACGCTCTGTGCGGATGCACTACCGGCCATCGACAGGATGGCAGAAACCACCAAGATCACAGCTCGCATGAGATCCTCCCAGATCCAACTGCCCCGAGCGTAACTAAGAATAGAGCAGTTGCAAATCCGCGAGCCGCGACATTGCCGTGCATGTTGATAAGGTCAGATGCCGGCTGTTCCAGACTGAAGTTTCCGCAATGCGCGCCGGACGTCACCAAACGGTAGCTGATACCGTCGGCCTTCAAATCCACTGCGCGCGCCGGCCGCAGCTCCGACGTCTTTCCAGACCGATTGCCGCCTCAGCGGCTGAGATTGGCGGCGGCAATCGCCTTGTCGCCGCTTGCGAGATGGTCGCGGTAGGACTGTCCGGTCTTTTCGGCTGCCAACATCGCCTTCGCCGGCTCATCGCCCCGCGTCGCGCGCCGCATCAGGGATGCGACGGCCGACAGGTCGCCAGCTGCCTGCGAGCAGGCGCGCCGCGCGTCGCCCTGCTCCGTCTCCTGGACGAGCGTCGATTGCAGCCGAAGCAGCCGGCTGGACTGCTCGTCCAGTTTCCGTTCGTCGCCGGTTTGCAGCGCGGCCTCAATGACCTGCTCGGCGTTGAGGATATCGCGAACGGCGGCGCCGAAATCCATACTTGCCGTCGCGCGTGCGGCAATTGTTACATCGGGCAGCTTCATCGCAGCGCCGAATTGGGGAGCGGCAACAGCAGCTTCAGCCGTCGCGATCAGAATCAAGGCCGTCAGGAGAACTGGGCGCACGAGAGCTTCTCTGAATGAGGGACAGACCGCAGGTGCGGAAGATCGGTTAGCCGGATGAGGGCCCGGATCGAACCCCATTCTCTTGGAAAGTCATTCCGCCGCTCGTCGCTCTGCGGAAACACCACCGGCCATTGGCAAACTGATCGGCTGGATGGTGGGGGAGGCAGGACTCGAACCTGCGAAGCCATGAGGCGGCTGATTTACAGTCAGCTCCCTTTGCCACTCGGGACACTCCCCCGCCCGGGCCGCCGGCCGAACGCCTGTGGCAGGCAAAACCGGGACCGGAAGCCGCAGCGAGCCCGCGGGCGGGCCTGCAACGCGGCGCGGTTATGGGCGATGCGGCCCCCTAAAGTCAACCAACCCCATGACGATTTCGACACTCCTTCGTCATATCGGACGGTGGAAGCGAAATTGCCTTGTGCAAGAGAGCGTGAGACAAGCGCCGCCATGAGCGACAGACCGCCGAATCCCCGCTTTTCCCGCCGCGACGGCCCGCCCCGCGGCAAGCCCCGCCAAGGCGGGTTCCGCCGCGAAGCCCGCGAACGCGATGGCGACGGGCCCGTGATCCTGTACGGCTGGCACACTGTTACGGCCGCTCTGGCCAATCCGCGGCGCAAGATTCGCAAGCTGTGGCTGACCGAGAACGCCGCCCGCAAGCTGGCCGAGGAGCACATCGACACCCGAATCGCGCCGGAGATCGTTCGGCCGTCGGAGATCGACCGCCAGCTCGGACCGGACGCGGTGCATCAGGGCATGCTGGCCGAGGCCGATCCGCTGCAGGTGCCGCGAATCGACACCCTGCCCCAGCACGGCATCGTGCTGGTGCTCGACCAGATCACCGATCCGCACAATGTCGGCGCGATCCTGCGCTCGGCGGCTGCGTTCGCCGTGCAGGCGATCGTCACCACCGCCCGGCACAGCCCGGAAGCCACCGGCGTGCTCGCCAAATCCGCGTCCGGCGCGCTGGAGCTGGTGCCGCTGGTGCTGGTGCAAAATCTCGCCCGGGCGCTGACCGAGCTGAACGACCGCGGCTTCCTCACGGTCGGTCTCGACAGCGAGGGCGATGACGACCTTGCCGCGGTCGAGCTGCGCCAGCCGCTGGCGCTGGTGCTTGGCGCCGAGGGCAAGGGCCTGCGGCAGCTGACGCGGCAGACCTGCAACACCGTGGCCCGGCTCGACATGCCCGGCGAGATCAAAAGCCTCAACGTCTCCAACGCGGCCGCACTGGCGCTGTACATCGGGGCCAGCCGGCTCGGCCTGATGGGCCGCCGCTAAGGTTCTGAACGCAGAACGCACGCCCGCATCGGCTGCGGACGGGCGCTTTCAAGCCGGCGAAATGCCGATCAATCAATCGCGCGGGCGATGGATCGGCCCCTGGTTGCGGTGGCCGTGGTGCCAGCCGGCATGGTGGCGATGCGCCCAGGAACGGGCGTGATGGCGGCCGTGATAGCGCACCACCACCGGACCCCAGGACGGCTCTCCGATCACCTGATGGGTCATGGCGTGCGCGTAGGCGCCGCCGGTATAGGCGGTGCCGGTGCGATACACCGAGACGGCACGCTCGTCGTAATAGGGGCGCGGCGCGAACCGGCCGGGGCCGGTATAGGCCGGGCCCTGGTTGACGTAATAATACCGGGTCGGGTCCGGCAGGCGCTCGAACGACGCGGTGCCGTAGCCATAGCCGTAGCCGGTTTCGAACGTGGCGTAGTCGCTGCCGCATGGGCTGACCACCGGGCCGCACGGCCCGCAGCCGTTGCCGAACAGCCCTCCTCCGCAGGCCAGCGCCGGCGCGGCGCTCGCGGTCACCACGGCAACCGCCGCGACCAGTCCGGAAATCATCGTACGCATACTACGCTCCTGTTCGATGTCGTCGTCGGGATCGTGCGGGTTGCCATCAACGGTACGGCCGCGGACCGGGCCGCGGCTCGTCAAACGGCGGCGCGATCAGCACCTGGGGTTCGATCATCGGGGTCGGCGGTGCCGGCTGCGGCGGCCGCGATTCCACTTCCCAGGATTGATGGAAGCTCTCGGCCGGCTTTGGCAGCTTGCGGTCCGCCGGCGGCTCGACCTCAAGCCGGCCGTAGCCGGGCAGCCGGTTCGAGCCCGGGTAATAGTGGCCGACCTCCGGATACACCACCGGCCGGCTGCCATAGATCGTCGGCTGCACGTGGTTGCCGCTCTCCAGCCCCCAGTCGCCTTCGATCGTCGCATAAGACGCGTCGCGCCCGTTGATGATGATCGGCACGCCGGGCCGGCCGGGAATCACGATCGCCCGCCCGCCGCTCTCGGCAAAAGCCGGAGCCGCGGTCACGGTCAGCAGCGCGAGCGCCTGGGCCAGACGCCGAAAGGTGAAAGGATCAGACATGCGCCAACGGTAAGGGAAAAGCCTGGCAGATGGGTTAAGGCACGGCCGCTCGCGACCGCTCAGCCTAACGCGCGAGCGCGGTTTCGGGTCCGCCTGCTGCGTTCCGCCGCAACGTCGTTAACGCGCTCTTTCGATCCCGCGCCCTGTCCGCCCCTCGGAAACCAGCCGCGGCGGTCTTGTCGATCCGCGGCGGCGCTGCTAGCTGTCTGCCCGATGCCGGCGTAGCACAGCGGTAGTGCAGCGGTTTTGTAAACCGAAGGTCGGGAGTTCGATCCTCTCCGCCGGCACCATCTCCCCCGCAAGCAAGCTTCGTCCCTACGCGACGTCCCCCGCCTCTTGGGAATAGGCCATCTCCATCACGATGGTGTAGAGCCGCTCGCCGATCAGGTGGCCGGTGTGGAAGCCGGTTTCGGTCTGCAGCCAGGCCAGCGCGTGCTGGTGGCGCGGTGACTGTCCGACGAACGCCATCGACCAGTTCGGGAATGCGCGAACGGTGATCGGGCTGGCGAGCAGCACCTGGACGTCGCTGTGGCGTCCGTCCTGCTGGATGGTCTCGAACACTTTCTCGACCGCGCTGCGCGGTCCTTCGAGAACCTGGGCAAAGAACCCGCTGTTGACGATCAGCGCCCCGGTGATCCCGGCACGGGCATTGTTGATGCGGGAGGTGGCCAGGATGCCGGCGATTTCCGACGACAGCCGATCGAGCGGTCCTTCGATCCGGTTTCGGCTGACATAGAGAACGCGAAACAGCTCATCCTGCATCGAACCCCTTTCCCCCACTGGAATCCCTGATCTTGAATACTGTCGGCGCGCAGTCCGCTCAGTTCAAAATCATACGGAGACGCCGGGCGAAGGACTTGTTCGAACGCAAATCCACAGGCGTGGATCGAATCTCGGCTTATAGGCCGTCAGATCGCCGCCCGAAGGTGCGGGTGATCCTCGCGACCGACGTCGATCGAATACACCGCAACCGAATTGGGCGCAGGAAAGTCGCCATTGGCGAAGATGCCGTCGCGCTCGAACCGTCCCTCGGTGCTAATCAGCAGCGTCGCAGTGAAGATGCAATGCACCTCGCCTTGCGCATTGGTGAACGGCAACAGCAACTTCTCGTAGTCCACCGGCACATCGTGCACGTCCGAGACGCAAGAAATCGAATAGACCGGCTTACGGATGCGGCGGCAGAGGTCGTATTGAGCCAGGATGTAGTCACGCGTTGCTGGCGACAGCACCTCGTCGAGATACAGTCCCCGCGCCTCCAGTCCGCTGGCCGCCGACAGCAGCGATCCATAGTGAAGGATTTGATACCGCGGCTCGTCCGCCCCCATCACTCGGGTCAGGATCGAACGCGGCATGTCGACGCTCGCCGGCTCGAACGAGAACGGCACCATGGCGGGGTCGGTGACCCGACTGCCCGCTCTCGCCCACTGGTTGATCAGCCAACGGTGAGGCACGTGGCGGACGACCTCGGCGCTGCTCGGGTTCACAATCATGCTCGCGGAATTCCTCGTGTATCGGCTGCTGCCGTTCACTCCCAGCGCGACCCGGAACGCAACAGGAGTACGGCGCATGCCGCTATCCGAGAGCCAATGACCGGTCAATCCGCAAGACCTCCCTACACCTCGCCACAGTGTCGCATCTATTCGGATCGGGTCGTCGCCCACTATCTCGGGATGTTACGGGCTCAGCGCGTTTTCCATGGAATGCTGAATTTTCCGTCTGCATGTGACTGGTTTTCGGAACATCGCCGAGCTGAGGCGCAGCGCGCCGCCAAGTGATCGACACCATAAGATCGTCGCGTTGGCCTCCTGGAAATCCCCGTCTGGAACTAAGCCGGGCTTGATGTAACGCAATACCGTTCCCGTCAGAGCTGCAAAGCTGAGTTTCATCGCCCAGAAGGGAATCATCCGGCATGCGATCGTTTCAACACCGCGACTACTTCTTCCATCCGTGCCGGATGTGCGGAGCCGTGGCCAACCTGACGCGCAACACGCCCGCAGCCGACGGCTGCGAGCATCGCACCTACGAATGCCGACGGTGCGGCCATATCGACCTGTTCGGGGTCGGACCGGACGCCAGCAGGCCGTGGACGGTGATCGGCTCGCCCGAGATGGAGGCGGCCGGTGGCGGCAGCGGCGCAAGCTGAACCGCTCCCCTCAAGATTAGAGATCGATCGCCATCAGTACCGTGTCGGCGCCGTTCCAGCGTGTGCGATCGACGACGCCCCATCCCAGCCGCTGATAGTAGTCCGCCGCGTCCGCGGTGTAGAGAAACAGCCGGCGGTGGCCGCGCTGCCGCGCCTGGTCCTCGATCGCGCGGACCAATGCTGCGCCGACGCCATGGCGTCGATGGGCCGGCGCGACGTAAAGCCCTGCGAGCCAGGGGGTGACATCGTGCACCGGGGCAATCTCGGACCGAGCCAGCAGCGCGGTCCCGGCCGGCTCGCCATCATGCATCGCCACCAGCGCGACCTGATCGGTTGGATCTGCCACGAACGCCTCAAGCGAAGCCAGTTCGTCTGCCGCGCTGGCGTTGAGCACCGAGAACGTCTCGGCGCGCCACCGCGCGCACACCTCAAGCTCGGCCATACCGGACGCGAGAACGATGATCGGGACGGTGGACATCGGTCGCGGCTTCCTCCCGGAGTGATCAGCTCGCCTTACTGGTAGATGTACCAGTCTCCGAATTAACGATCGAATAGTCCCATTCAGTTACCACCGACTGCCAGATCACTCGTGCTTCGCAACGGAGCGTCTTCGCATGAGTCCGCGCTTCGGTGCCCTGTCCGGCACATCCACGCACGCAGCCGCGCCGACCGGCCGCCCGGCAGCCGTCCGCCTCGCCGATCGCGCCGGCGATGCCTTTCCGCGCGCCCCGCTCCCCGACTTTCGCGATCTCGCCCGCTCTTTCGAACGGACCGTCCCATGAAACTCTCCGACATCAAGCTGCTGTACAAGATCCTCGCCTGCTTCCTGCTGCTCGGTTTGGTCACGGCGTTCGGATTGTGGCACTCGTCGTCGAAGACCAGCGAAGCGGTCAGCATCTATGCGGAGATGATCGACAAGGACGTCGCCGGGATGAAGGCGAATCTTCGGGTCAACTCCCGCGTCTACAATTTCGGGCGACTGGCGTGGCGGCTCACCGCCGAGACGGATCCTGCAATGATGAACGAAGTCGTCCAGGAGGTCCGCGCCAACTACAAGGATTTCCAGGATCAGATTGTGATTGGTCGCAAGGCGCTGCCGCAATTCGCCGCCGATTTCGACAAAGCGGCGGCGATGTTCGACGAGATCATGACCAAGAGCTATCCGAAGCTCGAGAAGGAAGCGCTCGCCAACAACAACGAGGAAGCCTCCCGCCTCAACCGCGCGATGATCCCGCAGACCGAAGCGCTACGCGATCACGTCCGCACCATCACCACCCGGCTCGACGACTCGCTGGCAAAGCGCTCGAATGAAGCCGCGGCCGACGTGAAGAGCGCGGTGACCTCGACGGTGGTGATCGTTGGCGGCGCCTTCCTGGCGGTGCTGGCGGCGGCGTTCGCGCTGGTGCAGTTCGGTGTCGCCCGCCCGATCGCCCGGCTGGTCGGTGATCTCCAGGCGATGGCGCGCGGCCAAGATGTCGATGTCAGCGGCACCGAGCGCGGTGACGAGATCGGCCAGATCGCCAATGCCGTCAACGACATTCATCTGATGCTCGCCGAGAAGGCGCGGCGCGAGGCCGACGACAAGCTCGCCGCCGACCGCAAGGCCGAAGCCGAGCGCAAGACGGTGATGATGAATCTGGCGAACTCGTTCGAAGCCGCGGTCGGCGAGATCGTCGAGACGGTGTCGTCGGCGTCGACCGAACTGGAAGCCTCGGCGCGCACGCTCGCGGGCACCTCCGAACGTTCGCAGGAACGCACCACCCGCGTCGCGGTGGCCTCCGAACAGGCGTCCACCAACGTGCAGTCGGTGGCCTCGGCGACCGAGGAGATGAGCTCATCGATTTCCGAGATCAGCCGTCAGGTGCAGGACTCGGCACGGATCGCCACCGAGGCGGTCGAGCAGGCCCGCACCACCAATTCCAGCGTCGGCGAATTGTCGGCGGCCGCGGCACGGATCGGCGACGTCGTCGAACTGATCAACACCATCGCCGGCCAGACCAACCTGCTGGCGCTGAACGCCACGATCGAAGCCGCCCGCGCCGGTGAAGCCGGCCGTGGCTTCGCGGTCGTCGCGAGCGAAGTGAAGGCGCTGGCCGAGCAGACTGCCAAGGCCACCGGCGAAATCAGCGCCCAGATCGGCGGCATCCAAAGCGCGACCGATCAGTCGGTGCGGGCGATCCGCGAGATCGGCGAGACCATCGCCAAGATGTCGGAGATCTCCTCGACGATTGCGGCGGCAGTCGAACAGCAAGGCGCTGCTACGCAGGAAATCTCCCGCAACGTGCAGCAGGCTGCGCAAGGTACCCAGCAGGTATCGTCGAACATCGTCGAGGTGCAGCACGGCGTCACCGAGACCGGCTCGGCATCGAGCCAAGTGCTGTCGGCCGCCCAAGGGCTGTCGCATGACAGCGAGCGGCTGCGTAGCGAAGTCGCGAAGTTTCTCAGCACGGTACGCGCCGCCTGACACGGCACGCATCGCCGCAGCGCGATCCGAGCCAGCCGATCACGCCCGGCTCCCGCGTGGCGCCGGTTCGGTTTCAGAGCCAGCCCAAGAGCGCGGGCTGACGTTGCTCAGGGATCAGTGCCGCGAGGCGAGCGCCGCGGCAATACGGCCCTGGATGACGACGCCGAGCCAGATCACCAAGGTCGACAGGCCGGCCGCAACCACTACCAGTAGGTCGGTCTCGCTCATCGGATCAGTCCTCCGCAAGGACGGGCGGTAGTAGCCCAAAAGGCTGCTACGATCGGCGGCGTCGCATCCGCGGCGCCGCAACTCTTGCGCGATTATTGCTGCACGGCGCGGGCCGGCTTTGATGCCGGTCAACCGCGGCGGCGGCGGGCATTCCAGCGCTCACAGCCACCGCACCAGAACGGTGAGATTGACCGCGCAGGCCCCCAGCAACGCCAGGGTGAGGCCGAACGGAGCGCTATCGATGCGGGTTTTCAGGATCGTCGTCATGTTGGAACCCGATGTCATGACCGGACCATCGGGTGATTCTAGCCTTGGAGTCCCAAGCGATATTTTTCGCCGGATTTAACCCTCGTTAACCTTCGATTCCCGACTCTCAGCCCCCTTCCGGCTGACGCAAAAAGGCCGGCGCTGAGGCCGGCCTTGAAGCTACGATTCGTGAGGCGGGATCGATACTTAGCGGATCGCCAATCAGTATTTGGCGACCGCCGGACCACCCCAGCCGAACCGGTAATTGATACCGGCCTTGACGGTGTGCTCGTCGTTGCGGAACGAGGTGCCGACCACGTCCGCCGGACCGCCGGTGAAGGTGGTGTCGCCGAACTTGTAGTACTGGTACTCGACCTTGGCCGACCAGCTCGGCGCGAACATGTATTCGAGGCCGGCGCCGACCGTGTAGCCGTCGTTGCGGCTGCCGCTGGTGGTGTAGCCGGACGGCACGCCGCCGAGCGCGGCGACGCTGAGATCGCTGTCGCGCCAGGCGTAGCCACCCTTGGCGTAAACCAGCGTCGGACCCCAGGCGTAACCCAGTCGGCCAGTGACCGAGCCGAGGCCGCGGGTGTCTTCGGTCGCGGTGCTGCCGCCCGGGAAGATCACGCCGGTGTTGTTCGACGACATCCAGCTATACTGGGCTTCGATACCGATCACCCAGTTGGTGGCGAACTGATAGTCCGCGCCGCCCTGCACACCGCCGAAGAAGCGGCCGGAGTTGCCGGTGATGTTGTTATCGCCAGCCCAGGCGCCACCGACGTGGCCGCCGACATAGAAGCCGGTCCAATTGTAAACCACCTCGGGCGCCGTATAGGCGGGCGCGGCCTTGGTGTAGGGCCGCGGCGGCAGGTCGGCGGCAAAGGCGGGAGCGGAGAGCGCGATCACCGCCGCTGCGCCGAGCAGAGTGTTCTTCATCGTCTTCATCGTCGTCCCTCTTTCGATGCGTTCCGATGTGCTCAAAACAGCATGGCAATCGTTTGGTTGCCCGGTGGCGACGGCGTAGCAATCATTCAGCAGGACTGTGACGACGCCGCAACACTCGGGAACTCTTCCCTGCCAGGCCGGCATCAGATTAGTCGCGGCAGATTGCGATCCGGTCGGGATTAGCGCGACAATTTTTCCAGTTCGGGAAACGGCGCATAAACGACGCCGGTGCACAGCTCGCCGGCATGCGGCGCAACGCGGTCGAGCCGGCCGTCTACATGCACGATCGCCATGTCCTGCAGCGTGCCGCCGCGCGGGGTGAAGCGCAGGCACGATACCCAGCGCACCCGGCCGTCGACCGGCCGTTGCACCGGCTCGGCCATTGCGGCATCGCGCAGGCCCGATGGGTTGTTGAGATAGGTCCGCAGGAAGGCCGGGATCTCGCTGCGATAGTTCACCGGAAACGGCTGCGGCGGGTCGGTGTCGAACGACATCGAGCCGCCGATCGCACAGGCGCCGAGCAGCGCCGCGAGCGGCAGCGCCAGAGCGGCGCGCAGCGGGCGCAGGAAGGTCGACAATGGGATCGCGGGACGGCGCATGCCTCATGCAATAGCGCGCCGGGCAGCGAAATCAATCGCCCGCCGTGCCGCGAGGGGAAGCGCGGCACGGCGGGCGTTAGGATGGCTGAGGATCAGCCACGCTTCGGCGCGATGTGGCGGATCGACGCCTTGGACAGATGCTGCTTGGCGACCGGCTGCTTCATCGCCTGGTGCTTGGCGTGATGCTTGGAGGCGTGGTGCTTGCCGACGTGGCGCTGGGCGTGATGCTTGCCGGCCTGCTTCTGCACCGGGGCGGCCTGCGCGGTCTTGCCGGCCGGCGCAGTCTGGGTGGTGGCCGGCGCGGCCGGGGTCTTGTCGGCGGAGGCTGCGAGCGCCGGGGCGGCCAGCATCGAAACGGCAACGAGCGCGGCGGACAGGGTCTTGATCATGGTGGGTCTCCTTGAACAGGCGGTTCGAAATTCGCTTGATCCGAACGCGGGGCCGGAGCGGCCGGGTGCTCGATCACGGTGCCGACCCTAGATCCGCGGCACTGAACCGCACCTGACGGCCGCCGATGGCTTCCGTTCATCAGCATGAATTGTTGGTCATGCACGCTGGCGCCGCGCCGGCGCCGACAGCCCGCTAGCCCCCTCGCCTCGACACCCCCGGACAGGTCGTATAGACCGGCGACGGTGAGAGGCGGCCGGCACCACGATGGCCTGTCAGCCGTCCGCCGCCGTCAGAGGCCGCTTTCGATGAGCACGTTCGCGCGGCAAGGCCGCGACCCTTCGCCCCGCCCCGCATCGCCGCGCATCGCGACCGACCGCATCGCCTTCGTCGCCTCGACCAGCGCCGAGGCGCAGGCCGCGCTGGCGCAGCTGGTGCAGCTCTATGGAAACGCCGAGCCCCACGAGGCCGACGTCGTGGTCGCGCTCGGCGGCGACGGCTTGATGCTGCAGACGCTGCATCAGCAGATGCGCAGCGGCAAGCCGATCTACGGCATGCACCGCGGCACCGTCGGCTTCCTGATGAACGAGTATTCGACGGTGGACTTGCGTGCCCGCCTCGCCGCCGCGCGCGAGACCGTGATCCACCCGCTGTTGATGCGCGCCACCGACATCTACGGCGAGGTGCATATCCATCACGCCATCAACGAGGTTTCGCTGTTTCGCCAGAGCCACCAGGCGGCGCGGCTGCGCATCAGCATCGACGAGCGCGAGCGGATGAGCGAGCTGGTCGCCGACGGCATCATGGTCGCAACCCCGGCGGGCTCCACCGCCTACAATCTGTCGGCGCAGGGCCCGATCCTGCCGATGAACGCTCAGCTCTTAGCGCTGACCCCGATCTCGCCATTCCGCCCGCGCCGCTGGCGCGGCGCGCTGTTGCCGGACACTGCCTACGTGGTGATCGACGTGCTCGAAGTCGACAAGCGCCCGGTCGCCGCCGTCGCCGACCACGACGAAGCCCGCGACGTCCGCCGCGTCGAAGTGATCTCCGACAAAACCATCGCGATGCGGATGCTGTTCGACCCGGGGCATAGCCTGGAAGAACGGATCTTGAGCGAGCAGTTTGGGTATTGATCACCCGGCCTCACCTCCCGCGCTCAGCCCGAGGCAACGACTCACCTTTCACTTCGATCGAGATTCCGGGTTCGCGAGCGTTGCTCGCGCCCCGGAATGACTTGGGGAGAGGCGTCGCGGTGCGACTTCTGTTGCCGTCCTTGAACGGTTGCGCCTCTCCTGTTGACCGCCCTCACACCGCCCGCGTCAGGCCGCCGTCCACCCGGATGTTTTGCCCCGTGATGTAAGCGGCACCGTCGGAAGCCAAGAAAGCGATAGTGGCGGCGATTTCGGCGCTGGTGCCGTAGCGCTTCATCGGCACGGTGTCGCGGCGCTGTTCGGTGGTCGGCAGGCTGTCGATCCAGCCCGGCAGCACGTTGTTCATCCGGACGTTGTCGGCGGCGTATTGGTCGGCGAAGATCTTGGTGTAGGCGGCGAGCCCCGCCCGCGCCACCGCCGAGGTCGGAAACATCGCGCTCGGCTCGAACGCCCAGGCGGTCGAGATGTTGATGATGGCGCCGCCCTTCTGCTGCAGCATGATCGGCGCCACCAGCCGCGTCGCGCGGACGACGTTGAGGAAGTAGACGTCGAGTCCCTGATGCCACTGCTCGTCGGAGATCTCGAGGATCGGCGCGCGCGGGCCGTGGCCGGCGCTGTTGACCAGCACGTCGATGCGGCCCCACTGCGCCATCGCCTGATCGACCAGGCGCTTCAGATCGACGTTCGACTGGTTCGATCCGGTGACGCCGAAGCCGCCGAGCTCGCGCGCCAGCGCTTCACCCTTGCCGGACGACGACAGCACCGCGACGCGGAAGCCATCCGCGGCCAGCCCTCGCGCCGCCGCAGCTCCCATGCCGCTGCCGCCCGCGGTGATCAGGGCTACTTTGTCGACTGCCATGCTTGCCTCCGTCTGCTGCTCCAGCGGGCCGGCACCGGCCTGCCCCGCGCGTGATAGCAGCAACGGCGGGGCCATGCGAACGGCGGCGCGGCGTGGCGCGATCACAAAGCAATCAGAGACGGAGGATGTGGGATTTATGATGCGACGGCTTGCATGGTCATGCCGCGCGCGACGAGAGATTCCGGGTTCGCGCGCGTCGCGCGCGCCCCGGAATGACTTGGGGAGAGGTTGTCCGCGCCGCGCGAAAAAAGCTGACGGGCGATCAGCCCTTCTTGCTGCGCACCGGCACCGGTTGCGGGACGAGCTCGGTCAGGGTGGTCAGGGCGGAGACGGTGCTACGCAGACGGTTGATGCGGCGGGTGTAGTTGAACATCAGTCCGGCGAGGAACGCGCTGCAGATCAGCGTGAACACTGCGAACGCTACGACGTCGTCACCCATGGTCGTCCCTTTCCTTGATGAGCACGGCCGCTGGCTGGCGGGCCGCGTGGCGCGCAGGCCGGCTGGGACAGCCGGCTGCGTCGCTGCATGAACGATACATGATGCTAGGCGCCGGAGTCATAATCATGAATGACCGGGAACAACCGATCGCCGCTTCGATGCGTCTGTCGTGTGCGATGGATAATCGCTGATTAAGCGATCTGTTGTGCAGTGCAGCGCAACGAGGGAGCACACGCCAAGCGTGACGCACTGCTAGGCGGCGAGAGCGACGTGCGCTGCGGCGACCTCTATCAGCAAGCGGGATGTCGGGGAGCGATCGTGCCACGGACGGTCCGGCCGGTGCGGGGCGTGATCGCATCGAAGCTACTCGTGATAGAACGGCCCGTGCGGCTCGGTCAGCGAGTGGTCCCACGGCATCGCGCGGTGGGTCACCGCCTCGCAGGTCGTGCATTTGTATTCGCGCACCTGATAGCCCTGCACCAGCGGCCGATTGCCGATCAGCTCCAGCGGAAGGTTGCAGGTCGGGCAATGCGGGGTGGTCGTGGTCATGCGCGCCATCCGAATCAGTACAGTCCCTAGTCGGCACGATTTCGGGTTCCACCGCCACTGCGATCTCGCGACGCCGGATTCGCCAAAGGTGCGATATCCGGTCGCAGCCGAAAGTCGCCCCCTCGCCGGCGGCCTGCCCGCCACCGGGGCCCTCAACCCTTCCTTAACGACGCGCCGCTATCGTTAACGCAACGTTTATCGGCGCACAGCGCTCCCGGGCCGGGCCATGTATCGGATCGACTTCAACAAGCTGCGCTTCCTGATTTGCGACGACAATCCGCACATGCGGCGCATCCTGCGCACGCTGCTGCACTCGTTCGGCACCCGCGAAGTCTATGAGGCCGAAGACGGCGCCACCGCGCTGGAAATGTACAGCCACTATTCGCCCGACATCCTGATCACCGATTGGGAGATGCCGATCTTCGACGGGCTGGAGCTGGCGCAGATGATCCGGCAGCCGGAGGCCAAGGGCAATCCGTATGCGCCGATCATCATGCTGACCGCGCATTCGGAAAAGCGCCGCGTCACGCTGGCGCGCGATGCCGGCGTCACCGAATTCCTCGCCAAGCCGATCTCGTCGAAGGGGCTGTATCAGCGCATCCTCAACGTGGTGGCGAGCCCGCGCCCGTTCATCCGCACCCGCAATTACTTCGGCCCCGACCGCCGCCGCAACACCACCGCCGGCTATATCGGCCCGGAGCGGCGCCACGGCGGCGAAGCGGACATCATCCAGCAGCCGTCGCTGCTCGATAAGGCCCGGGTCAACACCTAGCAGGCGTTTCGACAGCCATGAGCAAGCCACGCCCCGGCGACATTCAGGTCGCGACCTTCCCGACCCATCAGGTGATCACCCAGGCCAACCCGCTGCGCCGCGCGATGCGGCGGCTGGCCGAGGACACCCCGGCCGAGACCGCCGACGATCCGGTGGCGCGCGCCGAAGCCGCGCTGGCGTCGCTGTCCGGCGAGTTCGGCGACTGGATGGCCGAGGAATGCCAGCGGCTCGCCGCCGCCCATGCCGATCTGGTGCGTGACGGCGTCACCAAGGACAGCCGCGCCGCGCTGTTTCGCGCCGCCCACGACATCAAGGGCGACGCCGCCACCTTCGGGTTTCCGGCCGCGGCCGCGACCGCCGCCAGCCTGTGCCGGATCATCGAGCACGCGCCCGATCTCGCCAAGGTGCCGGCCGAACTGATCGCCAACCACGTCGCCGCGATCCAGGCGATTGTGCGCGAAGGCGCCGGCGGCCAGAAATCCGAAGTGCAGCGCGCGCTGAACCGCAAGCTGCGCGGCGTCGCCGACGATTACCTCGCCGCCGTCAACCGCGACCGCCCCGAACACCTCGAAGCCATCCTCGCCCCGAGCATCGCACCGGACGAGTAGGTCGTCCCGCGCTCGTCATTCCGGGGGCGCCGCGTAGCGCTTCGCGCGCGGCAAACCCGTCGCGTCTGAGCCTCCGCACCTCGTCGACCCGCTATCTGGCATCGCTTGTCAACATGTCGTCCCCGCGTAGGCGGGACCCATACGCCGCAGCATCTCGATTGAAGCCCTGCGTCAGCCACCTTCCCTCACTTGCGAAGCCAGAGGATATGGATCCCCGCCTGCGCGGGGATGACTCGAGGCGGAGTGGTTCAGCGCTAACTATGTTGGTGCGTGTAGCAATGCGACAGGGATTGGACCTACGCCGCAACCGGCGCGTAGCGCCAGCTGGCTTCTTCGGCGATCACTTCGTCGCGCAGCGCGGCGGCTTCTTCGCGGGCGAATTCGGTGGCGAAGCGGCGCAGCAGGATCAGCAGCGGGCCCGCCGCATCCGGATCGGTCTCGCACTGGGTCAGCACCCGCTCGACCATGCGGCGGCGGAGCCGTGCGGCGCTGGATTCATTGGCGACGAAGCCGATCTCGCGCTCGGCGGCGAGCGCGGCGCGGAACGCCGGGAAGACGGTTTCAGGCAGCCCGGCGCGGCCGAGCAGCGCATTGAGCGAGGTGCGGCCGCCGTCGGCGAGCAGCGCCGCAACCCGCGCCGGCGCAGTGCCGGAGAGTTCGGCGAGTGCGTGTTCGACCAGCAGGAGATTACCGGATAGCAGCGCGCGCAGGATCAGTCCCGCGGTCAGCGTGCGGGTCTCGCACAGATGCCGCATCAACGCCGCCATGTCGGCGCCGCGGGCGCGCGCCGCGATCGCGATGGTGGAGCGGTCCATCGCCTCGCCGGTCGCGCGCGCGGCGCGGTCGGCGCTGAGCCAGCCGCGCGCCACCACGAATTGCTGCAAGGTGTCGGACAGCTTCGCCACCAGCGCCAGCCGCGTCGCCGCCGGCAGGTCGGGCAGCGCCAGCATCGACTCGCGGATCGCCGCGAGATGGCCGTGGCGCTCGACGATGCGGTCCCACGAGAACGGCGCCAGTTCGGCGTGCGGGTTTTCGATCAGCTCCAGCGCCGCGGCGGGTGAGCCGACCTCGGCGATCGCCGCGCACACCGCGGCGGGCAGTTGGAAACGCCGCGCCACCGCGCATTGCACGGCGTTGTCGCCGGTGGCGACGATGTCGACCAGATCGGCGTCGAGCAAAAGCGGCGAGAATTCCAGCACCGGCAGCGCCACCGAGGCCTGATCGGAAGCGAGTGCGCGCACGATCGTCGGCGGGGCGTCGGGATGGGATGCGAACACTTCGGCGATCGCCTGCCGCACCTGGGCAGCAGGATCATCCAGCATCAACAGCAGCGCGCCTTCGGCGGCGATGCGGTCGTCGATCGTGAGATCGGAAATCAACCAGGCGCGCGCGAGAGCGCGGGTGGCTTCGGCGCGTTCGCCGGCCGGTGCGTGACGGATCCAACTGATGAACTGCCGAACAATCATGACACTTCCGGCCGACGCAACTTCACCTCACGCCTGTTCGGCGCCTCTCATAAGCGATCAATAAACCATGCCCCTTAACAAAGGGTTCACCATAACCGGCTGAGTTCGTTGACGTTTCGTTAAGGCTCCACGGGCGGACGGAAACTTGCCCGGCCACAGACGTCCGCGTGCCACCACGAACTTGCCGCCGCTCCGCGAACGAACAGCTCCGCATGCGATGTCGCGTCCTCTCCGCGCACGGCACCCAGCATCTTGCGAAGCCGCGGAAGGCGCCAGACTGCCCACAATCTCGACAGTGTATGATTACAGATTGATCGCTCATCCTGCCGATTTGAATATGCAGATTTGCACATTGCGTTGCACAATTCGTCATTTTCATCCCGCCGCCGTCAGCGATGATGAGCGAGCTAACTAACGACTTCGACCTGATCAGCAGGAGAGCGCCGTGCAAACAGCCATCTCGAAAGCCACCACGGCAAGGTTGCGACGCGCGACCGAACTCGCTGTCGGCCCGCTGCTGCTGTTCGGCGTCTGGTGGCTCGCCGCGCGTGGCGGCTGGGTCAACAAGGATCTGCTGCCCTCCCCGGTCGACACCCTTCGCGACACCGCTGCTGCGATCTGGTCCGGCAGCATGACCAAGGATTTCTGGCACACCATGGTCCGCGTCGCTTACTCGATCGCGATTGCGATCGTCGCCGGCGTTCCGGTCGGCATCGTGCTCGGTGCCAAGGCTGCGGTGTATCGCTCGGTCGAGTTCATCGTCGATTTCTTTCGCTCGACGCCGGCGACCGCGATGTTTCCGCTGTTTCTGCTGCTGTTCGGGCTCGGCGATCTCGCCAAGATCGCGGTGGCGGCATTCGCGGCGTGGCTGGTGATCGTTTTCAACGTAGCCTACGGCGTGATGAACGCGCGGCAGACCCGCATCCTCGCCGCGCGGTCGATGGGCGCGTCCTCGCTGCGCATCTTCCGCGACGTCATCTTCTTCGAGACCCTGCCGCAGACCTTCATCGGACTCCGCACGGCGGTGTCGCTGGCGCTGGTGGTGATCATCGTCGCCGAGATGTTCATCGGCGCCACCGACGGCATGGGCCACCGCATCATCGATGCGCAGATCTCCTACTCACTCACCGACATGTACGGCTCGATCCTGATCGCCGGCGCGATGGGCTACGGCCTCAATCTGATCCTGCTGTTTATCGAGCGCTCGATCATCCACTGGTCGGGCAAATGATCCGCACCGCTGCCCTCGTTCACAAGGAGACGACGATGTCCAAATCATTCCTGCTGGCCGCCACGCTCACGGCTGCGCTCTCCACCGTCGGCGGCGCGCAGGCGGCCTGCGACAAGATGGACAAGGTCACCGCAGCCTGGCTGCCGATCATGCAGACCACCGCTTACTACGTCGCGCTCGATCAGAAGCTGTTCGAGAAGGCCTGCATCGAGATCGACTCCGCCAAGATGGAATCGCCGAACCAGATCATCGACGCGCTGATCGCCGGCCGCGCCGATTTCGGCCCGCCCGGCGCTGCCGCGGGCATCGCGATGATCGCGGAGTCGAAATTTCCCGGCAAGCTGAAGGTCTTCGGACTGCAGGGCGGCGGCATCAAGGTCGACCGCATCAATGACGGGTTGATCGTCAAGCCGGACAGCACCATCAAGAGCTTCGCCGATCTCAAAGGCAAGACGCTCGGCCACGTGCCCGGCATCATGTGGCGGACGATCTCCCGCCACATGGTGAAAGCGGCGGGCCTCGATCCCGACAAGGACGTCAAGCTGGTCGACCTTGCGGTCGCGATGCAGGTGCCGGCGGTGGTCGGCGGCACGGCCGACGCCACGCTGTCGCTGGAGCCGGTCGGCTCGATCGCGGTCGCCTCCGGCAAGGCCAAGCGCGCGATGACCAATCCGGTCGCCAGCGTGATCGCCGATCCGTTCTACTCCGGCGCGTCGGTGATGACGACCAAGTTCATGACCGAGCGCCCCGAGGTCGCCCGCCGCGTCGTTGCGGTGATCGACCAGGCCACCGACCTCGTCAACGCCGACTTCAACAAATACAAGGCGGTGCTGCCGGCCTACACGCCGATCAAGGCCGATCAGCTCGATCTGGTGGCGCAGCCTTACTTGCGCGGCTTCAAGGATCTCAACGACACCGACGTCAAATCCTATCAGGCGCTGGTCGATGTGTTCATCGCCGAAGGCGTGGTGCCGGGGCCGATCAACGTTCGCGAGAAGCTGCTGACCAAGGCGGATCTCGGCGAATGAGCCCGAGCAGCGTCCTCCAATTGCGGCCGGAGCCGATGACCGAGACTGCCCCTACGCCCACCGCCGCGAAGCCCGGTCGGCAGGCGAAGATGACGATCCGCGGCCTGCGCAAGACCTTCAACGACGCCGTCATCTACGACGGCTTCGACCTGGACTTGCCGCTCGGCCAGTTCATCTCGGTGTTCGGTCCGAACGGCTGCGGCAAGAGCACGCTGATCAACATGATCTCGGGCCTAATGCCGATGGACGCCGGCGAGGTGCTGTACGATGGCCGACGCATCAGCGAGACGCGAATCTCCTACGTATTCCAGAACTATCGCGAGGCACTGTTTCCCTGGCTGAAGGCGATCGACAACATCCACTACCCTCTCAAGGTGATGGGCGTGCCGCGCGCCGAGCGCAAGCGGCGGATCGAGAAGCTGCTGGCCGAGTTTGAGATCCGCATCGATCTCAATGCCTATCCCTACACGCTGTCGGGCGGGCAGCAGCAGACCGTGTCGATCCTGCGTGCATTGGTGACCGAGCCCGAGGTGTTGTTTCTCGACGAGCCGTTCTCGGCGCTCGACTACGAGATGACGATGTCGATGCGCGAGCAGCTGCAGAAGATCTTCATGAAGACCAAGACCACCATGCTGCTGGTGTCGCACGACCTCGACGAGGCGATCGAGCAGGCTGACAAGCTGGTGCTGCTGACGCGGCGCCCGACCAAGGTCGCGGAGATCGTCGAGATCGGTCTGCCGTGGCCGCGCGACCGCGCCGTCACCACCGGCGATGCGTTCATGACGCTCAAGCGTCACTGCCTCGATCGCTTCTGGCAGGAAGTAAAGAAATGACGGGCGCCGGCTGAGCCGGACCTGAAAGATCCGAACCACCCCTACAATCTGGAGACTGACATGACGAAGCGCCGGTTTCGCGCCGCTGCGGTGCAGACACTCGCCAAGTTGGGCGATTTCGACTTCAACATCGCGCTCGCGACGGCTTACGTCGAGGACGCCGTCCGGCAGGGCGCCGAACTGATCGTGTTCCCGGAATGCATGGACACCGGCTATCTGTTCGACTCGCCCGAGCACTGCCGCGAACTGGCCGAGACGCTGACCGAAGGTCCGTTCGTCAAGGCGCTGGCGGCGCTGAGCCGCAAGCACGGCGTCTATATCGCCAGCGGCATCACCGAATGGGATCCGGCCAAGCAGAAGATCTTCAACACCGGCATCATGTTCGACCGCAAGGGCGAAGTTGCCTGCCACTATCACAAGCAGTTCCTCGCCACCCACGATCAGAACTGGTTCGCGTTCGGCGAGCGCGGCTGCCCGGTGGTCGATACCGATCTCGGCAAGATCGGCCTCCTGATCTGCTTCGACGGCCGCATCCCCGAGATCTTCCGCGCCATGACGATGCAAGGCGCCGAGGTGATCGTCGACATGGCGAACTTCTTTGCGATGGACCAGGCAGACATGTGGGGCCCGGCGCGCTCTTACGAGAACGGCGTGTGGCTGGTGGCTGCCACGAAGGCCGGTTACGAGCGCTCGATCTACTATCCGGGCGGCAGCATGATCGTCGATCCGAAGGGCCGCGTGCTGTCGAAGGTGCCTTACGACACCCACGGGATGTCGATCGCCACCATCGACCTCGACGCCGCAGCAGACAAATCGATCTACACCGCCAACGACAAGATCGCCGACCGCCGTCCCGAGACATACGGCATCATGGCATTGCCCTATGAAAAGACGCCGGTCTATGGCGTCGCCGATCGTCCGCTGATCCCGTCGAAATCGGTGACCAAGGTGGCGGCGGTGCAGATCCACGTCACGCCGGACTGCAGCGTCGCCGAGGTGCTGGACATGGTCGACCACACCGCCAAGCTCGGTGCCAAGGTCATCACCCTGCCCGAATACGCGTTCAGTGCGCAGTACATCCTGACGCCCGCGGAAGCGGCTGCGGCCGCCGATCAGGCCGCGGCGAACCTTGCCGCGGCGGCAAAGATCAGCGCGCGCTACGGCTGCCTGATCGCGGCGCCGATCGTCGAGCGTGCCGCTGCGGGGCTCTATGTGACCACCGTGCTGATCGGTCCCGATGGCAAGGAGATCGGCCGCTATCGCAAGACGCATCTCACCGCCGAGGAGCGCAAATGGGCCGTCGCCGGCTTCGACTATCCGGTGTTCGACACACCGTTCGGCCGCATCGGCGTGATGTCGGGCTATGACGCGGTGTTTCCCGAGACCTCGCGCTGCCTCGCGATCGGCGCGGCCGACATCATCCTATGGCCGGCGGCGCTGCGCGAGCCGTTCGAGCGCGAACTGCTCGCCGTGCTGCGGGCCGAGGACAATCGGGTCGCGGTCGTCCTCGCCAACCGGGTCGACAGCCCCTACCCCGGCGGCAGCGTGGTGATCCCGCCGACCGGCTTTCCGCAATGGGACATCAACATCGCCGCGCCGCGCGTCATGAAGCTCGGCGCGGTGATGCCCAAGCACATCGATCTGGCGGTCTGCCGCCAGAAGATGATGATCCCGAAGGTGGACATGTTTGCAAACCGGCTGGTGGAGACGTACGCTCCCATCGTCGCGGCGTAGTCCCGTTCGGTGGCTGTCCGGACACAAACGGAAGGTCGGCGCATCGGCGCCGGCCGTGCCGGGGAGACCGCAGCAGGCGTGGCGAAGACTCAGCGCACCATCAGGTACGACTGGAACGACGTCGTCTATTTCCTCGAAGTGGCGCGGCAGCGCAGTCTGGTCCGCGCCGCCGCCAAGCTGAAGGTCGACCACACCACCGTCAGCCGCCGCGTCCGCGAGCTGGAGCGCAGCCTGAACTCGACGCTGTTCAAACGCAGCAAGTCGGGCTTCACGCTGACCGAGATCGGCATGCGGCTGCTGCAATATGCCGAGGGCATGGAAAGCCAGGCCAACTCGATCGTCGAGGCGATCGGGACCGATACCGCCGATGCCGGCGGTGCGGTGCGGATCGCCGCGATGGAAGGGATCGGCAGCTTTTATCTCACGCGCTGCATCGCCGACTTCAACCGGATCTACCCGTCGATCCAGATCGAACTGATCACCGACACGCGGCTGCTCGACCTCAGCCGGCGCGAGGCGGATATTTTCGTCAGCTTCTTCCGGCCGCACGGAAAGCGACTGTCGATCAAGAAGGTCGGTGAATTCCGGATCTCGCTGTACGCGACGGATGCGTATTTCGGAGGCCGGAGCCCGCCGACAACGGTGAAGGAGCTGGAAACCCACGCCTTCATCGATTTCATCGAGGACTACATCTACAGCAAGGAAAACCGCTGGCTGTCCGACGTACTGCGGCCGCCGCACACGATCTTCCGCAGCACCAGTCTGGTGGCGCAGTCGATCGCCGTTTCGGCCGGCCAAGGGATCGCAATGCTGCCGTCCTACGTGGCGTCCGGCAATGCCGAGCTATTTCCGGTGATGCCCGAACTGTTCACCACGCGCGACATCTGGCTGTCGGTCCACGAAGACCTGCTTCACGTCGCGCGGATCAAGGCGGTCACGACGTTTCTGGAAAAGCGGATCGAGGCCGACAAGGCGTTCCTGAACTCGGTGCAAAATCAGCGCAGTCGCCGCAAGCGGAATGGCTGAACTAAGCTCAGCTCGCGAACGTGCCGTTGCGGTCGCTGAACAGATCGAGCGGAGTCGGCGTGCGGACTTCGGGAGTGCGCGGCGGGTCCGGCAGCGCGGTCTGTGACGGAATCGTCGTCTGTGACGGCATGGCCGTCTGCGACGGCGAGGTCCACAGCGATTGCACAGCAGGCGATATCGGCTCGGCGCGGTCGCCGCCGAGGAACAGCGAACGGAACATCGGCTCGTTGCCGCGCTGCGATGTCGCGGTGCGAGTGGCGTCGCCGGCTTGCGCGGGCGTGACGTTGCGCACGTCCGGGAAGCTCGCCAGATAAGCGGCGTTGTCGACCGGCACTTGCGGTGCGGCCGAAGCCAGCGTCACCGGCAGGCCGGCGACCGAGGCGATCGCACTCTGCGTTGCGGGTGCATTGGCGGCCGCCTCGTAGCGCGTCGCGAGATTGGAATACACCTCGGAGACGCTGCGGGCGTTGCCGGAGCGATCGTAGAAGATCGACTGATTGGCCGCCGCCGCCGAGGGAAACAGCGCGGCGCCGGCGACGTTGGGCGTGTCGCTCGCGGCGTTGATCAACTTGGCGGCGCCGGCAACGCCCATGAAGTGCGCCATGTAGAGTTCGGCATCCGACGGGCGGCGACCGATCTCGCCAGTCAGCTTGAAGCTGTTCGACTGCGTCAGCACCCCGGCCATCGCCGAGGACGCCACCGGATCGTTGCGCAGATTCATGATTGCGGCACGCGCCGACGGGTCGCTGACCGAATAGCTGCCCGACGCCGAGCGGGTGATGGAATCGGCATATTGGCCGTAGCCGAGCTGCGCGCCGGCTTCCTTCACTGTGCCGAGCCAGGTCTGTTCTATGAACTGGAACAAGCCCTGTGCCGATGAAGTGCTGGCCTGGGCGGTCGGGTTGAAGTCCGACTCCATCTTGGCGGTGGCAAGCAGATACTGGAAGCTGGTGCCGGTGGCGCCGGCAGCCTGCTTGATCGCGCCGGCGACCTTGGTCCGCGCCGGATCGACGATCATCACCGCCGGATTTGAAATCTCGACCGCCATAGCCCCTGCCCGCTCTCCGCTGCGAGCGCCCTTCCGCCACGGCGACCCTGCGGGATTATGGTTAACGCAGTGTTAACGACTGAAACCCGATACAGCTTGCACGGGCGTTTTGACGCTCGCTTAACTCAAGATGGCTAGACTCTTGCCCGTCCGCTCGGAGTTTGACCGGGGCGCAGAGTCATCGGGAGAAAGCCATGGCCGCGATCACCAACTCCACCACCGCTGGGACCTCGGCCTTTTTGGCGAGCCAGGCGCAGGCCGGCGCGATCCCATCCGCCACCGCATCGGCGACATCGCAGTCCGCCACCACCGCGGCCACGGGTGCGGTCGACACCGTCACGCTCTCCGATCGCGCCAAAGCGATTCTCGACAAGGCCAAGGCTGACACGGCCGCCAGCGACCAGCTCGCGCTGTCGTTCGACGAGAGCCTGCAGAAGCGCACCGATGCCTTGACCGCCAAGCTCACCGACGCGTTCAAGAAAATGAACGTCAATCTCGACGACGCCGTCAGGCTGCAGGTCGACAAATTCGGCAACGTCACCGCCGAAGGGCCGTGGAAAGCGAAGATCGAGAAGTACTTCGCCGACAATCCTGATGTCGCCAAGGAGCTGAAGGAAATCTCCGGCCTGAACGCGCTGAAGGCGGCAAACGCCGCGCTCGAGCTCTACAACAAGGAAAAGGGCTCCAGCGCCCAGGGCAGCAAACAGCAGCAAACCGCCTGGAGCAACTACAACGTCCGCTCGATGAATATTCAGACGCTGTCGGGCGTGATCAGCCTGAAGGATGGCCAATTGCGATCGGCGGCGATGGACTACATCGACAGCATCGCCGATCCGACCGGCGCGAAGACCGGTCCGGACTTGGTGCAGCAGCAGCGCGAGGTCGCCAGCCGGCTGGCCTGATCCACAGGGCTATTTGCCGTAGACCTTGTCCGGGTCGAACTTGCGCTCGGAGTCGGTTTCGATCAGCACCGGCGCGCCGTCGCCGCCGCGGTCGATGCGGCGGTAGAAGCAGGAATGCCGGCCGGTGTGACAGGCGGCGCCACCGGTCTGATCGACCTTGATCCACACCGCGTCCTGGTCGCAGTCGACCCGCATCTCCAGCACCTTCTGGATGTGGCCGGAGGTCTCGCCCTTCTTCCACAGCCGCTTGCGCGAGCGGCTGTAGTACCAGGCCTCGCCGGTCTGGATGGTGCGATCAAGCGCTTCGTCGTTCATGAACGCGACCATCAGCACGTCGCCGGTCCGCGCATCGGTGGTGACGACGGTGACGAGCCCGTGCGCATCGAATTTCGGGCGCAGCACAACGCCTTCCTCGATGTCATCGGGCGCAACGGGTGAAGAGCTTGAACGCGATTCGCTGGACACGATTGAATTGCCTTGCAGGACTCGCGCGTTAGCCGCGGTCCCTGACCATCGACATGAACCGCGCCTGCTCCGCCGGATTATCGCGGAACACGCCGGTGTAGCGGCTGGTGAAGGTGGTGGCGCCCTTCTTGGCGATACCCCGGACCGACATGCAGGTGTGCTCGGCTTCGAGCAGCACCGCGACGCCGCGCGGCTTCAGCACCTCGTCGATCGCGGCGGCGATCTGCGCGGTGAGATGCTCCTGGGTCTGCAGCCGGCGGGCGAAGATGTCGACCAGCCGCGCCAGCTTCGACAACCCGACCACGCGCTCCACCGGCGTGTAGGCGATGTGCGCCTTGCCATAGAACGGCATCACGTGGTGTTCGCAATGCGAGGTGAAGCTGATGTTGCGGACCAGGACGAAGTCGTCATAGCCGGCGGTCTCGCCGAAGGTGCGCTCCAGCACTTCCTTCGGGCACTGGTGATAGCCCTGGAACAGCTCGTCATAGGCTTCGACCACCCGGCGCGGGGTGTCGAGCAGGCCCTCGCGCTCGGTGTTCTCGCCGATATAGGACAGCAGCGTCTTCACCGCGGCTTCCGCCTCGGCGCGCGACGGGCGCGGCTGATCGGGCTGCACCGCGACTTCGAGGAACTCGGACGGATCGAGCTCGGCGGGCTGGAATTCGGGGCGGCCTTCGGCCGGCTTGGTGCCGCGGATCGGCTTGATTTTGGCGTCCATCTTCTCTCCGTTCGACCGGCCTTGTTGGGCCGGATGTGTCACCGGGCAGACGGGCGGACAACAGCCGGTCGTCTTGATCCCTTCGGCGAGCCCGGCCGGCCAAGTGTTTGACCGATTTCGGCTCGCGGCCTCCGCGCGGCGCAGTCAGCCGCACGGCGAGGCTTCATTTCGAAAGCCACGCTTCCTATATAAGACGGCAAGCCGGAACCGCCAAGGTCGCCGCCTCCGGGCGACCGGCGTGCCCAGCGCCGGCACGGAATTCGCGGCATGCTCAACGACGTCTACAACAAGCGCATCATCGAACTGGCCGGCAATATTCCGCGGATCGGGCGGCTGGAGCATCCCGACGCCAGCGCCACCGCGCATTCCAAACTGTGCGGCTCGACCGTGACGATCGACCTCAAGATGGACGGCGACACCGTCACCGACTTCGCCCACATCGTCAAAGCCTGCGCGCTCGGCCAGGCCTCGTCGTCGATCATGGCGAGCCACGTGGTCGGCTCGACCGCCAGCGAACTCAAGGCGTTGCGCGAGACCGTGCGCAAGATGCTGAAAGAGAACGGCGCCCCGCCCGACGGCAAATGGGCCGACATCGCGATGCTCGAGCCGGTCCGCGACTACAAGGCCCGCCACGCCTCGACGCTGCTGACCTTCGACGCGGTGGTCGACGCGATCGGCCAGATCGAAGCGCAAAACGACGGCGCCAAGGCGACGGCCTAAGCCCGCCCTCTCCACAAGTCATTCCGGGGCGCGAGCTCAGCTCCCTCCGAGTCATTCCGGGGCACGCGCGCAGCGCCTGAACCCGGAATCTCGACGTTGTGAAAGACAACGCACAACAATCTCGGGATTCCGGGTTCGCTCGCTGTCGCGAGCGCCCCGGAATGACGACTGGATCGTCGGCGGGTTCAGTGTCCCGGCTGCGCCGCGGCGGTGCCGCCGGTCGGGAGCGCTTCGGCGGTCTTGGTGGCGGCTGCCGGCTGCGGGGTGAAGCGATCCTGCACCGGCTTCGGCTCGGCCGATGCCACGGTCTTGGCCGATGCACCGGCGAGGCCGGGCAACAGATCGGCGATCGCCTGGGTGGTGATGAGGTTGGTGTCACGCAGCTCCTGCCGCGACAGCTCGTGCAGGTCTTCCCACGGCGGCACGCTGAGGGCGAGCGACAGCAGATCGCCGGTGCCGCCCATCTCGAACGTAAACTTCGCCAATCGGCCGATGTCGCGCTCGACGATCGACATGTCCTGTGCGGTGTAGCTGGCGGCGCGGGCATCCTCGGCGCGGTCGCCCATCCAGATCTGGTGCACCCGGACATGGGCGCCTTCCGGCACATAGCGGGAATTGCCGGCGAGCAGCAGGAACACGCACATCGATTCGCAGTAGGCGCCGGGCTCGATCCGGGCGCGGCTGCCAAGCGGCGATGCGGACGGCACGCTGGTGCCGACCGTGGTGGCCAGCCCGAGCTTGCGCCAGCGTCGGCCGAGCGTGATGGCGTCGTTGACCGAGCCGCCGCTCGAATCCAGCACCACAGTGGCGCCGCCGAGCTTGCGATCGCGGGCGAAGTCCTCAAAATCCTTCGGAGTATCGGTGGTGACGATGCCGATGGCGCTGATCCAGCCGCCGCAATCCGGATCGCAGGCGACCCAGCCGAACTTCATCGGCTGCCGCCGCGCTTCGAGACTGGCGGCGCCGGCCGTGACAGGAATGCTGCTGTCGGCTGCGAACCCGAGTAGAACGATGCCGAGCGCTGCGACCAACCCCAGCGCCCCACCGTTCAGACAAGAAAGAACTGCGCGTCCCAACCTGGCTTCCTTCGCTCCGGCAGCAACTGCGTCACAAGTTCCAACGCGAATCTGTCACGTGTCTGTTACTTAACCGTTGTGAAAAAGCTAACTTTGATCAACCGCAAACACCACCGCGTTTTGCTGCGATGCGCTCAACAGCGCGCGAGTTTCGGGTGAGTGTTGCGCAAATGTCGGCGCCTCGCGGTTCCCCGCAACGGAACCGCGCAAACCGCCGCTCATCGAACCGGCATCTGCTCATGCAACTACCAAGTCGCGGAACTGATTGGATCGCAGCAGTGCTGCGGCTGCCGCGGAACATCGGGCGCGGACTGATCTGGCTGTATCGTCACACGCTGTCGCCGCTGGTCGGCTACAACTGCCGGCACTATCCGACCTGCTCGATGTACGGGGACGAAGCGATCAGCAGGTTCGGACTGTGGGCGGGTGGCTGGATGACGCTGGCGCGGCTGTTGCGCTGCCAGCCGTGGGGCACGTCCGGGATCGATCTGGTTCCGCAAGTCCTGCCGCCCGGCGCACATTGGTATCTGCCGTGGCGCTACGCCCGCTGGCGCGGCGTCAACGCGCCGCCGCCGGATGTTGCCGCGCCATGCGGCTGCAGCTCACATTCGCAGCTTACGCCGCACTGACACCGATACGGCCGAGACCCGGCAGTTTGACCGCCGGCCGGCGCAGGTCGAGGCCGATAACGGCGCCGAGCACGTTGAGTTCGAGGCCCTCGATCCAGCCGAGCGTCAGGCCGAGATAACCGCCGAGCGTCGCGCGCACGCCGGTGCCGGACGGCGTCATGGCAACCCAGCCGCCGTCCCACGGATAGTCCTTGCCGATGGCGGTCGGCGGCAGCGTGGTGCGCAGTTCCGGCACCGCCGCGATCACCGCGGCCACGAAGGTGTTGGAGTTCGGCCCCGGCCAGGCGCGATAGTCGCCGTACGCGGCGAGCTTATAGCCTTTCACCGCGGCCTCGATCTTCGGGATCATCGCCGCGGCGGCCTCGCCGTCGGCGGCAGCGATCAGCTGCGGCTCGTCGCCGAACCAGCGGCCGTCGGCGACGAAGCCGTTGACGCGGATCGGCGTGCCCCACGCGGTGTAGTCGTAGCGTGTGTAGCGCGATGCGTTCGCCGGCTTCACCACGATCCAGCTGTGCACGGCGAAGATGCCGCGCCAGCGCACCGTACGCGCGGCAAACACCCGCACCACCGCATCGGGATTCTGCGCCGCCGGCGGCAGCAGTCCGGCGCTGGACCGGTCGGCGCTCTGCCAATCGACGCTTCGATCACCCAGCCAATATTTTCCGGCCGACACGGCGATCGGCACGATCAGCAACAACAACAGGATCAGCACGAAACGTCTCACGTGGGGATGGTCGATGCGAATGAGGATGCCGAACAATATAGACGGCACCCCTGCCCTCGCCAGAACCGATCACGCGGACGTGCAGGAACGGCGCGTTGTTAGCAGCGCGGAATTCTCACCACACCGCGGCTGCGAGCGCTGCGATCAGCGCCGGCGGCGTCACCACGAGGCCGAGCTTGAGGAACCGCCAGGCGGTGACTTCGATCTGGTTCCGGCGCAGCACCACCAGCCACAGGATGGTGGCGAGCGAACCGGTGACCGAGAAGTTCGGCCCGAGGTCGACGCCGATCAGCAGCGCCGCGATGGTCTCGCGCGGCAGGTGATTGTCGGCCGCGACCGAGCCGGCAACGAGGCCGACCGGCAGGTTGTTGCCGATGTTGCAGGCGATCGCGGTGACGATGCCGGCCGCCCACGAGCCGAGCCGCGGCGCGTCCGCCACCACTTCGCGCAGCAGGCCGCCGAGCGCACCGATCACCCCGGTGCGGCTCAGCGCCTCGACCATCACGAACAGCCCTGCGACCAGCGGCACCACGCTCCACGACACGCCCTTCAGCACCGGAACCGGCGACTGCCGAGCGACCGCCAACACCACCGCCGTGGTGACGAGGCCGCACACGAAGGTCGGCAGGCCGAGCGCGACGTCGAGCGCCGAGGCGGTGAGCAGCACGATCGCGATCGCTCCGATGCCGACGGCCGCGAGCTTGCCGCCGCGCGACAGGTGCGGCGTCTCAACCCGCATCTCGATCCTCTGCGCGGCGAGCGAGCGGCGCAGCGCCAGACGCAGCACCAGATAGGTCGCGACGATCGCCGCCAGCGACGGCAGCGTGAATTGCTGCAGCCAGCCGCCGAGATGCGGCATGTGCTCGCCGAACACCACCAGGTTGGCCGGGTTGGAGATTGGCAGCACGAAGCTCGCCGCATTGGCGATGAAGGCGCATACGAACAGATACGGCAGTGGCGCAGCACCCGCCGCGCGCGTCGCCGCATACACCGCCGGCGTCAACACGATCGCGGTGGCGTCGTTCGAGAGCAGCGCCGTCACAAACACGCCGACGACATATACCAACAGGAACAGCCGCTGCGGCGAACCGTGCGCGTGCTGGACCGCGAACGCCGCGAGATAATCGAACAGCCCCTCGCGCTGAGCCAGTTCGGCGATCAGCATCATGCCGATCAGAAACAGATACACGTCGATGCCGTTGCGCACGCCGGCGAGCGCGTCCTGCCACGACAGTAAACCGAGCAGCACCAGCGCCACTGCACCCGCGACCGCCCATACCGCTTCGGGCCAACGCAGCGGCCGAATGATCACCCCTGCGGTGGCGAGGGCGACGATACTCCAGGTCAGAACAGGATCGTGGGAGAGCATGAAACTTGGCATTGCGAAGTGGAACATCAAGCTGAATGAAGCGGAACTAACCGATAAGCGATGATGCTGCGATTGTCTCTATCGGTACGGTTGCAGTCCCTGCAGGCAGCGCGCGACAATATAGTCCTTGTATGACGGGGGCGGATGCTATACGGTTTGGTTATTCGATTAGCCGCTGTGCCTTTCTGAATGCGCCCGCGGGCTCCTTCCCAAAGTCATCGATTAGTTGAAACGTCACGTGCCACGTTGGCGCGGACGATGTGCTTTGGAGAATGGAAATGACGACTGGTACCGTAAAGTGGTTCAACGGCCAAAAGGGTTTTGGCTTCATCGCGCCGAACGACGGCGGCAACGACGTGTTCGTGCATATCAGCGCGGTTGAACGCGCCGGGCTGTCCGGCCTCGCCGAAGGCCAGCAGGTCTCGTTCGAGGTGAAGGTTGACAGAATGCGCGGCAAGAGCAGCGCGGAAAATCTCGCGCTGGCTTGATCCGGCGTCTCCGTTTCACGGATGTACTGAAACGGCAGATGGGCCCGTTCGATCCCTGCGATCGAGCGGGTTTTGCCGCGCGTGCCGAAGGAGACGGATATGACTGACAAGAAGACCACCACTCCCTCCCCGACCAGCATCGAACGGGCACGCCGCAAGGCGCTCGAACAGCAGGAAGGTGCGCAGCGGATGGCGGAGGTCGCGCGTGAAGGCGTCGCGCTTCGCAAGAACATGGAGCGACTGCGCGCGCTGCGGCTCGCCCGCGAGGCCGAACAGGCCGCTGCGGCGGCTTCGGCAGATCCATCGGCGGCCACGCCGAAGAAGCGGGCGCGCAAGACGTCCGTAAGCTGACGCATGCGGAGTGCTGCTTGCGCGGTCCCGGCTGGAGACGACGATGGCGACCGCCGACGATTTCAAGCTGATCCGCGATATTCAGACCAACGGCGGCCGCCGCCAGGTGTTCGGCGCGCGTGAGCAGAAGCCGTTCGAAAATCTGGTCGAACTCGGCTGGCTGAAGCGCTCCTCGGTCGATCCCCGATCGACGCACTATCAGATCACCGAGCGCGGCACCGCCGCTGCACTCAGAAGCTGACGCAGCTCGGCCGCACCGAGATCATCACCGCCTGCTGCTTGAAGCGCTGCTTATAGGCGTCGGCGATGGCGCTCAGCGCCGCGCGCTTGGCCGGATCGTCGGCGAACACCAGCGTCACCAGCTTGGCCTTTTCCCGAACGATGTGGCCGCCCTCGCTGTCGCGCCACTGCCCGACGCCATCCACCACCGTCAGCCCATCCGGAAACCGCGGCGTTATTTCTTCCGCGGTGAAGCGCCTGAACTCGGCATCGCTGACGCCGAGCCGATCGCCGATATTGCGGCCGAATGCCAGTTCGGCATTCAGCATCGGCTGCGATGGCGGCAGACACGCCGCCGTCGGCAGAGTCGCACAACCGCCGAGCGACGCCGCTGCAAGGCAGGCGATCAGCAGCCGTGTCAGGACCGGCTTCGGCATCTTTTCTCAACCTCGTCGCAGCGTCTTCAGATAAGCGCATAGCATATCGGCAACCGCGTCCGCATACGCGGTGATCTCGGCCGCCGTGCGCGGGCGGCTGGAGAAGTCCTTGCCGAGCGCGGCGATCGTGCGACTGATCAGCTCCGCCGCACGCAGGCGCGCGGCCTCGGAGCTGTTCGGCGCCGCCTCGTGCAGAAACGCCGCCATGGTGCCGTCCATTGCCTTGCGGGCCGCACGGGCTTCAGGCGCGTCGCGATACAAAGGCGCAGCATCATCGAGCGCGCCGCGCACTTCGGCTTCGTCGCATTCCGATCGGATGAAGGCGTGCACCAGCCGGCGCAGCCGCTGCGGCGGCGGATCGCGGCGATCCTCGAGGATGTCGCGCAGCATCTCCGAGGTCTGCCGCCACTCGTCGCTCTGCAGCCGGAACAGGATCGCGGCCTTGTTGGGGAAGTACTGATACAGCGAGCCGACACTGACGCCGGCTTTGTCGGCGACCCGCGCGGTGGTGAAGCGCTGCGCGCCCTCCTTCGCCAAAACCTGAACAGCCGCCTCCAGGATGGCCGCGACCAGCTCGGTCGAGCGCGCCTGCTGGGGCTGTTTTCGCGTGGAAATAGAGCCACTTCGGCGTTCGGCCATCGGCGTCTCGGGGAATGCGATTAGCGAATGCGAATATTTATTCGTATTTCTGAGGACGCGCAACATCGCGCTGATCACTCCCTTTGGAGTTCGCCATGACCACCCTCACCACCTCACCGCTGGCCCCGCTGCTGACACGATTGTTCGACGAAGCCGAGGCCACACAGCCGCAGCTCGACCAGCTTGCACCCGACACGATGCGGCTGATGCGTAGCAAGACCGATTACGCGACGCTGTACGGCCGGCTGAAAGACTACGCCCTCGCGGTGTCGCCCGAGACTGGCGTGCTGCTCTACATGCTGGCGCGAGGGTGCCGCGCCCGGAGCATCGTCGAGTTCGGCACCTCGTTCGGCATTTCGACGCTGCATCTGGCCGCAGCGCTGCGCGACAATGGCGGCGGCCGGCTGATCACCACCGAGTTCGAGCACGCCAAGCTGGTCCGCGCCGAGGCCAATCTCGAAGCCGGCGATCTCGCCGATCTGGTCGAATTCCGCGAAGGCGATGCGCTGCAGACGCTCAGCAAGGATCTGCCCGACCGCATCGATCTCGTGCTGCTCGACGGCGCCAAGGCGCTGTATGCGGATATTCTCGACCTGCTCGAAAGCCGGCTTGCGCCCGGCGCGCTGATCGTCGCCGACAACGCCGATCACTGCCCGGACTATCTGGCTCGGGTGCGCGATCCAGCGAACGGTTATCTGTCAGTGCCGTTCGCCGCCGATGTCGAGCTGTCGATGCGGCTCGGCTGATACTTCCGACGGGGCGCGCGCCCCGCGGTCCGCCGCCAGCATCGCCGGCCGTAAGCGTTCGACGTCAATCAACGCACGTCCCGATCCATCGCGGTCGGCGTGCGCTGATGACGCCGCCGATCGCGGACCAGCCTGGAGACTCCCATGGCCGTCCGTTCGATCGATGCCTCGCCTGCCCCCGCCCTGTCGCTGCGCCGCCGGCTGGCGCTACACACCTGCCTCGTCTTCACCGCGATCGCGGTGCTGATCCCGCCGCACGCCTCACCGTCCCACGCGCCGGTGCTGATCGGAACGCGGCTGCTATTGGGCGTGATCAACTATGTGAGACGTCGGAGCGCGGCGCGATGCGGCTGCGCCGCGCTCAAGCGTTGCGGTCGCGGGTCGCGGCCACCACCATGCACAGCGCCAGACCCAGCACCGCGGTGGAGACGTAGCCGTTGACATGCAGCAGCCCGGCGGCGAACAGCGTGCCGCCGATCGCCGAGCCGATCGCCTGACCAACATACAGCACCGACGTGTTCAGCGACACCGTTGCGCCGGCGAGCGTCGGATCGGCCGTGACCAAGCGCACCTGCTGCATCGAGTTCGAGGCCGCAAAGCCCAGCCCCCACACCGCCACCGCAACTGCCATCACGGCGAAATGCCCGGCCCCGAAGGTCCAGCCGAGAATGCCGGCCAACATCAGCGAGGTGAACAGCGCCGAGGTGCGGTACGCGCCCCAGCCATCGACGATGCGGCTGGCGATGACGTTGCCGACGAAGCCGCAGACGCCGTAGATCGCAAACACCAGCGCGATCTCGCGCGGCCCGGCACCGGTCAAGCCGGTGAGCAAGGGTCCGAAGAAAGTGAACACCACGAACTGACCGGAGGTCTGCAGTGACGACACCCCGAGCAGCGTCAGGATGCGGCGGTTGCGCCCCACCGCGGCCCAGGTGCGCAGGCTCACCGGCGCCGCAGTCAGGCCGCCCGGCAGCCGCAGCCACAACAGGACGAAACTGATCAGCCCGATGCCGCCGACGGTGAGATAGGCGCCGCGCCAGCCGGCATGATCGGCCGCGAAGGTGACCAGCGGCACGCCGAGCGCCACCGCAAGCGACCAGCCGAGAAACACATACGCCATGGTGCCGCCGCGGCTTTCCGGCGGCACGATCAGCGCCACCGCGCCGGCGGCCTGCGGCGTGTAGAGCGCGCCGACCGACAGCATCGCCAGCCGCAGCACCAGCAGCACCGCATAGTTCGGCGCAAAGGCGGAGGCGAGATTGCCGAGCGCCAGCACCGCCAGCGTCGTGGTCAGCAGCAGCCGGCGATCGATCCGGCTGGTCAGCCAGGCGGTGAGCGGCGAGCCGATGCACAGCACGATCGCCCCGAAGGTGATCAGCAGCCCGGCGTCGCGGATCGTCACCCCGAGCCCGGCCGCCAGATCCGGCAACATGCCGGCAGGCGCCAGAACCGAGGTTCCGGTGACGAAATTGCCGAGCATCAGGGCGGTGGGGGCGAACGAGCGGGACACTCCGGAAGGCTAGCAGGGTTTCCATGCAAGTGCATTAAAATTCTGCCAGACCGGCATGCGCCGCGACACCAGCAGGACGAAATGCGCGCCGCCGCGGGGTCCGGGTTCCTTGAATCGTCCGATTCCCCTGCTATACAGCCCCTTTCCGCTTACCTGCGCTCGTACGCAGGAGTGAGCCAGAGGAGCCTTCCGATGACCGAAAAGACTTCGGGCGACAAGCCTTCCGCGTCCACCTCCGGCTTCCAATACACGCTCTCCAACCTCAAGCCGGTAGCCCCCATGGACCAGATCACCATCACCTTCCCCGACGGCAAGACCCGCGAATATCCCCGCGGCACCACCGGGCTCGACATCGCCAAGGGCATTTCGCCCTCACTCGCCAAGCGCACTGTCGTGATGGCGCTGAACGGCACGCTGACCGATCTCGCCGATCCGATCGAAGACAATGCCCAGATCGACTTCGTCGCCCGTGACGATGCGCGCGCGCTGGAATTGATCCGGCACGATTGCGCCCACGTGCTCGCCGAAGCGGTGCAGAGCCTGTGGCCGGGCACCCAGGTGACCATCGGCCCGACCATCGAAAACGGCTTCTACTACGACTTCTTCCGCAACGAGCCATTCACCCCGGAAGACTTCGCGGCGATCGAGAAGAAGATGCGCGAGATCATCGCGCGCGACAAACCGTTCACCAAGGAAGTCTGGACCCGCGACGAAGCCAAGAAGGTGTTCGCCGACAACGGCGAGGCGTTCAAGGTCGAGCTGGTCGACGCCATTCCGGAAGACCAGACCATCAAGATCTACAAGCAGGGCGAGTGGTTCGATCTGTGCCGCGGCCCGCACATGACCTCGACCGGCAAGATCGGCACCGCCTTCAAGCTGATGAAGGTGGCCGGCGCGTATTGGCGCGGCGACAGCAACAACCCGATGCTGACCCGCATCTACGGCACCGCCTGGGCCAAGCAGGAGGACCTCGACGCCTACCTGCATCAGATCGAGGAAGCCGAGAAGCGCGACCACCGCAAGCTCGGCCGTGAACTCGACCTGTTCCACTTCCAGGAAGAAGGTCCGGGTGTGGTGTTCTGGCACGCCAAGGGCTGGAGCCTGTTCCAGTCGCTGGTCGGCTATATGCGCCGCCGCCTCGCCGGCGACTACGACGAGGTCAACGCACCGCAGATCCTCGACAAGGTGCTGTGGGAGACCTCGGGCCACTGGGAGTGGTATCGCGAGAACATGTTCGCCGCGCAGTCGGCCGGCGATGACGCCGAGGACAAACGCTGGTTTGCGCTGAAGCCGATGAACTGTCCCGGCCACGTGCAGATCTTCAAGCACGGCCTGAAGAGCTACCGCGATCTGCCGCTGCGGCTCGCCGAGTTCGGCGTGGTGCATCGCTACGAGCCGTCGGGCGCCATGCACGGCCTGATGCGGGTGCGCGGCTTCACCCAGGACGACGCGCACGTGTTCTGCACCGAGGCGCAGCTCGCCGAGGAATGCATCAAGATCAACGACCTGATCCTGTCGACCTACTCCGACTTCGGTTTCGAGGGCGAACTGACGGTGAAGCTGTCGACCCGACCTGAGAAGCGCGTCGGCACCGACGAGATGTGGGATCACGCCGAGCGCGTGATGGCCACGGTGCTGTCCGAGATCAAGGCCAAGGGTGGCAACCGCATCAAGACCGAGATCAACCCCGGCGAAGGCGCGTTCTACGGGCCGAAGTTCGAATATGTGCTGCGCGACGCGATCGGCCGCGACTGGCAGTGCGGCACCACGCAGGTCGACTTCAACCTGCCGGAGCGGTTCGGCGCGTTCTACATCGACGCCGACGGCGCCAAGAAGGCCCCGGTAATGGTGCATCGCGCGATCTGCGGCTCGATGGAGCGCTTCACCGGCATTCTGATCGAGCACTACGCCGGTAACTTCCCGCTGTGGCTGGCGCCGGTGCAGGTCGTCGTCACCACGATCACGTCGGAAGGCGACGACTACGCCAAGAAGGTGCTGGCGGCGCTGCGCAAGGCTGGCCTGCGCGCCGACATCGATCTGCGCAACGAGAAGATCAACTTCAAGGTGCGCGAGCATTCGCTCGCCAAGGTCCCTGCCCTGCTGGTGGTCGGCAAAAAGGAAGCCGAGAGCCACTCGGTTTCCGTCCGCCGCCTCGGCAGCGAAGGCCAGAAGGTGATGCCCACCGACGAGGCCATCGCCTCGCTGGTGGACGAGGCGACCCCGCCGGACGTCAAGCGGATGCGGGGGACGGCTTAACAGCCGTCGGCTAGCGGCGAGTATCGTGCTTGAAAAGCCAGATACTCGTCGGTGCGCTGATGGAAGGAGCTAAGCTCTATTCTGTTGCAGAGTTCAGCAAAGATCTCGACACGATTTCTTCAACGTGATGCCCGGGCTGGTCCCGGGCATTTTCGTTTTTGGCGGGGCGTGCAGCAATGACGTAGATGGCAGGTACTAACCCGGCGCTGACGAATAGGTAGGCGAACCGCGATTGACTAAGCGGCCGCCCGCCTTACCAAGATTTGCGCATGCGCGCTTACGCGCTGCGGTCGACACCGGGGGATTGGGTGGTGCCCTTCTGCATGGCGGCGATTGCGGCGTCGAGTTCGGCGCGGCTGTACTGGCGTTCGCTGCCGGCGCGCGGCGTCCATTCGCTTTGCGACTTGGCGGTGTCGGCGATCTCGACCTTGCCGCCGAGCAGCTTGGCGTAGGTCTCGGCCCGCCACTGCGCCAGCGCCGGCCCTGTCAGCGACGGCTCGTCGATGCCGTCCACGGATGCCGCGGTGGAATTACTCATCTTGACGAGGCCGCTGTTGTAGAGCGTCGCCACCACCTCGTTGCCGACCTTGACGGTGGCATAGACGTCATTGGGTTCGTTGTCGGAGGCGCCGGTCGGTGCGACATCCTGCTGCTGCAGCCAGACGCGCGCAATCTCGTCGACTTCGGGGGACGTCACTTTGCGCACCGCTTCGGGATGCGCCTTCATCAAGTCCGCGAAGCTGTACACGTCGCCTTCGAACGCGAGCCCGTTCTTGTCGGTGGACTTCTCCGAATCCGCCTTGGTGACGTGCATGTACGGTGTCAGCCCAAGGCCTTGGCGGTCGGTGATATTCATAATGCGCCCCACTCCAAATTCGTCCGAGTGGTGGGATTGCAAACTTCGCGCCACAAAGAAGCCTTGCCGATCAATGCGATCGCGAACCGCGGCGGCCGCATAGACGGCGACAATTGCCGAATGCCGGCAAGCTTTTCCTATGCCGAAGGTCGATTCCGCGGCTGATGCATTTGGTATGGTTCTGATCGAACCCTGCGCCGACATGCGGTAGATTGCCGGCCGACGCGCGCGCCTTGCGGATCACGCCTGCGGGCGGCGCTGGACCTGATGGAGAATGGCCATTTCCGACCCTATCGAATTCTTCAAGACCCGCCGCTCGGTGAAGCCGCGCGAGATGACCGGGCCCGGTCCGACGCCGGACGAGCTGGAGACCATCCTGACGATCGGCGCGCGGGTGCCGGACCACGGCAAGATCGCGCCGTGGCGGTTCATCGTGTTCGAAGGCGACGCGCGCGCCCGCGCCGGCGAGGTGATCGGCGCGGTGTTCGCCCGCAAACATCCTGAAGCGACCGCCGAGCAGATCGCCGCCGAGAAGGGCCGGCTGTCCGAAGCGCCGCTGGTGATTGCGGTGGTGTCGTCACCCAAGCCGCATCCCAAGGTGCCGGTGTGGGAGCAGGAATTGTCGGCCGGCGCGAGCTGCATGAACATCGTCTCGGCCGCGACCGCGCTCGGCTACGGCGCCAACTGGCTGACCGGCTGGATCGCGTTCGATCCCGAAGTGCTGAGCGGCCTCGGCCTGCGCGGCGACGAGAAGCTCGCCGGCTTCATCCACATCGGCACGCGGCCGAAGGAGATCGAAGACCGGCCACGGCCGGAGCTGAACGCGATCGTGACGCGGTTCTAAGCGCACCCCGGCTGCGGCCGCTGGCAGCGCACCGCAGCCACCCGCGCGCTAGGCGCGGCTGACTGGAAACACCCGGCCTTCGAACACCGTGCCCCAGATCGGCACGTCCTTGAGCTGCTCCGGCGGCACGGCGTAGGGGTCCTGCTCGAGCACGGTGAAGTTGGCGATCTTGCCCGGCGCGATGCTGCCGAGCTGGTCCTCATGGCGCCAAGAATACGCCGCCTCGATCGTGATCGCGCGTAGCGCCGCATCGACCGAGACCCGCTGCTCGGGACCGGCGACACGCCCGGACGGCGTCAGCCGGTTGACGCCGCACCACGCCAGATACAACGGCGCACTCGGCGCCATCGGCAGGTCCGAGTGGTAGGACAGCGGCACGCCCTGATCGAGCACCGACTTGGCCCGCACCATCGCGTCCGCCCGCTCCGGCCCCAACCCCACCGCGCTGTATTTATCCGCAAAGCCGGTCGTGTAGTACGGATTGGCGCTGACCAGCGCACCGAGCCGCTTGATCCGCGCGACCTGATCCTCGGTCGAGTTGGCGAAATGCACGATCACGCTGCGATGATCGGCGCGCGGATGCTCGGCGTTCAGCTTCTCCAGAATGTCGAGCAGCTTCTCCAGCCCGAGATCGCCGTTGACGTGGGTGTGGATCTGGTAGCCGGCATTCCAGAACAGCCGGGCACGGCGCTCCAGCTCGTCCGGCGGAATGATCCACTCGCCCTGGTGGCCGTCGAGATAACCGTCCTTCATCTGCATCAGCTGCGAGATGATAGCGCCGTCGGCGAACAGCTTGATCTGGCCGGGGAAGAACATCAGTTTGCGGCCGGGCGCCTCCGGCGCCACCGCGATCTGCGCTTCCACCGCATCGAGCGCGCCGTCGAGCCCGACCCGGTCGACGATGCCGCGGCCGTCGGCGATGAAGGTCGAATACATCGGCGTCTCGGGCGCGCCGAGGATTTGCTCGTACAGCTTCCACATATCCGGCGTGTACAGCGCGCCCGGCTCCATATAGGCGGTGACGCCGTTAGCGTGCAGATAGCTCACCATCTGCTTCAGCCCGAAGGCCAGCCGCTCAGGCGTTGCCAGCACCTTGAGCATCGGCGTCATCATCAGGTTGAGGCCGCCCTCCCAGAAATGCCCCTCGCGCCAGTTCGACTGCTCGCTCGCCTGCCCCTGGTTCTGCGTCATCGCCTCGGTGATGCCGAGCGCCGCCAGCGCCGGGGTGTTCAGATAGAATTCGTGGCAGGAGCGATGCCACACCGCAATCGGCCGGGTCGGGTTGATGGCGTCGAGCGCGGCGCGGTCGAGCTTACCGTGCCACAGCGCGTGATAGCCCCAGGTCAGCAGCCAGGCATCGGGCTTGTCGAGCTTGGCATCGGCTGCCTTCAGCCGCGCCTGGTAAGCGTCGGCGCTGCCGGCGGCCTTGTGGGTGCCGCCCGGCAGTACCCAATCCTCCGGCGCGATCACCTCGACCGCCAGCGTCAGCGCGCCGAGCACCGGATGCAGATGCTGATCGATCAGCCCCGGCATCACGATCTTGCTTGCAAAGGTCTCGTCCACCGTGAACGGCCGACTGCCGAGCGCCGCCTTGACCTCGTCGAGCGAGCCGGCCGCGACGATCCGCTTGCCGGCCACAGCAACCGCGGTCGCCTCCGGCGCGCCGCGCTCCATCGTGATGAACTTCCTGGCGGTAAAGATCGTCACCGGCGGCGCCGCCCCGACCGCCTGATCACCACCGAGCCCGCTCGCCAGCCGCGCGTTAATACCACCATCGGCCTTTGCCGACTTGGATACCACCGCTTCGGCTACAAACGGAACGCCTGCGCTGAGCGCGACAGCGCCTTTCAGCACCTTGCGTCGCGACGGCAGCGACAGTGAGCGAAACGCAAACTGGAATGCAGGATTGCAGGCAATGCACATCGCGCGTGCTCCAGGACCGACATTGTTAGTTGTCCTGCGAACAGCTTAGCACGTGAGTCGCGAACTCAGCGCCCCGGACCTTGGTCGCGCCTGGTCACGCCGCCTGTGAGGCTTGGCGCCCGAACCGCATCAACAACCCGCAAATCTCCGAGGCCGGCCGCGCCGCGCTAAACAGGAATCCCTGCACCTCATGGCAGCCTTCGGCGCGGAGCACATCGAGCTGTTCGACGCTCTCGACGCCTTCGGCCAGCGTGGTGATGTCGAGACTGCGGCCGAGCCCGGCGATCGCCCGCACGATCGCAAGGCAGTCCGGTCGCTGCGTCAGATCCTTCACGAACGAGCGGTCGATCTTGATCTTGTCGAACGGGAAGCTGCGTAAGTAGCTCAGCGAGGAATAGCCGGTGCCGAAATCGTCCATCGAGATCCGCACGCCCAAGCTGCGGAGCTGATGCAGCGTGGCGAGATTGGCTTCGCTGTCGGCGAGAAACAGCGACTCGGTGATTTCGAGTTCGAGTCGGTGCGGCACCAGGCTCGACTGTGCCAGCGCCGAGATCACCACCTGTACCAGGTTGCGGCTGCGGAATTGCACCGGGGACAGATTGACCGCGACTTTGACGTCGGACGGCCAGGACGAAGCCTCGAGGCACGCCTGCCGCAGCACCCATTCGCCGAGCCCGACGATCAGGCCGATGTCCTCGGCCACCGGGATGAAGTCGGACGGCGAAATCATGCCGCGCTCGGGGTGGCGCCAGCGCAGCAGCGTTTCGAAGCCGCCGATGCGGTCCTCGGCGAGATCGATCAGCGGCTGATAGTGCAGCTCGAATTCGCCGCGCGCGAACGCCTGCCGCAGGTCGAGCTCCATGTCGCGGCGGATCTGCGCCTGCCGGTCCATCTCCTTCTCAAAGAAATGGTGGCAGCCGCCGCCCGCCGCTTTGGCGCGGTACAACGCCATGTCGGCGTTGCGCGACAGCGCTTCACACTCGTCGCCGTCGGACGGCGCCAGTGCGATGCCGATCGAGGCGCCGATCACCACTTCGAGCCCGTCCATGTCGTAAGGCGCGCTCAGGATCTCGATCAGCCGCGCCGCGAAGCTGCTGGCCTCGTTCGGGGTCGCCAGCGAGGTCAGCACGATCGCGAATTCGTCGCCGCCGAGCCGCGCCACCAGATCGCCGTCGCCGATCTGCTGCCGCAGCCGCTCGGCGACGCATTGCAGCAGCCGGTCGCCCATCGGATGGCCGAACGAGTCGTTGACGTTCTTGAACAGGTCGAGGTCGACGCACATCACCGCCACCATGGTGCCGCTGCCGCGAGCCTGGGCCAGCGCCTGCTCCAGCCGCTGCTGATACAGCGCGCGGTTGGGCAGATTGGTGAGCCCGTCGTGATGCGCCATATGGGCGATCTTGGCCTCGGCCTTGCGGCGCTCGGTGATGTCGACCACCGCGACCAGGAAGCCGTCGCGGCCGTCGAACACGACGCGGCGGCCGAAGGTCAGTACGTGGATCTCGGAGCCGTCAGCTTTGACGTGCCGCCAGTTTCCTTCGGACTGATAGCTGTCGCGCATCTCCAGCAGCGTCTGGCCGTGCGCGATCCACTCTTCGCGCGGCCAGATCTCGCGCAGCGACATCCGCACAAACCGCTCGCGCGGATAGCCGTAATGCGCCACCGCGGCGTCGTTGACGCTGAGAAACTCGAAGGTCTGGGCGTCGAACACCCACATCGGCATCGGATTGCCGTCGAACAGCAGGCGGAACGACTCCTCGCGCTTCTTCAGCGAGGTGACGTCGGAGATGGTGACGGAAACGACGTCGCCGAACGCGGTAGCGCTGAGGCTGAGATTGCGGTCGCCGCTGTCGACCGCGAAGGTGATGCTGGCGTCGGAGTCGACCAGCTCGATCAGGCGATTGGCGACCTCGGCGCGGCACAGCAAATGATGCCCGACCGACAGCCGGCTCCAGCGCAGCTCGGACACCGAGTGCCGCAGCAGCTGCGAGGCGCCCTGGTTGACGTGGACAATCTGGAAATCGAACGGCCGGCGATCGGGGCCGCGGATCGCAGTCAGCGCGACAATGCCGTCGTCGGTCGAGGAGAAGATCGCGTCGAGCAGATTGTAGCGCTGCGCCTCTTCGTTGACGTAGACGCCGACCAGCGTACCGCCCCAGCGCGAGGCGGTCGGCAGCGCCAGCAGCGTGTAGCGCTGGACAATCCCGTCGCGGACGCAATGCGCGGTGCCGAGATGCGGACGCTTGTTCTGCAGTGCGCCCGAGGCAGCCTGCGCCAGCGCGGTGCCGCAGTCCGGCGACAGCGCGTCGAGCGGAATGTCCCAGCGCTCGTCGCCGAGCCACTGCTGCGCATACCGGCCGGTGCGCGACACCTCCGGCGTTTCGCCGTCGATCTCCAGCAGCACCAGATGATCGGCAAGCCGCCCCAGGCTCCCCAGCATTACCTCTTCGTAGCTCGGCAGCGACTGTCCCGGCTGAATCGCCGCGTACCACTTGCGCTGCAGCACGGTTAAGTCGGCAGCAAGCTGACTGGTCGAATTTTCGGAAACTTGTGTGACGGCAGCCGACACGAGAAGCGCCCCGCGGATGACAACTGCGGTGCAGTCGAGCTACTCCCGATTAAGACGATGTAAACGTAGCGCTCTGCAGCGCACAAACCACTGAATATGAAGGTTTTAAGTCGCCCGATGGTTACTTCGCGTTCACCATTGTGACAGCGCGCGCACGGCCACCGCGAGCTACAGAATCCATCGCCTTACGCGTGCATCCGGCGCGCGATGTCAGCGCGCCAGCACTTCGACTTCGCCGTCGACGCCGTTGACGACGTTAAAGCCGCGCTCGAACACTTTGCCTTCGTTCTTGGCGATGGCGCGGTACTCGCCTTCGGACAGCACCACGCGCGGGAAAGCGCCGATCGACTCCTTGATGACGTCGCCGCCCGGCGTCAGGACCGACCAGGAGGTATTGGCCAGCGCCTCGCCGCCCTTCTCGCTGACCAGCTTCAAGGTGATCACCGCAGCGCGATGCGTGATGGTGACATCGGTGAGCTTGCCGGCCTGGACGCGGATGTCGGAGCGCACCACCGAGTTGGCATCGCCGTAATTGGAGACGATGTAATAGGTGCCTTCCGGCACCAGCGCGACGTCACCGGCCGCAACGCTCGGTAGCAGCGGCGCGCGCTGCGCGTTGTCGAACTGGCTGCCCTTGTAGATCGTGAACGAGATCTGGTTGGAGGGAATTCGCGAACTGCCGACCTTGCCTTCGATGCGCAGGCCGCCGGCGGGCAACACGAAGTTCTCGCGCTCGGCGTCGGACTTCACGGTCACCGGCCGCACCGCGCTGACCAGACCCAGCGCCACGTGCACCACGTAGTTGCCGGGCGGCAGCGGAATGTTCGGCGTCGCGCCGTGGTCCTCGCGGATCAGTTTGATCGCGCCGCCTTCGTCCGGCTTGTCGGAGTACACCCGCCACACCAGGCCGCTGTTGATCACCGGCTGGTCTTTGCCGTAGCGCGCGGCCAGCGCCAGCATGCCCTGCGGTGGAGCCGGCGCAGCAGCCGGCGGCAATGGCGACATCGTCGGCGGCGTCACCGCGGCGACGGGCGGCTGGGTCAGTGCGCCGGGCAGATTCGGGGCAGCTGCAGGACCGGACTGCGGCGCCAGACTGATCGCTCCGCCGGCCGGCGGCTCCGGCACCGACGCGGGCGGCACTGGCGGCGGCCGATCGCTGAACAATTGCGCAGCAGCGGGCTGGGTGAGCGCAAGCGCACATACCGCAACCAGCGCCCACCGAGCCGCCCCCCGCGGCCGGCTCCCGACGATGTTACCCCTGAAAATCATCGCGATGGTTTTCACTGAAAACGCGGCAAATTCAAGCCGGTGCCACACCGGGCGAAAACGGCCGAAAACCCAACGGTATGGGCGTGTTGTTCGTGATTGCGTCACGATTTTCCCCTAGTCCCGGCCGCCCAAGGCATTAATCATGCATTTGAAGCGATGTGGCACGATCTGAAAACGCGAGTCGAGACCGGGCCGGCACATCTGCTGTGGCTGACGAGTTGAGGAGACCACCGTGCTGGAGAATCTGATCGGACGCGGGCAGGCAAACCCGCCGGCAGCGGACAAGGTCGGCCTCGATACCATTCGCCGGCCGATCATCGGGTTGGCGCTCGGCGGCGGCGCGGCGCGCGGCTTTGCCCATATCGGCATCCTGCGGACGCTGCTGTCGCACGGCATCATGCCCGACGTCGTGGTCGGCACCTCGATCGGTGCGGTGGTGGGCGGCGCCTATGTGTCCGGTCATCTCGACACCCTCGAAGAGTGGGCGCGACGACTGCAGCCCCGCAACATCTTCGGCTATCTGGATATTCGACTCAATGGCTCCGGCCTGATCGGCGGCAGCAAGCTCGCCGCGCAGCTCGACGCCACGCTCGGGCCGATCCTGATCCAGGATCTCACCCAGAAGTTCGCCAGCGTCGCCACCGAGGTGGCGACCGGTCACGAGATCTGGCTGACCCATGGACGCATCGTCGACGCCGTCCGCGCCTCCTACGCCCTGCCCGGCATCTTTTCACCGGTGCTGATCGGCGATCGCTGGCTGGTCGACGGCGCGCTGGTCAATCCGGTGCCGGTGTCAGCCGCGCGGGCGCTCGGCGCCGAGATCGTGATCGCCGCCAACGTCTCCAGCGACGTGTTCGGCCACGGCACCACGATCTTCTCCCACGGCAGCGCCGCCGCAGCGGTTGTGGAACCCGAAACCGAGGAACCTCCGGCACAGAGACGCGGCTTCACGCGATTCTTCTCGCCTGAGCGCTTCGTCAAACAGGAGCTGTTCGGCAGCCCGGAGCGCCCCGGCATCTCCAAGGTGATGACCGACGCCTTCAACATCATGCAGGACCGCATCACCCGGGCGCGGCTCGCCGGCGATCCCCCCGACCTGCTGATTTCGCCGCGGGTGGGCCGGATCGGCTGGTTCGACTTCCACCGCGCCGACGAGATCATCGCTCACGGCGCCCGCGCCGCCGAGCGGGCCATCGATTCGATCCGCGAGGCGATCGAAGAGGTCGCACCGCAGCCCAAGGCGACGGTGCCGGTCGAAACCTGAGCAAGCTCGGGTTCGACCATCAGTCGAGATTGCGGGACGTCTCCGCCAAGGGCGGCCCGCGACGAACGCGCGTCAGGTGCAGCACGATCGTGCCCAGCGGCAGGGCCAGCGCGATCCAACTTAGGCAGAGCCAAATCCCGCCCTCACCGATCAGCGCCGCCAGCAATCCGAACACAGTCGAGAGCGCCGACACGATCGGCCACAGCCATTGCCGTCGCAGCGCACTCATGATGCGAGGCCTTCGGCTTCCACAGCACTCCTGCGGCGCGGGCGCTTCGTCCACCACAGATAAAGGCCGCTGATCAGAACGACGATGGTCGCGATGTCGAGCAGCGCCCAGATAATTTTCAGCGGCAGCCCGCCATAGTCACCGAAATGCAGCGGCTGCGACATGAACAGCGCGGTCGCGTACCACGGCATGTCGCGCACCGAGACCACCTGCCCGGTCGACGCATCGGCGAGCGCCGGCTTGAGGATGCGGCTGGTGATCGGCGTATTGCCGGTGAGAAAGATCGCGACGTGCGACGGGGTGGCGAACGGCGTCCCCGGAAACGCCACCGTCATCACGTTCATCCCCGGCACCGCGGCACGGACATGGCGCAGAACGGTATCGGTCGACGCATGTTGTCCCTCGATCTCGGCCGGCTTCGCCTGCGCCGCCATCTCGACAAGCTGGTTGGCCTGCCAGGCGAGTTCGATCGGCGCTGCCAGCGTGTTGATGACGCCGGTGAAGCTGACGACACCGAACCAGGCCAGCGTCACGATGCCGAGCAAGTTGTGCAGGTCGAGCCAGGTGCGCCGGCGGCTGCCGTCGGTCCGCACCACGCCGAACGCAAGGCGGCGCGTGAATGGACCGTACAGCACCACGCCGGACACGATCGCAACGACTAGCAACAGCCCCATGAATCCAAGAAACAGCGTGCCCGGCACGCCGCCGAACAGGTCGAGATGCAGCCGCGTCATCACATACAAAAAGCCCTCATTGGGCTGCGGGATCTCGATCTGCTGCCCGGTGCGGGTGTCGAACACTTGATAGTGAAATGAAGCCGGATCGGCCTTCATCGAGGCTGCGGTCGGCACCTTCAGGATCGGATGCTCCCGATCGTAGAAAAGATACGGCACCACCTCGCCCGGCCGCGCCGCGAGCGCGCGCGCGATCATCGAGTCCACCGATGCACTGCCCGGCGACGCGGTCGTCACCGCGAGCTGCAGGTCAGGACCAAGCTCGTCCTTGAAGATCAGCGGCAGCCCGGTGAGGCAAAGCAGCAGTGCGAACACCGTGCAGACAAGGCTGCTCCAGCGATGCACCCACACCCACAGTCGAACGGCACGCCGCGTCATCGGCGGCGTGCCCTTTTCAGGTCGATCATCACCACCGGTACCTGATCCCGGCCAGGACGGTGCGACGGTTGCCGAACTGACAGTAGAACCCCGACGAACAGCTCGAATAGTATTCCTTGTCGAACAGGTTGTTGACATTGAGCGTCAGCGTCGTGCCCTTCAGACTCGGCGCGACGTTCGCAAGGTCGTATTTCAACGCCGCATCCACCACGGTGTAGGCCGGCGTGCGCAGCGTGTTGGCATCGTCGCCGTAGCTGGCCCCGACATGGCGGATACCGCCACCGAATGTCAGACCGGTGACCGGACCGGATTGGAACGTGTAATTCGCCCACATCGAGCCAAAGAAGTCCGGAACGGCCTGCGGCCGGTTGCCAACAATTAGGGCATTCGATGATCGCGCCACCCTTGTGTCGAGGAACGTCAACGCGCCGATCAGCTCGAGGCCGTCGGTAACGTTGCCGCGGGCTTCCAATTCGACGCCCTTGGACCGGACCTCGCCCTGCTGCACGTTGAAGCCCGGCACCGATGACGGGCTCAGCACATTCTGCTGACGGATGTCGAACACCGACGCGGTGAACAGCATCGGCAGGAAGGTCGGCTGATACTTGATGCCGCCCTCGTACTGCTCGGCCGTGGTCGGGATGAACGGCTGCCCGTCGACACCGACGCCAGTGACCGGCTCGAACGACGTTGAATAGCTGACATAGGGCGCGACGCCGCTGTCGAACAGATACAGCAGGCCGGCACGATAAGTGGTCTTGTCGTCCGACTGATTGGAGCGCGAGCCGGCGAGCCGGCTGTCGGTGCTCTGCTCGGCCCAATCGTGACGGACGCCGAGTGTCGCACGCCATCCGCCCAGGCTGATCTGATCCTGCGCGTACAGTCCGGTCTGCCACAGCTTCTGGCCGTTGTCGATCAGCGAGGCGAGCGAGCCGACCGGTTGATTATACACCGGACTAACCACGTTGAGAGCGGTCGCGGCGCCGAGCTGGTAGGTCCAGTTGCTGAGGGTGTTCTGATAATCGACGCCGGTGATGATCTTGTGCTGCAGCGCGCCGGTTGCGAAATCAAACTGGACGCGATTGTCGGTCGACAGCCCGCCGACGTCTTCGATCGAGCGCAATGCCCAGCGCGGGATCGTGCCGGTGGCGGTGAGCGGCGCGTTCATCTGCAGCGACTTGAAGTCGACGTCGACGTGCGAATAGCGCAGGCTCGATTTGACGCTGACGACCTCGTTGAGCCGTTTGTCGAACTGATAGCCGATGCCGTACTGCTCTCGCTCGAACGAGTCGAAGCCAGGATCTCCGACATTGAGCTTGGAGTTCAGGTATGGCCGGTACTGCAGCGGCGCCAGCGAGGTCGGATACAGCGAGTTGAAATAGCCGCCCTTCGGGTCTTTCTGGTAGTAGCTCTGAACGGTGAAGCGCGTGTCCGCATCGGGCGCCCAGGTCAAAGCCGGCGCGACGGCAAAACGCTGCTCGTCGACATTGTCGTAGCGGGTGCCGGAGGTGCGGCCGATCGCGCTCAGGCTGTAGAGCCAATGGCCGTCCTTATCGAGCGCGCCCTGACTGGTGACGCCGGACTGGAAGCGGCCATAGCTGCCGCCTTCGACGCGAACTTCATTGTAGGGCACTGCGCTCGGCATCCGGCTGATCTGATTGACCAAGCCGCCCGGGCTGGTCTGCCCATACAGCACCGCCGAAGGTCCCTTCAGCACCTCGACGCGGTCGAGCAGGAACGGATCGATCGCGGTGTTGGCGAAGGCCTGGCCGCGCGGCAGCTTCAAGCCGTCGAGGAAACTGACGTAGTTGGTCGCGGTGCCGAACGCGCCGAAACCGCGGATGAAGACGCTGTCGAAGCGCGAATTGGTGTCGGCATCCGACAGCACGCCGGCACTATAGCGCAGCGCATTGGCAACGGTCTGAACGTTCTGATCGTCCATCTGGCGCCGCGTGACAGTCGAGATCGACTGCGGCGTTTCCAGCACCGGGGTGTCGGTCTTGGTCGCCGTTGCGGACGTACGGACGACGTAGCGATCCGAGGTGTTGCTGGGGTTGACCGGACGCGCCACCGGCGTCGCCGGTTCGCGCGCCGGGGTCCGTGCCGGCGCGGCGCGTTGAGCTGCGGGGGCCGGCTGGGCGCGGCGCACCGCGCGCCGCTCGGCGGGCTGCACGGTGACCGGCGGCAGCGCCACTGATGCTTCGCTCGCGCTCTGCGCCAGCGCTTCGGAGCCGCCACTCAGCGACAAAGCAATCGCGACGCCGACGACAATCTTGTTCTCGCTTCCCATCCGATATCCCCCAGCTACCTCGTTCCGAGGCCGGCGGGAAATAAACGGGACGGGACCGTCCTGTCCAGACAGATTGCCAAGCGATTGCAAATCTGGGATTGGAATTGCTCGAAACAGTTGCGTCGCCCGAGGCGACGACCAAGGACTTGCATGCCGACTCTGAGCACCGCTTCCAAAGGCGGCCGTCCGCGCAAAAGCGATGTCGAGGCGAAGTCGCTTCACATCATCGAGACGGCGTCGCACCTGTTCGCGCAGCAGGGCTTCGCTGCGACCTCGGTCGAGCAGGTCGTAGCGGCATGCGGCGTCGGCAAGGACACGGTGTATCGACGCTTCCCATCGAAGCTGGCGTTGTTCGAAGGCGTCGTCGAACACGCGCGGGCGCAGACGCTCGCGCACTTCCAGACCACGATGGCGAGCCAGACCGGGGATGCGTTGACGCAACTTCGCGCGGCGGCGCGCTGGCTGCTCGCCACCAACGTCGATCCCACGCTGATCGCGTTCAAGCGCATCGCCTTCAGCGAGGCGATCGTGGTCGGTCAGGCCGTTGCCAATCGTGCCGACGATCCGATCATGGACCGGCTGCTGTCGCTGATCAGCGAGGCGCAGAAGGCCGGCGCCCTCGCCCGTGGCGACGCGCGCTTTCTCGCGGGCCAGCTTCTCAACAGCATCGCAATGGGGCCGATGATCGAGGCGATGCTGGGCGGGACGACATACGCGTCGACCCGTGCCCAGAACGCTTATTTCGACAAGGCCTGGGCGCTGTTTCTGGACGGCGCCGGCACCTGATCGTCGGTTCGGCCAGCTCAGGCCGACTTGATGTAGTCGTGCAGCGCCCGCTGCTCGTGCTCGTATTCGGACAGCCGCGATTTGACGATGTCGCCGATCGAGATCAGGCCGACCACGCGGTCATGTTCCATCACCGGCAGATGCCGAAATTTGCCCGCGGTCATCCGCTCCATGATCTCACCGACGGTGTCGTCCTGACGGCAGGTGAACACGTCGCGCGTCATCACCGCGCCGATCGGCTCATCCAGCGCAGCCGGTCCGCGGTCGGCGAGCACACGAACCACGTCGCGCTCCGACAGGATGCCTTCGAGCCGCGTGCCGTGCATCACCAGCACGGCTCCGATCCGGCGCTCGGCTAGTGTCTTCACCGCGGACGCGAGCCGTGCCGCGGCTTCGACGGTGTGGATGTAACGGCCCTTGGATTCCAGAATCGCACGCACGGTCATGGTCGCCTCCCATAACGCCGCCTGTCGAGCCCGGCGGCTGTTGTTGTGACACTTGCAGCGGATCAGTCACGGCGATGCGTGGAATGGACGCTCGACAGAATCAGCGGGCAAAGCGCGGCGCCGTTTCCCATTCCCAGCCCGGCGCAAATCAGCGCCAGGTGCGATGACACCGCAACAATGCGGCGATTCAGCGATAGATGCTAATTGTTCGCAACTGCGAAGAGCTGCTGCAGCGCGTCAGGCGCGCGCCTCAGGGACGCGCGGCACCGGATCGAACAACGAGAACAGTAGCAGCCCGGCGAAGAAGCCGCCGATATGCGCCTGCCAGGCAACGCTGGCGCCCTCGTTGCCGATCGCGATCGAGCCGATCCCGAAGATGATGTTGATGCCGAACCAGATCCCGAGGAACGCCAGCACCCGCGGGTCGCGCAGCGCCCTCAGCAGCGGCTGCGCCGGTACCTTCGCCGCCGCATCGGCATCGCCGCGGCGCAGCGACAGGAAGCTGCCGCGGACGAACGCGAAACGGATCGCTGCCGCCATCGCGCCGGACACGGAGGCCGAGGCGCCGATCATCGGGGCAACGTCGTGGGAATGGGTGAGCAAATGCGCGAACGCGCCGGCCGCCGCCGTCACCGCCATGAACACGAAGAACCGCAGGCTGCCGAACCGCCGCGCCAGCGCGCTACCAAACGGCAGCAACCACAGCACGTTGAATACGATGTGGCTGAGATTAGCGTGCAGCAGCGAGTAAGTAACGAAGGTCCAGATCTTCGCCCCGGTGCCGCCGGGGAACGGCGAGTCGAGCAGCGTCTGCTCGTAGCGCATCGGGATGAAGCCGAACATCTCGATGGTCCAGTATTCGAACTCCGGCGACAGCAGCGTGCGCAGATGGATCACTGCCAGCAGCGCCACGTAGGCGGTCACCGCCCCGGGCAGCGTCAGAATCGGCTCGCGCTGCGGCTGCGGCGGCTCCGGCGGCAACGACGACGATACGAGCGGAGAATCCAACGGCTTGCGACCTGCTGCGAGCGGCTCGGGCGAGCGATCCGCACCCTTAGAGCATTTTCCGGCAAAGTGGAATTCGGGGAGCGGCGGCGGCGCCCGTTCGGCCGGCGCCGGGGTGCCAAAGGACCGCCCGCCCAAACGGAAAAGGGAGAGGCCCTGAGAAAGCCTCTCCCCCCGGTCCGTGCCAGCAGCGTTCAAATCGGACGAGCCCGCGTGTCCGATCCGTCGGCCGGCCTGTTTTTCAGCCACCCTGTAACTCGACCAACGCGGGCGGTCTGGAGTCGCCAACGTTGGAATGCCGACAGCGTAGCGGTGGTTCCCGCGCACGCAACGCCATAGTTAATTTAACCTTAACGACGCAAAGCCGGGTATGACCGCGCCATTCGCGCCGGCCGGCATGGACGCTGCAGTAGGCCTCCTGCACAACACTGTGGGAGCGTCGCGCCGGGCGATTTCGGGACAGTCCTGTCCCAATGCCGCCTGCGCGCGACGACCGTGAACCAAGGTCGTCCATGAAGCATCCGTCGAGCCAGGCGTTCTTCGCCTATTGGGACAAGCAACGCGACGGCGCCGCTGCCCCCGATCGCAGCGCGATCGAGCCGGATGTGTTGCGCAGCCTGCTCGGCGACATGTTCGTGGTGTCGTGCGACGCGCCCGGATACCCGTTCCGGTTCGCCGGTACCCGGCTGAACGCCCTGCTCGGCCGTGAGCTCAAGGGCGAGAAACTGACCAACCAGTTCATGCTGGAACAGCGGCGCTCAATCGAACAGGTGCTGGACATCGTATCAGGAGATACCGTCGCGGTGGTCGCCGGTATCCTCGCCACCGCGCCGAATGCGACGCCGGTCACGCTGGAGCTGCTGCTCCTCCCATTCGCCCGACGCCCCCACACGCCCCTGAGCGCCACCGGCCTCCTAACCCCCCTCGCCACCCGAGTGATCGGACCGCTGACGAGCCTGCGGCTGACCTCATGGCGAACGGTCGGCCAGCAGCCGCGCCGCTTCCCGCCCCGCAAGCTGCGGAAGTTCCAGGTTATCCGGGGACTGACGGTCTACGAGGGCAGCCGCGGCGACTCGGCATAATCCGGCGCGAGCCGTGGGATCGTCAGGTTGGGCTGACGCTCGACCGCCGTTGCGGCGAAGCCACCGCGGTCGGTCTTGTAGCAGGCGCAGGCACGCAGCATCAGACCGTCCACATCGGTGATCGCAAGCCGCCCACGGCTGTAGCGGATCAGTCCCTGCTGCTGCAGCGCGTGAGCGATCAGCGAAATCGTGTTGCGCTTAACGCCGAGCATTTGCGCCATCAGATCCTGACCGAGCTGCATGCAATCGCTGCCAGCCATATCGCGCGATTGCAGCAGGCGGCGACACAGGCGCGCTTCGGCCGAGTGAGCGGCGTTACATGCCGCCACCCGTTCGGCCCTTACGGCGCGGATCCATTGATAGCGGAGCAACAGACTGCGCAGCGACGAACTGTGGTCGACTGCGTAGCGGAAGTGCATTACCTCGATTGCGGAGGCAGTCGTCGGATAGCGAACCACGGCGCCGGCAGTCGCCACCGTCTCGTGCGCCGCCTCAGCCCCGACCGCGCCGTCCCGGCCGATCGCCGCGAGCTCGATTGCCTCGTCCTTGCCGAGGCCGATCACGCTGGAGATGATGCCGCCGTGAGGGAAAATCGCCTGTTCAAGCGGCGCCCCCGCCTCGACCAGAACCTGACCGAATTTCAGGTCGATCGTGCGAAGATGGGGACGCAGCAGTTCAAAATCCGCCGCCGGCAAAGCCGCAAGCAGGTCGTTTGCTGATTGACTGCAGGCCATGGCTCCGCCCCGCAAATTGGCGCGGCGTAGCGCACCTGGCTACGCCCCGGCCCTTTTAATAAGCCGCTGCAATTGCGGCTCCCCGGGAACTTTAATCCTTCGCCCTCCGCGCAAAGTCCACTTCGTACGACTACGCGGCAAACACCGGGCCAACGACGAAACAGGATCGAACAAAGCGGATTTCAGCGCGATCGGACGCGGCCTGAAGCACCCATCGGCCTCGCCACATGGCCTTTCAGATGGGGGCGAGTTGTTACTTGAAGACCCTGCAAAGTGATCTATCGATCGCATGTCATCTCAACCGTTGCGCCCACAACCCAATCTGCGACGCGAACAGTCGGCACAACCAAGGACGGCGGTCTGCTAACGAGCCGTTAACCGTGCCGGCCGTAGGCTGGAAGCTACGGCAGCGCACCGGCCAGCGGAAATCCAGTTTTGTTGTTGCAGAACCCCAAAAGCCAGCCGGCGACGCTCGAGCGTCGTCGTTTCCAGCGGGTGAAAGTTCACCTGCTCGGACGCTACATGCTGCCCGACCGCCGTGAATTTCCGTGCCAGGTAATCAACATGTCGCCCGGCGGACTGGCCCTGTTGGCGCCGGGGATCGGCAATGTCGGCGACCGCGTGATCGCCTATCTCGACCATGTCGGTCGCGTCGAAGGCAAGATCACCCGTATCATCGACAATGGCTTTGCGATGACTCTGGCCGCAACGCCGCGTAAGCGCGATAAGCTCGCGGCCCAGCTCACCTGGCTCGCCAATCGCGACATTCTCAATCTGCCGGAAGATCGCCGCCACGACCGTATCGTGCCGCGCAACCCGATCGCCGTGCTGACGCTCGACGACGGCAGCCGGATGAGTTGCCGCATCATCGACATGTCGCGCTCCGGCGCCGCCATTGCCGCAGAGCAGCGTCCCCCGCTAAACTCGCAGGTGCTGCTCGGCCGCGTCGCTTCCCGCGTCGTTCGTCACCTCGACGATGGCTTCGCGCTGGAGTTCGTGCACGAGCAGCTCGAAGAAACGCTCGAAGACAGCGTTACCGCGCGGTGAACAGAACGCAGCGATCCACAGCCGCGTAGCACCTCGCTTTCCCGGCGCTTGCCACCTTTTCTCGCCTCAACATCACTCGGAGCCGGACGCTCCGGCCGGTTAATCCGCGCCGCGCAACGACGCGAAACTGCGCGTGCCGCAGCGATGCGCGCGTTAATAGATCAAATTTGACTCAATTGCCGATATCTCGAATTTTACGCAAATTCGATTCAAGTATAGATCGAATGTGCCGACAGTTTTACTTGTATTCGTCTCGACTTTACTTCGACGACTTAGCGGCCGTGCAAAGCGTTTGTGCAAATGATGGTCCCAACAAGAAACGGGGGCCACAATGTCGGGCAACAGGGGATTTCGGGGGCTTGCGGTGATTGCCGCCGTCGTCGCACTGACCGCGACGGCGCAAGCCGAAGACAGAGTTCGCTACGCCAGCGTCGGCGACGAGACGCGTGCACCGATCGGTTGGATCGAGTTCTGCTCGGACAATCCGGTGGAGTGCCGCGGCAGCCGAAGCCAGGCACGGGACATCGTGCTGACGCAGACTGCTTGGCAGGATCTACTGAAGGTCAACCGCTGGGTCAACGACACGATCAAGCCGCTGACCGACATGGACCACTGGGGCGTGATCGAAAAGTGGTCGCTGCCGACCGACGGTTACGGCGATTGCGAAGACTACGTGCTGCTGAAGCGCAAGATGCTGATCGACGCCGGCTGGCCGCGTGAAGCGCTGCTGATCACCGTGGTCCGCGACAAGAAGAACGAAGGTCACGCGGTGCTGACGGTGAAGACCGACAAGGGCGAGTTCATCCTCGACAACCAGAACGAGGAAGTCGTCGCCTGGACCGAGACTGGCTACCGCTTCGTCAAGCGGCAGTCGCAGAGCGATCCCAATGCCTGGGTCGCCCTCGGCGACGGTCGCCCGGCAATCGCAACCGCGAGCGCCAAGCAGCGCTGAGCCTCAGACGCCCACAGGAGAAACGCGACCCGGTCGAATCCCCACCCCTCCCCGTCCCAGACCGGATCGTGCGCGGCCAGCCTTCCCCCAAAGGCTGGCCGCACCCCATTTGGGGCACAGTCATAACCGGCTGAGTGGGCGATCAGGGCTCGTCGAGCACCCGCAACATCGCTTCCTTGGTTCGATTCTTCAGCATCTCAAGCTTGGCCTTGACGTCGTTGAGCGCCTCCGCATCAAAGTCGCTGAAGATATACGCATGCAGGGCCTCCCAACGCGGCGATAGACGGTCGATCTTGGTGCGCGCTTCATCGGACAACGACATCAGCACCACGCGAGCATCTTCCGTCGAGGGTGCCCGATTGAGCAGCCCCATCCGCTCGAGGATCTTGGTTTGAGTTGTGACGAAGGTCGAGACGGCGTGGATCTTGTGAGACACGTCGCCGACGGACACGCCATTTCCCTGGTCGAGATCGGCGATCGCCATCAAGATCAGCCACTGCGAGCCGCTGATTCCGAACAGCTTGGCCCACGCGCGGCGCATGTCCTCGAGATTGTTGCTGATCGAGACGAAATCCCAAATCACCTGGTGAGACACGCCAAAATCTCGGTGCGCGCACGCTTGTGAAGCACCGGGCGGCTCCTCGGCCCCCACTGCCTGAAGCGGCTGCCTCACCAACGACGGCAGCGTAACGGCTTCGTCGTGATGCTGCTCCGTAGTCCGATGCGGCATTCCCCGCCCCTCCGAATCATCCCGAAACGTCTTTTTTTGTTTGTCGACTCGGACGAACCCGAAATCGCGGCGCAGCCGTGATTGCGTTATGTACCCAAACTTGAGCTGAGACCAAAGGTGCCAATTCCGTTCCAGTCGTACGTTTGTTCGCCGTCCCCACCTCTAGCGGCAGCTGCGATGGCCTGAAAACAAAGCCTTTTCAAGCCTCTCGCGACTGACAGTCGAGCACGTTGCCGGCAGCAACCAAGTCCGGATCGCGGAATTTGGACGTGACAGAATCGTGACACCCTGTTGCCTCAATACCACAGTTTTGTCCGATGACATCGCACTCCTTTGTTCGATCCTTCCGTTAGCTATGTTTGTTATGTATCTAGTTCCCTGACGGAGGGGGGCAACCTCGAAGTCGTCCCGGCTCAAACTGCTCAACGCTGTGGCATCGAGCAGTCGGGTTCACGGGCGGGCTCGTACCGGAACAAAGTACCGGTCGGCATGCCCTTCGAAGGCAAACTTGGAGGTTTACGATGAATTTTGCGAAGAGCCTTATGCTCGGTGGTGCGGCGCTCCTCGTCGCCACCGCTGGTGCGCAGGCGGCCGATCTTCCGCTCAAGGCCAAGGCGGTCGAATACGTGAAGGTCTGCTCGCTGTACGGCGCCGGCTTCTACTACATCCCGGGCACCGATACCTGCATCAAGCTCGGCGGCTACATCCGCGCCGAGTACGCGTTCAACGCTGGCGGCATGACGGAAACTCCGTCGTGGAACGGCAGCGCCGGTCAGGGCAACCGGCTTGCCAACAACACCATCTATCGTTCGCGCGCCGACCTGAACATCGACACCCGCACTGCGACCGAATACGGCGTGGTTCGCACCTACTTCGACTCGGTGTTCACCTGGACCACCGGCAGCGACACCGTCGCCAACGGCAGCCTCGGCGTGTACTTCGCGTTCGTGCAGTTCGCCGGCTTCACCTTCGGTAAGGCGGTCTCGCAGTTCTCGACCCCGTGGAACGGCAGCCCGGGCAACATCGGCTCGAACCTGCTCGGCGGCGACGATACCTCGACCGGCGTCAATCAGGTCAGCTACACTGCTGAATTCGGCAATGGCGTGTCGGCCTCGATCAGCCTCGAAGACCAGTCGGGTTACCGCTGGGCGCAGGGCCCGTCGAGCTCGACCATCACCGTGCTGAACGTGACCCCGGGCCTCGGCTCGGCGGCCAACTGGCTCAGCGGCTTCGCCAGCGGCGCGACCAACTACACCGCCGGCACCAGCATTCCGGACATCGTCGGCAAGGTTCGTGTTGACCAGGCCTGGGGCCTCTTCCAGGTGTCGGCGGCGGCGCATCAGATCCGCGCCAGCTACTACGATCCGAGCAATGAGACCTCCGGCCATCCCAGCGACAAGTGGGGCTACGCAGTTCTCGCCGCCCTGTCGCTCAAGAATCTGCCGACCGGCCCGGGCGACTCGATCAACCTCGACGCGACCTATGCTGATGGTGCGATCCGCTACGTGATCGGCGGCACCAGCCCGAACTACTTCTCGATCTTCGGCAACAACGCCGATGGCGTTGCCTATCAGACCCTGGGTATCGGTACGGCTGTCGACGGCGTGTTCGTCAACGGTGGCGGGATCGAAACCACCAAGGCCTGGGGTATCCGCGGTTCGTTTAACCACAACTGGAACCCGAACTGGGCGACCTCGATCTTCGGTTCGTACTCGTCGGTTGACTACGGCAGCACCGGTGGTGCTCTCTACACCGCAGCTCTGTTCAATCGTGTTGGCGGCAACTTCACCGGCAATCCGAACTTCAACATCGCTCAGATCGGCACCCGCACCTCGTGGACCCCGGTCAAGAACCTGACGTTCTCGGGCGAAGTGATGTGGACCCGTCTCGACCAGAACTACACCGGTTTCACCGGTTCGGTTTCGCCGGGCGGCACCAAGCCGACCGCCGTGTACCAGTTCAAGGATCAGGACACTGTGGTGGGCGCGGTTCGCGTCCAGCGCACCTTCTAAGCTAACACGAAAGGAACTTGTAAACCTCCAAGGAACCTCCGGCGATGCCCCGCCGGAGGTTTTCCTTTTTGGAGGCTTCAGTTCCGGCGCGTAGAGTTAGCTCCGTGCTGGGACAGCCTCATCAAGTCATGCAGCAGTTGTCGCGCGCGAACCTTGAACTGCCGCTTTGTCTTCCGGAACGTTTTCTTGCCTTGGAACTTGACGTCGCGGAGACAACGCGATGCGCAAGTTGATCGGCTTTGACGGCGACACGCTCGACAAGCTTACACAGCTCGGCCGCGATCGAATGGCGACACTCCAAGAGCTCGCCGACGAGGCGTTCGCCGACCTACTGAAGAAGCACGGCGTGCCGATCGACTTAAAGGATGCGCTGCGTAAGAGCGCAGCGCCGGGTCAGCATCGCAAACATTAAGGAGCAGCCAATGTCCGCCGACCCGGATCCGTTCACGCTAGGCGAACGCGCAGCGCGCGAGAACATTCCCGCGGAAGCCAATCCCTATCACGAGGGCAGCGAAGAACACGCGCTGTGGTCGGCCGGGCATGAGCGCGTTGCGACCGCACGCGAAGCGAACGAGTCCGAAGGAACGTGACGAAAGCTGGCGGCGAGGGCCGCGGCTCCGCTCACCCGATCTTCTTAAGCCCCTTGGCGTAGCGCTGGCCATTGGCGACGTAAAAGCCGGCGCCCGCCAGCATCGCCTGGACCTGTTCGGGGGTGAGCGTTCGCGCGACCTTGGCCGGCGCCCCGAGAATCAGAGAGTTTTCTGGAAACGACTTGCCTTCAGTGACCACAGCGCCTGCCCCGACAACGCAGCCACGCGCCAGCTTAGCGCCATTCATTACGATCGCACCCATCCCGATTAGAACGCTGTCCTCGATGGTGCAGCCGTGCAGGATGACGTTGTGGCCGATGGTGCAGCCCTTGCCGACCTTGAGCGGAAAGCCCGGATCGGTGTGGCAGGTCGTGCCGTCCTGAATGTTGGAGCCCTCTCCGATCTCGATCCATTCGTTGTCGCCGCGCAAAACGGCGCCAAACCAGACTGAGACCGAACTACCGAGGCGAACCCTGCCGACTACCGACGCGCTGTCAGCGATGAAGTAATTTCCATCTGCCGGAAGATCCGGCCGCTGTCCGTCGAGTTCGTAGATCGCCATCGCTGTCTCCTGTACCCGCTCCGTCATGACAATGCAGCGGCCTCGACGCAATGGTTTTCAGGCAAACACTCCGAGCGCCTGCAACATCATCAGAACCACGGTTCCTGACATCAGGCTCCAGAACCCAGCCAGCAGAGTCGCCAGCATCACGAATTGCGCGCGCCAGAGATCGGAGGTGCGCGGCCCGGTCAGCGTGTTGCGCATGATGATGAACGGTGCTGCGAACATCAGAAACGGCAGTGCCGCAAAGCTCTGCGGGACCACGCCCTGCTGCAGCAGACTAAAGCCGGCCGGGCGCTGCGCCATCGCCTGATAGGCGCTGGTCAGCGCGCCCGCCACGGCAAATCCGATCAGAAGCGAGAACAGATTGTTGAAGGCATCAGGGGACATCGGCAGCTTCCAGATCGATGGGGCTGCCTAAGGTGTCGCAAAAACCGGCGCCGGAGGCTACGCCAAGCTTAAGAAACGGTTAACATGCAGCGGAAGAATTGCAGGCGTGCTTGGCACAATCCGGTTCGGCACTGATTCGGTACGTGGCATAGTCCGACTGATTCGTGGTGTCGGATGTCTGCGTTGTCATGACTTTGGTATCGTCGCTTCCGGGACGTCCGCGCGATTCCCGCGCCCGGCGCAATCATTCCCGCGTCCCGTTGATGATCGGCGGTGCGATCGGCGCGGCCTCGATTGCGGCTGTTGCCTATCTGCTGTGGCCGACTTGGCACGTGCAGACGGCCGGTGATCCGGATCGCACCCCGGTGACCATTGGCGACACGCTGTTCAATGTGCCGACCAAGGCATTTCGGGTGAAGTATCAACGCCGCTCCGGGCCGCAGGAGCGCGTCGACCTCGCGTTCCTGTATCCGTCACTGCTGCCGCCAGAGCGCGCGACGCATAAGACGGCAGAGGAAATCGCCGAATTTCAGCCGATCGATCGGATTTTCGTCTCGATCGCCGCGCACCAGGACACGCTGGCGCCTGAGACACGGCTGCGCACGATCTATCCCCGCTATCTCGCGCCGGTCGCTCCGCAGACCACGGATGGGCTGACAATGCGCCCGTTCCTGGAAAGCTCACCTTACGCGAACGAGGATCTGTTCGTAGCTACGGAGCAGCCTGAACTGGCCGCGCGCTGCACGCGAGATCGGCAAACGCCGGGAATGTGCCTCAGCGAAATGCGGATCGAAGGCGCCGACCTCACCTTCAGGTTTCCGCGACAATGGCTGACGGAGTGGCGGAACGTCGCCCACGCGATCTCGCAGCTCGTCGCGCAGATGCATGTGCGCGGCTGAGGCGACAGATCCGGTTACTCGACGTCGGCCAGGTCGTCTTCCAGGATCGCCATCTGGAACTGGAAAGAGCGATCGTCGTCCTCGTCGTCCACGAACAGCACGCCGATGAACTCCTCGCCGATATAGACCTCGGCCGAATCTTCCTTCTTCGGACGCGGCACCACGCGGATTTTCGGATTGCCGAACACCCGCTTGAGATAGGCATCGAGTTTTCTGACTTCCTGAACGTCCACGGTAATCTCCAATTCATCTGGGCGATGGCTGGCGCAGCGCCGACGGTATTCGTTTCGTCGCGCGACCGGCCACGGCCGGGGTCGCCGTCAGTACTTTCTCACGGCCGCTGCCGCAACCCCTCGCTGCGAGTTGCGAACCGCAATCGAGGCCGATGGCAATTCGGCCGATCAGAGACCAATCGCGTTGATCATCTGATCCATGGTGCGTGACGGCTCGGCGCAGCCGGCCTCCCCCACCACCTTGGCCGGCACACCGGCGACGGTCATGTTGTGCGGCACCGACTTCAGCACCACCGACCCCGCGGCGATGCGCGCGCAGTGTCCGACTTCGATGTTGCCGAGAATCTTGGCGCCGGCGCCGATCATCACGCCGCGCCGGATCTTCGGATGGCGATCCTCGTGCTCCTTGCCGGTGCCGCCGAGCGTGACGCCGTGCAGGATCGAAACGTCGTCGTCGATCACTGCAGTCTCGCCGACCACAAGGCCGGTGGCATGATCGAGGAAGATGCCGCGGCCGATCTTCGCCGCCGGATTGATGTCGGTCTGAAACACCGCCGACGCCCGGCTCTGCAGATACAGCGCGAAATCCTTGCGTCCCTTGCCGAACAGCCAATGTGCCAGACGATGCGTCTGAATGGCGTGGAAGCCCTTGTAGTACAGCAGCGGATCGATGAAGCGCGACGTCGCCGGATCGCGATCGAACACCGCCACCATATCGGCACGAAACGCGTTGCCGATGTCCGGCTGATCGCGCAGGGCGTCTTCGTAAGTCTGGCGGATCAAATCACCGGACAGCGCCGCATGATCGAGCCTCTCGGCGACGCGATGCACCACCGCGTCTTCCAGGCGATCGTGATGCAGCACGCTCGCAAAGATGAACGAGGCCAGTTCGGGCTCGCGCCGAACGATGTCTTCGGCTTCGCTCCGCACCCGCTCCCAGATCGGATCGAGCGCCGTCACGTTCGCACTCTGCGGATTGATCTGATGCATCACCATGCCGGCTCTCTCGATCGGTCGTTCAGAACACTATACCACGCCAGCCGCGGCGCTGTCGCGGCGACTGTCGAAGCCGGCTCGGCACGTGCCAAGAATCGTTAAACCCTTGAAGCCAGCCGATATTCCGAGAGCCAGCGCCATCATAGCGAACCCCTCACCTTTTCAAAGTGGGCGGCTGCGGCGACGGAATCAAGGCCGGAGCGGCGGGGCGCCGTCACGGGCGCCGCGCCAGGAAATCCACCACGCCTTCCTTGTAAACCCTGTCGCCGACCGCGCGCATGTGGTCGCGGCGCGGGATATCCAGCACCTCCGAGCCCGGAATGATCTTGCCGAGCTCGTGCGCCGAGCCGGCGACGTCATCGTCGGTGCCGACCGCGATCAGCACCGGGACGGCGATCTGCGCGGCGTTCTCGCGGCTCATCAGTCCGCGCGATCCGCGCATACAGGCAGCGAGCGCTTTGCGATCGGAACGGGTCTGATCGGCGAAGGTGCGAAACGTGCGACCAACCGGATCGGTGACATCGTCCAGCGCGTCGGCCTCGAGCGCGCGCGCGACGTTCTCACCGGGACGTCCTTCGTTGCTGAGCAGCCCCATGCCGAGACCGCCGAGCACGAGCGAGCGGATCCGCTGCTCCTGCGAACGCGCAAGATTGGCGCCGATCCGCGCGCCCATCGAATAGCCCATGACGTCGGCGCGCGCGATGCCAAGATGATCCATCAGGGCCACCGCGTCGGAGGCCATCGCCTCGAGGGTGTAGTCGTTCGGATCGTACAGCTTGCTGGACTCGCCGTGACCGCGATTGTCGATCGCGATGACCCGGCGCCCGGCGCGCTTCAATTCCGACAGCCAGGACGGATACACCCAGTTGACGTTCTTGTTCGATGCGAAGCCGTGAATGAGCAAAATGGGCTCGCCCTCGCCTTCGTCGAGGTAAGCGATGTTGACTCCGGCGTGATCAAAGCTCGGCATCAGATATCCGTCGTTGATAGTGGGAATAAGCGTGGAGGGTTACTTCGTCAGGCCCGGCGAGCGGGCGCAGCCGAGCCACACGATCCGCCGCGTCGGCGAACCAGCATGGCCGCGGTCCGCGCAAGCGTAACGAACAGCATCGGACTTTATCATTCTTGCACCGCTCGCACTATGCCTCGGCCACAGCAGATGCCGCGCCGACGGACGGCTGCGGGTGTTTGATTGCGGCAAGCGCGCGTTTGGCCGCCTTACGTTTACGGCGATCGAGCCAGCGTTGCGTCAGCCGCTCGGTGCCGGCCTTCAGCGAGGTGACGAAGCCGATCAGCATCATCAGCGCACTGAAGATCCACGAGGCGAAATTCCACAGGCCGGTCGTGAGCAGCAAAGCGCCGCGCCCAAGCAGCTTGATGATCGCACGGGTCTGCCCACCTTTCGCTTCGGCAAGTTTCGCGGCGCGCGCCACATCCTTCGGATTTTCGGCAACCTTGAGCGCATCGAACGCGCCGCGCGTGCCGGCCTTCTCGCCGATCTTGCCGACATCCTTGGCGAACCGCATCAAACCGCCGGCTTTCTCGGTGCGGACTGCAGCCTTCACCGCATCGAGCGTCTGCGCCGGACGAAGCAGCGACGCATCAGCGACGGCACGTTGCAGCGCCGGCGCATCGACCACTTCGCGAGCCGAACGACCGGCCCATTTCGCAAGGCCCTCGCTGATACGTCCGACCTTGCGCGCATCCTTCACCAGGGTCAGCCCGGCCCGCGCCGGCGCCCCTGCGCCAACGCTGACATAAGTCGCAGCGGTCACTGCAATGCCCGCGGCCGCGAGCCCGAGCACCAGATGATCAGCAGCCTCCCCGGTCGCCAGATGTTTGCCCTCGCGGATCACGTCGCGGATATCGCCGAACACGAACAAATCGCCCGTGATCGTGCCGGACAGACCTACGAGATCGTCGGCCTGGCCGGTGACGAGACCGGTCGCGAACCGTGTCGCCACCTGCGCAGGGGCCCGATCCGCAGCGACCGCATCATCGACGCGCCATGTCAGTTCGTCAGGCAACGCGACCCGATGCGCGCCGGCCAGGTCGACCAGGCTGCGCGCGAGATCAGCATCACCTGCCGCGAGTGCAGCCTCGATCTGTAGCGGGATCAGGCCCTGATCCCGCCGCAAAGCCTCCGCGATCTGCAGATCCGACAAGGTCGCCGGATCATCCTGCGCGGCGATCAGTTTGGCACTGTACTGGGCGTGCGGCCATGCGGCGACCAGCGCCACAGCGCTGATTGCAAGGCAGAACTTCGCCACGCCGAGTTGTAGCCGCATCCGGTCCTCGTGTTTCTCCCTAGGAGATGGTGCGTCATCACTTCGACACAACCGATCAGACGAAAGGAGGGCTTCTCCCACACCACGGGATTGTGTCGAATTTCACCGGGCAATCTCTATCCGGCCGCTCTAGGAATCAGGCAGCGGCGCCGGTATGGTGCGCTGCACTGTTAGTTGCCCTCCGCTGTCAGCAAAGGTGAGCTGAATGTCCGACCACGTGGTTCCCCACTTCCAGAACGATGCCGGCGTTGCGACGATCGAAATCGGTTCGCGGGAATTTATGTGCGTCGGCGCCGCCCCTCCGTTCGATCATCCGCACGTGTTTCTCGACCTCGGTAACGACAACGAGATCATCTGCCCATATTGCTCGACGCTATATCGCTACGCGGCCGATCTGAAGCCGGGCGAAGCCCGTCCGCCGGAATGCGTGCTGAAGGACAAGGTCGCCTGATCGGACGCTGACCGCAACGTGGCGGTCTCCCGAACCATTATCGTCGCGGGAGCCGGAATTGGCGGCCTGACCGCCGCATTGGCGCTGGCCGCCAAAGGGTTCCGAGTCGTCGTACTGGAGCGTACCGAGCGCCTCGACGAAGTCGGCGCCGGTCTGCAGCTCTCTCCCAACGCCTCCCGAATTCTGGTCGAGCTCGGCCTGCGGCCGCGGCTCGATGCTTGCGCGGTGGGGCCCGACGCTGTCACCGCGATCAACGCCCGCTCCGGCCGGGCCATCGTCCGGATGCCGATCGGCGACGTCGCCGTCCGCAATGGCGCGCCCTACTGGGTGGTGCATCGCGCCGACCTGCAGGCCGCGCTGGCCGCCAAGGTCGCCGCCCACCCCTCGATCGACCTCCGGCTCGGCTGCGCCGTCGAAGACGTCGCGCCCCATGCCAACGGTGTCACCGTGTCGGCCGGCGGCAGTCAGGAACCGGCGCTGGCGCTGGTCGGGGCCGACGGCATCTGGTCGGCCGTCCGCGGGGTGGCATTTCCGAAGATCCATCCGCTGTTTTCCGGCCTGATCGCCTGGCGAGGCACGATTCCGGCCGAGGCGATGCCGGATGGGGAGAGACTGCGCGGAGTGCAGTTGTGGCTGGGGCCGGAGGCACATCTGGTGGTGTACCCGATCTCAGGTGGGCGCCGCATCAACCTGGTAGCGGTGGTCAATGGCTCATGGAACCAGCGCGGCTGGAGCGCGCGCGGCGAACCGACTGAGATTGTTGCGCGTTTCGCCCATTGGGCGGGGGCAGCCCGGGCACTGATCGGAACCGTCGAAAACTGGACGCGCTGGGCACTGTTCGCGATGCCGGACGGCGGGGTATGGAACCAGGGCCCGATCGCCATGCTGGGCGACGCCTCCCACGGCATGCTGCCATTCGCCGCCCAGGGCGCCGGCATGGCGATCGAGGACGCCGCCGTGCTGGCCGCTGGCCTCGCCGCCAACCATGGCGAGGGCCGCGGCGGCACCGCCGCGGAGGTTGCGACCACGCTGCAGCGCTACGCGGCGCTGCGCCGGCCCCGGGTCAAGCGAGTGCAGCAGCTCGCCCGGCAGAACGGCGTGATCTACCACCTGCCCGGCGCCGCGGCGATCGCCCGCGATGTCGCGATGCGGGCGCTCGGCCCGGACCGACTGCTGGCGCGTCAGAGCTGGATCTACGACTGGCGCTTCTGAGGGCGCCCACGAAACCGCCAACTCGTCTGCACGCCCTTCAGTGCGCGCCGCGTCCCGCCCGCTTCTGGGGAGCCGGCTCAGCCGCCGGCGGCTCCGGCGTCGGGGTGCAGCGGTTGTCCCGCCAGGTCTGTTCGGCGAGCCGGGATTGCGCCTTCACGTTGATGTAGTCGTTGCGGTAGGCGATCTCGGAGACCACCGGCCCGGCCGCTCCGGTCTGCGCCTTGCGCATCAGACCGTCGAGCTTGGCGAGCTGCGCATCGAGCGATTTGCGCTCCGCTTCGAGCTGCTTGCAATCGTACAACTCGTATCTGGCCGGATCGACGAACGCCTGTGACAGCGCGCTGTCGCCAATGCCCGCACAGCCGGACAGGCTGAGGGTGGCGATCGTGGCGACGGCAGCGGCACGGGCTGCGGCGAAGGCGGACGAGCGTTGCGATGTCATGGTGACCGGCTGTGTGAACCAGGTTGAGGTTTCGGTCAAATCAGGCTGTGATGACCGCAGTGTGGCCGCGGTGGCGCCCCGCAAACCTCTTTGTTTTCGCCGCGTTTTCGTCGCGCAAACGGTCTCCGCTTCGCCCCGGAAACGCCAACAGGACGCGACCGATGCAGAAGATCCTCCTCCCCTATGACGGCTCCGCCAATGCCGGCCGAGCGCTGGACTGGGTGATCGCCCTCGCCCACGACAACGTGCCGATCGAGCTGGTGCTGGTGTACGCCCATCCCGAGCCGGCGCTGTATGGCGAGATCGCGGTGTACGTCTCCAAGGAGAAGATGGAGGAGCTGCAGCGCGAGCACAGCGACGACATCCTGCAGCCGGCGATCGCCAAGCTAAACGCGGCGAACATCCCGTTCACCTCCGAGGTGCTCACCGGCGACACCGCGCAGCGCATCGTCAAGCGAGCCGAAGAGCTGAACTGTAGCGGCATCGTGATGGGCACCCGCGGCCGCAGCGCGATCGGCAATCTGGTACTCGGCTCGGTGGCCAACAAGGTCGTCCACCTGACCAAACTCCCTGTGACACTGGTGAAGTAACCGCACGGTCCGCCGCGCCTGGCTTGCCTTGCCAAACCGGCAGGTTTGGAACAGTGTCGCGCCGCAATATCGACCGGATTTTCCAAGGAGCGAGCGGTGTCGGGATTGAAGCAAATGCTGCGTGCACCCTGGGTGTGGCGGGCGCGGGCACGCGACCGCATCGTCGCGCAGCGCGACGTGCCGACGCTGGCCGTGGTGGCGATCTTCCGCGAAGAGGCGCCGTTCCTCGACGAATGGCTGCGCTTCCATGAGGCCGTCGGCGTCGGCCATTTCTACCTCTACAACAATTTCAGCACCGATCACTTCCGCGACGTGCTGGCGCCGTGGATCGCGCGCGGCCTGGTCACGCTGACCGATTGGCCGGTCGAGGTCGGGCAGCTGCCGGCGTATCGCCACTGCATCAAGCATCACATGCTGGACGCGAAGTGGATGGCGTTCATCGACATCGACGAGTTCCTGTTCTCGCCGGTCGCGGACAAGGTCACCGATGTACTCGGCCGGTTCGACGGCGCGCCCGCGGTCGGCGTGTTCTCGCCGTATTTCGGTTCGGCCGGTCACGAGCAGCGGCCGCCGGTGCCGATCAGCCGCGCCTTCACCAAGCGCTCGCCGCTGTCGAAGATTTCGGCCAAGACCATTGCCAACCCGCGCTGGATCCGCGCCATCCGCAACGTGCATCTCTACAAATACTGGCGGGGCGAAACCATCGACACCATGGGCCGGCCCTTCCAGGGCGATCGCCCGGTGCTCGATCTGCTCAGGCTCAATCACTACTGGTCGCGATCGCTGTCGGACCTGCAGACCAAGATCCAGCGCGGCGACGCCTCGACGCCGGTGCCGCGTGACAGCGACTGGCATTTCGCCGCCGAGAAAGACATGAACGCCGAAGACGACGCCTCGATCCTGCCGGTGCTGGATCGGGTGTTCGGTCAGGCGGAGGATGCGGCGAAGGCAGGCTGACGACGACACGCAACGAAGGCATCGCATGGCCGATTTGATCCGGCGCGGCACGCCCGCCGATGTCGATGCAATCACCGACCTGACGATGCGCGCCTACGCCAAATGGCTGGCGCTGATCGGCTACGAACCGCTGCCGATGCTCGCCGACTACGCGGTGGCGATCCGGGAGCATCGCTTCGACCTGCTGGAGGTCGATGGCGAGCTCGCCGCGCTGATCGAGACCGAACTGCGCGATAACGACCTGTTGATCGTCAACGTCGCGGTGTCCCCCGGCGCCCAGAAACGCGGCCACGGCCGCCGCCTGATGGCGCTCGCCGAACAGATCGCCACTGAGGCCGGCCGCACCACACTGCGGCTCTACACCAACGAACGCTTCGAAGAGAACATCCGGCTCTACGCCTCGCTCGGCTACGCCCACGAGCGGCTGGAAACCCGCGCGAACGGGGCGCGGGTGGTGCATATGGGGAAGCAGATGGGATCGTCGTTGACCACATCTGGTCCGTATGATCGCAGTGGTGACCGAGATCAGAGCTAAGCTCTATTGCGCAGCCAGGGCTGAGCCTCTTCATCGGCCCGCGCATCGCTGATCCCTGCTTCGAATTGCGATAATTCGGCTGCATCGCGCAGATCCAGCTTATTCTTCAGGACCGTCGTGCCGGGATAGCAGTAATCATCGGCCACGGCGTCATACATCGACGACTACGCTTTGCTGTACGCCTTGATGATCGCGTTGCGGCGTTCCTCCAGACTACGGGCCTCGCTTTTGGCCACAGCCTTACTACTCTTCATTTCGGGCGAGTACTCGATGCCTTCGACGGAGCTGAGCTTCCTGAATCGGTCGCTGCCGATCACGAAGCCACGCGCCTTGTTCGTTTTCAGCGATGTCTTTTTCGAAGCCATGGAGACAATCGTATCACAAATCGCCGGGGACCGCAGGCGGCATGGTGGCTTGGTGCAGGCGGCCGGGGTCGAACCGGCACAGACCTCTCGGTCCGAGGGATCAATCTGTTAGAAAGACCTTAGCGGCTCATTGGAACACGCTTTCGGGCCCGATGCGGCATAGAGCGCCTTGCTATAGCTCATTTTTCTTCCAATAATGGGCTATAGAAAGGAGTTCTATAGCTCATGCCTTGGAATTGGGAGGACCCGAACTGGCCCGTCTTTTCTTACGAAACCAAAGGGTTAGAGAAATTTGAAGGCGATTTTCTCTTGCGCTCCGGAGAGTTCATCGGAGCCTTTAAGCACGTCAGCCAGGATGAACAGACCAGCCTCCGGATCGACCTGATCAGTGAGGAAGCCCTCAAGACCTCAGAAATCGAAGGGGAGATCCTGAACCGCGATAGCGTGCAGTCCTCGCTTCGCTATCAGTTCGGCCTCGCGAAGGATCGGCCTGGCGTGCCAGCGGCTGAACGCGGCATCGCTGAGATGATGGCCGATCTCTATCGCAGGTTTGATGAGCCTCTCACCCATGAGACATTGTTCGAGTGGCACCAGATGCTGATGGCGGGAACGAAGTCGATTCCGATAGTGGGGGCCTATCGGACTCACGCCGACCCCATGCAGGTCGTGTCAGGCCCAATCGCACACCGCAAAGTCCACTTCAAAGCACCGCCGTCAGAGCGCGTGACGGAGGAGATGACGGCTTTCATCAACTGGTTCAACGAAACCGCTCCCGGTGGCTCCCAAGCGCTGCCAGCGCTCACACGCGCCGGCCTTGCTCACCTCTACTTTGTCAGCATTCACCCCTTTGAAGATGGCAACGGACGGATCGCGCGTGCCTTGGCTGAAAAATCACTGGCACAAAACCTCAAACAACCCACGCTCATCGCTCTCGCCTACACCATCCAACATAAACGGAAAGCCTACTACGACGCCTTGGAGCACAATAACAAGTCGACCGAAGTCACCGACTGGCTGGTCTATTTCGGGACCACGGTCCTTGAAGCTCAGGACAACACCAATAAGCGGGTCGAGTTCTCCCTTGCCAAGACCCGATTCTACGAGCGCTTGCGTGGCCAATTGAATGAAAGGCAAGAGAAGGCCATCGCCCGCATGTTCGAGGAAGGGATTGAAGGCTTCAAAGGCGGCCTCAGCGCGAAAAACTATATCACGATCACCAAGGCTACCCGCTCCACCGCCACACGTGATCTGCAAGACCTCGTTGCAAAGGAGGCTCTAACCCGAACGGGTGAACTGCGCTACACTCGCTATCATCTCAAGCTGGACTAATCGCCTCCCCCGACGAATCCAGACTTGTTATCGACGTTCATTCTCGGACTCGAGTGCTGGTGCGGGCGGCCGGGGTCGAACCGGCACAGCTCTTTCGAGCCGAGGGATTTGTCGTCTTCAGCAGGCTGCAAATATAGTCCGCATACAGCCTGACGCGTTGCCAACTAGATCGGAGACGCGAACAGCCGCCCTATTGCGGTAATAGAGCGTCTGGAGATGCGCCCGCCTCCTCCCCACGTTCGGGGCATCCTCCGGAGGGTCCCGAGCGGCGCGGTCGAATTTGCTGGAGGACAATATGACAGCGCTGACCACTACAAACTACTGCAACTAAGCCGGATTGAACTGTGCGACCTTGCAGCGTCGATCACAAAACGCCTGCCCGACTATCCCGACGGCTCCGAAGCCGCCGTAAACAACCGGATCACCCTGCGGAGTATCCGCAACGTGCTCGCGAGCCGCATCCCCGATCCGCTCTGACCGACAGAGGCCGTCCACACGAAAGGCCCCATCACATAGCGGACCATCTACTCTTGCCGAGAAACAGGTCCGCTATAATCGCACATTCGAAAACATAATGCGCGCTTCCAAATGTGATTTGACGGCATCATAGTTCTGCCCGGTAAGCGCAGCCGGTTGTCCAACTTCGTTCGCAAATCGTTGATGAATTCGAACGCGAGAGCGGGTCTTTGAATTCAATTTGGCAAACGCGACCTTGTCTGGCGTATCCAACCCTTTCCGCAAGGCCACAGGCAACGTTTCGAATACCGCGTGCTGAACTGCGATCAAAGGGCTTCGAGCACTTACAGTCCGGGCGACTTCAGCGACGCTTGCAATCAACAAATAGAACGTGCGACCGGCAAGCTTTAGTGCAAGGTCTCTCGCTCTCAAACACTTTCCAATTCGGCGCTCCGGAACATCAAGCGCTCTCTCGATGTCGCAGAACGGAGCGCCTCTTAGCCAAGCCCTGAAACCAGACTTTAGGCGTGCGAATTCCTCAGAACTGGCTGGACCTCCCGTCTTTTTTCCGCGCATAACATACAACGCCAACCCAACATCGTGGCCAAGCAGCGCTTCATAGCTTGTCCGATCGTCGTTGAGAAAATCGATCAGCCAGTCACACCATCCAACAATGGTTACCGGCCAAGCACCAAGCGTAGCCACCAGATTCGCTTCGATCGCCACCAAAGGAGCGTCCGGAAAGCCGCTTGACGCGGCGATCCCAGCCATTTCCTCGTTCAACGGGCGGCTTGAAGAAAGGACCGCTTGAAGGGCAGCCAATTTGGCATTAAACGCCGCTTCTGAATTGGCACGTCGAGAAAGAAAACCGCCGAACGAACGGCGCACAACTTGGATGGCGTCGTCGGTAGCTTGATCAGTCCCTTCAACAGGGCGAATCCGTGAGATGTAATAGCGAACCTCGGAGTCAGTGATGTTCCCGGCCTGAATTCTATCCAACAGAATTGTTGTTGGATCTTCAAGGCGGACACATTGATCATTTGGCGGCAAGACGGCAGCAAGCTTCTTTATAGCTGCCGCTTCTGGTCGGGACTGCTGAAATGCAGCGACGGGTTCCGGAATAAGAATGACAACGCCATTAGCGAGATGCCCTGCACGGCCCGCACGGCCTGCTGCGTTTAGGATTTCATGTGACTCTAAAGGCTCTCGGCCATCCTCTTCATGGCGTTTATCGCCCGCGAGAATGGCAAGCTGAGCGGGCAGATTCATTCCCTGCGCCAAAGTGGGCGTCGCGACCACGGCATTTGCACCATCTGTCCGACGATAGATCGCTTCGACCAACCGACGCTCCAGCGGGATCATGTCCCCGTTGTGAGGTAGCGCTGCGCTTCGAGGAGTGGCAAGCGAGTATTGTTCGCCGCCAAGTTCAACCTTAATGTCATCCCATAACGCCTCTTCTGCCGGAGGCAACGGGCCTAAGCCGGGAAGCCCATCGGCGATTTTCTTTGCCGTTGATGGCGCATGACTGGCTGTCTGAACGAAGACGATGGTCTTCAGCCCGGCTTGCACAGCCTGCAAGGCAAGTTGAGCCGCTACAGTATTTGCATTCGGCGTCGGGCGACCCGTCGTAGCGGAGAGAGCGAGCGGAACAGGACGATCTGACAGTTTGATTAGCCGCCGATCTACCTCGGTATTCGCGTTCCAGTTTTGGTGCAGGCCGAATAGTCCATACGGAATCGCTCCCATATCCGGTTGAACTCCCGGCATTCGCGACGACCGCACAATCTCTACAAGACGCGACCGCTCATAGACAACAACACCTCGCGCTCGTCGGCTTGGCTTCCAAGAATCGATAATCGCGTGGCAGGGCCGATCGGAAATCTCTGCAATCCATGAAGAAAATTCATCTGCGTTAGAGAGCATCGCTGAGAGAAGCAATAGATCAGCGGTTGGCGCTCTCTTGAGCACCTGCTGAAGACAAAGCATCGCGTCAAGACTACGTTTCCCGCCGCCTTGGGGGCTTAGTAAATGACATTCGTCAAAAACCACCAAGCCAACCCCTTCAAGTGATTCAGGTGCATGACTTAAAAGCGCTAAGCATCGCTCTGGTGTCATCACTTCGACGGACTGAAGTTGAGGCGTCTCAAGCAAACCCATCAAATCGCCATCAACAGAGACCTCAACATCGGCAAAACGCTCGGGGAATGTTGTGGCGAGGTCGTCACCAAGCTGGTCCACCAACGCAAGGGTGGGCACCAAGAACACTACCTTTTGGGATCGTGCCAAGGTAGCCGCGATCTTCAATTCCGAAAGCGTTGTCTTTCCAGCGCCAGTAGGCAGAACAAGAACCGCCGACTGTTGCTGATTGAGAAAGCCGGTAGCGATCGCTTCACGATGGTTTCGCCATAGTATGGGCTTCGTTCGCGCTCGATGCCTTATCCAATTTTGCCAGAACTCAGCGCTCGAACCTTGCGGAGGCTGAACATAGACAATGCCGGATCCTTCAAGCCCATCCGCAACGCCCCGCAATAGGCGCGCCAAGTGTCGCGGCCCCGAATAAAGCGAGGTCAACGGACGCATTCCGGGCAGATGGATAACGGAGGATGAGAGACGGACGACTTCCTCGAAGGCGGCTTGCGGTGTGTCGAATTGCTTGAATCCAAGCCGTGGAACGGTGCGATTCAAGAGTGTAGCGACGAGATGGACGACGCCCGCCCAGCACAGGCCGTACAGCGCGCTCGGCACGACTATCTCTGGCGGCCCGTCAAATGATGTCCCGAGACGTTGTAGCCGATCCGCACGCTGCAAGATCGCCTCAAAGCGCTCAGCCGCAAGATCGTGGATCGTCTCTATGAGAATCTGCTCAACGGAAGCATCTGAGCCTCTCCTTTGCAGTGGGCGCGCCGCTTCGCGTGCATCCGCATTCTGCTCGGCAATCAGGAACAGCAACGGTGCTGCGACTAGCGGATGAACCGCGCTCGCCGTTAGCCAGTCTTCGCCTACCTCATACATCCCGCCCATAACGCGCCCAAGTATCTGATGCGCGGTTCCAGCAACGAATGCCGCAGCCTGACGAGAACGACCTGCTGCCCCAGAGTCCACCAAAGCTTCGTAGATAGTCGCCAGTCGCTTTACGCGCTCCATAACAACGAGACGTTCGGGCTGCGCCTCCAACTGATCAGAGCGTAACCTCAGGGCGGTCAGTTCTGCATAGATACTCGTGAGTTCTTGTGGAAGTGTTTGAGGGTCTACGCCCCGTAACGATGGCGCCTCCCGGATCAAACTGGCCGTTTTTGCATCAAACATGGCCCGCCTCGATTTTTGACCAAACTTTCTGCGCGAAGGCTTCAAACCACGCTCTTATGTCGACAAGAGGAAACGTATCTCCAAGTCTATCATCGATAAGCGGGGTAAGCTGGGCATATGTCTCGAACAGTGAAACGCACTGAGATTGACTGTACGGCGGCGGAGCTACTGTCAGAGCTGCACGGAACGATAGTGGTCGGTCATTCAGGAGGCTATCGTAGATCTCGTTAAGCTCTGCCTCGCTCAAATTGAAGCGACTAAGCAAACCAATTACTGCCTGAAGTAGTTCACTGTCACGCTCTCCATTCATCCATTTGCGAAAACCAGGAAGAACCTGAGATAGAAATATCTGCCGCGCATTCTCGGAACATTTTTGTTCGTGAATGGTTGCGCGCTGGACTCGACGTAAAGCCGGATCGAATGAAACCTTTATTGTGTCGAGGCCTTGCTTCGTCGAAGAAAGATGTGGCTCAGATACCGCCTCGTTTGCGGTTGCTGTCATTTCGGCAACAATCCAACAAATGATCTCGAACAAAAGTCCATCGCGGTGATAGATGAGCTTTTCGTTTGTGGTGAGCAGACGCGACCGCAATCGTTCTTTCTGTTCGACAGACGTCGGCACGGGTTGAGGGGTAGCTTGCACACTCCGAAGCACAAACGCTGCTATTCTGTCTCTACCGACCAACACGAGCGCGACCAAAGCTGCCAACAGATTCTCGTCAGCTAGCGACCACTGTGTTCCCCTACACTCTGGATCAGCTGGAAAATCTTGGATCGCGATCGGCATGTTTCGAATTGATGTGTTTAAGAATAAGCCGCAACAGCACTGCGGAATTGGTGCGGGCGGCCGGAATCGAACCGGCACAGGCCTTTCGGCCCGAGGGATTTTCATACCGACTACGGCTTTCGCCGCCGTGCCTTGCGCCGTTCGGCGTTGAAGGCACGTTCGTGGTCTGGACTATACCTTCACCGTAGCGCGTTCGCGCCTTAGGTGCTGCCCGTCTAGTCTCTACACCTTCCACCGGCATGTTCATGCCGGGGCTTGGCTCGGGATTGCCTGTGACCGGTTTCCCCGAGTTTGAGCAGTTCTGCTCCCCTCGTTTCCAAGGGGGCACTCAAGCGTTCAAGTCCCTTGCGTCTACCAATTCCGCCACGCCCGCACTGATTCCAATCTACCAGCCGCCGCGTTGGGCGCAAATGGTTATCCTGAAGCATGTGAATTCTTGCGACTGCAAGAGGCTTTTTTGGCGCGGCGGCCCCATCGCGTTCAGGCTTTACCTTTGGCCGCCGCACATTGATGACCGAGGCGTCGACCATATTCTTGATGTGCGAGGCATAGAATTCCTCGATCATCTTCACGCTGGTGCGGCAGTTCTTGGCGATCTGGTAGACGTCGGCGCCTTCCATCAGCCTCATGCAGATATAGGTTTGACGGAAGCTTTAGAAGGTGCGGCGCTGCCCTTCTCGGTCGAACTTCAGCTTCTGCTCGTCGAGGATGGCGTTGAACAATTCGCTATGGGAAGCAGGGAAGACCAGATCGGTTTGCGCCGGGCTACGCCGCTTCCTGATGCGCTCGAACGGAAACAGTGCGCCGGGTACGCTCTTGCAGAAGCCGACGCCCTTCTTCCCGCGCACATCGATTTCAAGGATCGTCTCGCGGCTGCCTGCGCCACGCCCGCATCCCGGACCGCGAGGCCGCCGAAAACTGGCGGCTGCGGCGGTGGCTGTCCGGCTCGGCGGCCGTGACCTTGCCAAGTTCCGCGCCAGTGCGCCGCATTCATAATCGACCCTGCGGCGCAACGCAAAGCGGGGTTGCAGCGAAGCTGCGGCTTCGCCGTTCGCCCGCTTTGACATCGCCCCGCATTGTCGGCTGGAATACGCACGGCGCCTGCGGCGTCGGGCGCGGTGGTCTCTCTCAAGCCGATGCCGATTCCGCTCTCCCTCTGCCCTGCCCCGCTGTTGCCCGTTCCTTGCATGCAGGCCGCCCGAGACGTCCCATAGAGCCCGCCACAGCCGAGGTGACCCGCGCATGCCGACCATCGACCGTATCGACGCCTTCGCCGACGAACTGACCGCGATCCGCCGCGACCTCCACGCCAATCCCGAGATCGGCTTCGAAGAGGTGCGGACCTCGGGCATCGTCGCCGAGAAGCTCGGCCAATGGGGCATCGAGGTGCATCGCGGCATCGGCGGCACCGGCGTCGTCGGCGTGCTGAAGGGCAAGGGCGAAGGCAGCCGCCGCATCGGCCTGCGCGCCGACATGGACGCACTGCCGATGGACGAAGCCACCAACCTGCCGTGGCGCTCGACCATCCCCGGCCGCTTCCACGGCTGCGGCCACGACGCCCACACCACCATGCTGCTCGGCACCGCGCGCTATCTGGCCGAGACCCGCAATTTCGACGGCACCGTGCACTTCATCTTCCAGCCCGCCGAGGAAGGACTCGGCGGCGCGCGCGCGATGCTGAAGGACGGCCTGTTCGAGAAATTTCCGTGCGACGAAGTGTACGGCCTGCACAACGCGCCGGACCTCGGCCATGGCGAGATCGCGATCCGGCCCGGCCCGGCGATGGCCGGCGCCGATTTCTTCGACATCACCATCTCGGGCTACGGCGCCCACGGCGCGATGCCAGAGCGCTCCAAGGACCCGGTGGTGATCGCGATGACGCTCGGCCAGGCGCTGCAGACCATCGTCAGCCGCAATGTCGATCCGCTGCAGTCGGCGGTGCTGTCGATCACCCAGATCCATTCCGGCTCGGCCTATAACGTGATCCCCGGCGAAGCGCGGCTCGCCGGCACGGTGCGGGCGTTCTCCGACGAGATCCGCAACCTGATCCGGACCCGGATGCGCGCGGTCGCGGCCGGCATTGCGGCGGCGTTCGAGGTCGACATCAAGGTCGACATCCGCGACATCTTCAGCGTGCTGGTGAACGCGCCCGAGCACAGCGAGCGCGTCGCCGAGGTGGCGCGCAGCATCGTCGGCGACGCCAACGTGAAGACCCGCGAAACGCCGAAGATGGGCAGCGAGGATTTCGCCGATATGCTGCAGGCGGTGCCCGGCGCATATTTCTGGATCGGCCACGACGGCAACGTGCCGCTGCATAACCCGGGCTTCGTGCTCGACGACAAGATCCTGCCGGTCGGCGCCAGCATGTTCGCCCGGCTGATCGAAACCCGGCTGCCGGTCGGCGGCCACGACGGAGCTACGCATGTCTGACGGCCTCGCCACCACCGCCACCGCGCTACATGACCTCTCGGCCACCGAACTGCTCGCCGGCTATTACGGCAAGCAGTTCTCGCCGAGCGAGGTGATGGAAGCGGTGATCGCCCAGGCGACGCGCTGGGAGCCGCATATCAATGCGCTGTACGGATTCGATCCCGACACCGCGCGCAAGGCGGCGCAAGCCTCGACCGCACGCTGGGCCAAGGGCGAGCCGCTCGGCCTGCTCGACGGCGTGCCGGTGACAATCAAGGAGAACGTCGCCACCGAGGGCGTGCCGGTGCCGCTCGGCGTACCGATCACGCCGCTGACGCCGGCCGCGGCCGATGCGCCGCCCGCCGCACGGCTGCGCGAAGCCGGCGGCATTCTGTGGAGCAAGACGACGATGCCGGATTTCGGCATGCTGTCGTCGGGCCTGTCGAGCTTCCACGGCGTCACCCGCAATCCGTGGGACGTGTCGCAGAACACCGGCGGCTCCTCCGCCGGCGCCGGCGCTGCGGGCGCGGCCGGCTACGGGCCGCTGCATCTCGGCACAGATATCGGCGGCTCGGTGCGGCTGCCGGCGGCGTGGTGCGGCATCTTCGCGTTGAAGCCGAGCCTCGGCCGCGTGCCGATCGATCCGCCCTATGTCGGCCGCTGCGCCGGGCCGATGACGCGCACCGTTGACGACGCCGCGCTGATGATGAGCGTGCTGTCGCAGCCCGACGGCCGCGACGGCATGAGCCTGCCGCCGCACGATTTCGATTGGAGCGATCTCGACACCACGCTGCGCGGCAAGACCATCGGCCTGCTCACCGATCTCGGCTTCGGCATGGAGCTGGAAGACGAGGTACGCGACATCGTCACGCAGGCGGCGCGCACGTTCGAGGCGCAGGGCGCGATTATCAAGCCGGTCGAACTCGGCTTCACCCGCGAGATGATGGACGGGCTCGACAATTTCTGGCGGGCGCGGATGTGGAGCGATCTGGCGCTGTTCTCCGACGAGCAGCGCGCACGCGTGCTGCCCTACATCGTGCGCTGGGCCGAGCCCGGCGCGCGGCTGAGCGGCGTCGACGTGGTGCGCGGCTTCAACCAGACCATGGCGGTGCGCGCGCTCGGCGCCAAGTTGTTCGCCGGCATCGACTATCTGATCTCGCCGGTGGCGCCGGTGGTGAGCTTCGCCGTCGATGTCGCCTCGCCCTGGAATGATCCGGACCGGCCGTTCGATCACATCCTCTATACCGTGCCCTGGAATATGGCGGAGAATCCGGCCGCTTCGATCAACGGCGGCTACAGCGCCAAGGGCTTTCCGATCGGCGTGCAGATCGTCGGCAAGCGTTTCGACGATCTCGGCGTGCTGCGCACGGCCAAGGCATTCGAAGGCCTGCGCGGCGAACAGAAGCCGTGGCCGGTCGTGCCGCACTAAAGTACGCGGCGTCCCAAGCACAATGTCATTGCGCGGGCTCGACCCGCGCATCCATCTCCTTCATAAAGATGGATGCGCGGGCCGAGCCCACGCATGACTCGTACAAACAAAAACACGCTGGAGGAAACCAGATGCCGTTCGAGACCATCAAATACGAGGTGGCCGATCAAATCCTCACCATCACGCTGAACCGGCCGGACAAGCTCAACGCCTTCAATCCGACGATGCAGCACGAGCTGATCGAGGCGTTCGACAAGGCCGACGCCGACGACAACATCCGCGCCATCATCGTCACCGGCGAAGGCCGGGCGTTCTGCGCCGGTGCAGATCTGTCCTCCGGCGCCGACACCTTCGATCGCGACGCCCGCCGCGGCCCGGTGCGCCGCAATGCCGACGGCTCGACCGACTACTCCGACCCGCAGGTCCGCGACGGCGGCGGCCAGGTGACGCTGCGGATCTTCAAGTGCCTGAAGCCGGTGATCGCGGCGGTGAACGGCCCGGCGGTCGGGATCGGCGTCACCATGCAGCTGGCGATGGACATCCGCATCGCGTCCGAAGCCGCGCGTTTCGGCTTCGTGTTCTCGCAGCGGGGCATCGTGCCCGAAGCGGCGTCGAGCTGGTTCCTGCCGCGCATCGTCGGCATCGCCCAGGCGCTGGAGTGGTGCTACACCGGCCGCGTGTTCCCGGCGCAAGAGGCGCTCGAAGGCAAGCTAGTCAGCCGCGTGGTGCCCGCCGATCAGTTGCTTGACACCGCGCGCAACCTCGCCAAGGAAATCGCCGCCAAGACCGCACCGGTGTCGGTGGCGCTGATCCGGCAGATGATGTGGCGGATGATGGGCGCCGACGATCCGATGGAAGCCCACAAGATCGACAGCCGCGGTATCTACGAGCGCGGCCGCTCCGACGACGTCAAGGAAGGCGTCACCTCGTTCCTGGAAAAGCGCCCAGCGCAGTTCAAGAACAAGATCACCACCGACATGCCGCCCTACTTCCCGTGGTGGGACGAGCGCGACTACAAGTAAGCGCGGTTTAGAAGTACGTCATTCCGGGGCGCGAACGAACGTTCGCGAACCCGGAATCCCGAGCTTGTTGCAAAGAGAGATTCCGGGTTCGCGCTGCGCGCGCCCCGGAATGACCAACGAGAGGACGGTGCACACCGTCCCGGCACGGCTGGTAGGATGGGTTGAGCCGGAGGCGAAACCCATCGCCGCACGCAGCCGCCGCCGATGGGTTTCGCTGCGCTCAACCCATCCTACGGACTACGCGCCACCCCGGAATGACCGGTGGGGGCACGCGCCCTCACCCCTCCTTCGCCGGCGCGGCTTTCAGCTCCGGGAAGTCTTCTTCGGAGAAGGCGAGTCCGCGCAAGCTGTCGGCCTGATCGTTGTCGTGCTCGATGCGGCGGAGTTGGACGCGGCGGATCTTGCCGGAGATGGTCTTCGGCAGTTCGCTGACGATCTCCAGCTTGCGGATGCGCTTGAACGGCGCCAGCCGGCCCTGCATGTGCTTGAAGATCGACAGTGCAGTGTCGCGCGAGCGCTCGGCCTCCGCAGTCAGCAGCACATAGGCCTTCGGAATCGCCAGCTTGATCGGATCGGGACTCGGCACCACGGCTGCTTCGGCCACGAGGTCGTGCTCGAGCAGCACGCTTTCCAGCTCGAACGGCGAGATGCGATAATCCGACGACTTGAACACGTCGTCGGTGCGGCCGACAAAGGTGAGATAGCCGTCCTCGTCGGCGAAGGCCACGTCGCCTGAGCGGTAGGTGTCGCCGTCGGCACCCGACAGCTTGCCGCCCTCGCCCTGATAGCCCTGCATCAGCCCAGCGGGGCGCGCGTCACCGAGCGCCAGCGTGATCTCACCCTCCTTGGCCGGATGACCGTCGGCATCGGTGATCTTGACCACATAGCCCGGCAGCGGCCGACCCATCGAGCCGATCTTGACCGTCTGGCCCGGCGAATTGCCGACCATCGCGGTGGTCTCAGTCTGGCCGTAACCGTCGCGGATGGTGAGGCCCCACGCGGCCTTGACCTGATCGATCACTTCCGGGTTGAGCGGCTCGCCGGCGCCGCAGACTTCGCGCAAGGCGACCTGATAGTCCGCCAGCTTCTCCTGGATGAACATCCGCCACACCGTCGGCGGCGCGCACAGCGTGGTGACGCCGCAGCGGCCGATGGTGGCCAGCAGGCTCTTGGCGTCGAACCGCGGCTGGTTGACCACGAACACGGTGGCACCCGCGTTCCACGGCGCGAACAAGCAGCTCCAGGCATGCTTGGCCCAGCCCGGCGAGGAGATGTTGAGATGCACGTCGCCCGGCTGCAGCCCGAGCCAGAACATCGTCGACAGCGCCCCGACCGGATAGGAGCGCTGGCTGTGCCGCACCAGCTTCGGTTTCGCGGTGGTACCGGAGGTGAAGTACAGCAGCATCGGATCGTCGGCCTGGGTCGGCCCGTCCGGGGTGAAGACGTCAGGCTGCAGCGCGGTCCCGTCGTAATTGAGCCAGCCGTGCTGGGCGTCGCCGACGACGATGCGCAGCAGATCGTCGCCGCCGAGGCCGGCGAACTTGGCGACCTGATCCGGCGCCGCCACCACCGCCTTGGCGCGGCCGCGGTCGAGCCGGTCGCGCAATTCCTCCGGCGTCAGCAGCGTGGTGGCCGGGATGGTGACGAGGCCGAGCTTGATCGCGGCCAGCATCACCTCCCACAACGGCACGACGTTGCCGAGCAGCAGCAGCAAATGATCGCCGCGCTTCAGGCCCTTGGCGCGCAGATAGTTGGCGACCTGGTTGGAGCGCTTCGACAGATGCGCGAAGCTCGGCTTCTCCTCCCGGCCGGTGGTGCCGTCGACGATCCACAGCGCGGGACGGTTGCGGCTGTCCGGATTGCTTGCCAGCTCGGCGTCGAACCAGTCGAGCGCCCAGTTGAACGGCACCGGATCGGGCCAGCGGAAACCGGCGACCGCGGCTGCGTAGTCGGTGCGGTGTTGAAGCAGGAACGAACGGGCTTGCTGGAACGTGGTCATGAAGCACCTCGCTTACGAGGCGCGACCGCAACCACTTCCTCATCCGTCATGGCCGGACTTGATCCGGCCATCCATCATCCTTGCGAAAACGATGGATGCGCGGGTCGAGCCCGCGCATGACGACTGGATCGGGGAGCGGTCGTGCCAGACATCGGACTGATTACTTCCGCCCCTGCTCGCGCAGGTAATTGATGATTCCGGAAAAATCCGTGCCGCCGTGGCCGGCCTGTTCGAACGCGGCGTAGATCTCGGCGGCGTGCTGGCCAAGCGGCGTCGAGGCGCCTGCCGCCTTGGCGGCTTCCTGCGACAGCTTCAGGTCCTTCAGCATCAGCGCCGCGGCGAAGCCCGGCTTGTAGCTGTTGTTGGCGGGCGATGCCGGCACCGGGCCGGGCACCGGGCAATAGCTGGTGAGCGACCAGCACTGCCCCGACGAGGTCGAGGCGACGTCAAAGAGCGCCTGATGCGACAGGCCGAGCTTCTCGGCCAGCGTGAACGCTTCCGACACGCCGATCATCGAGATGCCGAGGATCATGTTGTTGCAGATCTTCGCCGCCTGCCCTGCGCCGGCACCGCCGCAATGCACGATCTTCTTGCCCATCTTTTCGAGCACCGGCTTGGCGGCCGCGAACGCCGCCTCGCTGCCGCCGGCCATGAAGGTCAGCGTCGCGCCCTTGGCACCACCAGTGCCGCCGGAGACCGGCGCATCGACAGATGCGATGTCGTGCTTGGCAGCGAGCGCATGCGCCTGCACGGCGCTCTCGACGTCTATGGTGGAGCAATCGATGATCAGCGCGCCCTTGGCGGCGTGCGGCAGGATCTCGTTCCACACCGCCAGCACGTGCTTGCCGGCCGGCAGCATGGTGACGATGACGCCCGCGCCCTTCACCGCATCAATCGCGGTCGGCGCGATGCTGACGCCCTCGGCCTTCGCCGCTTCGCACGAGGCCGCCACCAGATCGAAGCCGGCGACCTTGTGGCCGGCCTTGGCGAGATTGCCGGCCATCGGCCCGCCCATATTGCCGAGACCGATGAATGCGATATCCGTCATGTCCCCTTCCTCCCCTTGTCTGTCCCCGGTGCTTCAGCCCGGAAATTTCAGCTCGTCGTCGCCGCGATCTTCAAAGTAGCGCGCCACGATCTCCGGCGTCACCTCTGCGATCGTCGCAGGCCGCCATTTCGGCTGGCGGTCCTTGTCGATCACCGCGGCGCGGACGCCCTCGACGAAATCATCGCTGACAAACACCTGCAGCGCGGCGCGATATTCGTGCACCAGACACTCTTCGAGCGACGCCCTGTGCCGGGCGGCGCGCAGCAGCTTCAGCGTCACCTTCAGGCTGGTCGGCGATTTGATGCGCAGCGTCTTCAGCGCGGCTTGCGCAAACTCCGACGAGTCGCTCTCCAGCGCGGCAACGATCTGCTCGATCGTCTCATGCCCGAACCAGCGATCGATCTCGGCCTGATGCAGTTCGGCCGGGCCCTTGGCCGGCTGCTCGGCAAACCGCGCGATGATGCCGCTGACCTGCTCGGCCGATGCGCCGCTCGGCGCCTCGGTGAGCGCCTGACGCAGCGCTGCCCAATTCGCGGTCGGCACATAGGCGTCGGCGAACTCCGCGTGGATCGCGTCGGCGCCGTTCATGATCTCGCCGGTCAGACCGAAATAGGTGCCGATCTCGCCGGGCGAGCGCGTCAGCAGCCAGGTGCCGCCGACATCGGGGAAGAAGCCGATGCCGACTTCCGGCATTGCGATCTTGGTCTTGTCGGTGACGATGCGGTGGCTGCCGTGGCCGGCGATGCCGACACCGCCGCCCATCACCAAGCCGTCCATGAACGCTACATAGGGCTTCGGATACTTCGCGATCTTGGCGTTGGTGATGTATTCCTCGCGCCAGAACACCTTGCCGAGATCGCCGCCCTCGCGCGCGCTGTTGTAGAGCCCGACGATGTCGCCACCGGCGCACAGCCCGCGCTCACCGGCGCCCTCGACCAGGATCAACGCGACCTGCGGATCGGCGGCGAACGCGTCGAGCGCGTTATCGAGGTCACGCGCCATCTCCAGCGTCAGCGCGTTGATCGCCTTTGGACGGTTGAGACGGATCACACCGGCGGCGCCTTCGCGCCGGACGATCAGATCGGGTTCGGTCACGGCACCATTCATCGATTGGCCTCGAGCAGCTTGCGCGACACGATCAGCCGCATGATTTCGTTGGTGCCTTCGAGGATCTGGTGCACGCGCAGGTCACGCACCAGTTTCTCGATGCCGTATTCGGCGAGATAGCCGTAACCGCCATGCAGCTGCAGCGCCTCGTTGGCGACCGCAAAGCCGGCGTCGGTGGCGAAGCGCTTGGCCATCGCGCACAGCTTGGTGGCGTCGGCATCCTTGCGGTCGAGCGCCGCGGCGGCGCGCCACAGCAGCGTGCGCGCGGCCTCCAATTCGGTCGCCATGTCGGCAAGCCGGAATTGCAGCGCCTGGAATTCGTCGAGCCTTTTGCCGAACGCTTTGCGCTCTTTCATGTAAGCGAGCGTCTTGTCGAGCGCGGCTTGGGCGCCGCCGAGCGAACAGGCGCCGATGTTGAGCCGGCCGCCGTCGAGACCGGCCATCGCGATCTTGAAGCCGATGCCTTCGTCGCCGAGTCGGTTGGCGACCGGCACCCGCGCGTTCTCGAAAATCACGGTGCGGGTCGGCTGCGCATTCCACCCCATCTTGCGCTCGTTGGCGCCGAACGACAGGCCGGGCGTGTCCTTCTCGACCACCAGCGTCGAGATGCCGCCGGGGCCGTCGCCGCCGGTGCGCACCATCACGACATAGAGGTCGTTGGCGCCGGCGCCGGAGATGAACTGCTTCTGGCCGTCCAGGATGTAGTGATCGCCGTCACGCACCGCGCGGGTGCGCAGCGCCGCGGCATCCGAACCGGAGCCCGGCTCGGTCAGGCAGTAGCTGGCGACCTGCTCCATGCTGCACAGCTTCGGCAGCCAGCGCTGACGCTGCGCGTCGGAGCCGTAGCTGTCGATCATCCACGCCGCCATGTTGTGGATCGAGATGAAGGCCGACACAGACGGACAGCCGGTCGCCAGCGCTTCGAAGATCAGCGCCGCATCGAACCGCGTCATCGCGCTGCCGCCGACGTCATCGCGAATGTAGATGCCGCCGATGCCCAGCGCCGCCGCTTCCCGGATCACATCCAGCGGCAGGTGCTTGTCTTCATCCCATTGCAGCGCGTGCGGCGCGATCTTCTCGGCCGCGAAGTCGCGCGCCATGTCACGAATGGCGCGCTGATCTTCGTTGAGGGAAAACTGATCAATGGCTGTCAAGGCATGTCCATCTTGGCGAGGTCATGAATGGTCAGCGTCGGAATCTGTCGAGCCATCCTGGTCAATCGGGTGTCGGCCGTGACCAGCGGGAAGCCCAGATCGAGCGCCGCTTGCAGATAAATGCAATCGTAAACAGGATGGTCGAGTTTGATCGCAAGCGCGAGGACTTTGCCCACATCGGCATCGGCAACGATCTGATCGAAAAATCCGGGAAGCTGATGCATTCGGCTGATCGCGTCGTCCGGCTGCAGCAACCCGAGCCTGCATTTCTTCCAGAGAACGTTAGCCGCCTCGTCGAAGACAAATCGCGGCGCCAGCAGGTCGGCATCGGAATCGAGCAGCGCGTGGGCGCGCTCGCTGTCCTCCTCGGTGACGAGCCACTTCACCGCCACGCTGGCGTCGACGAGATAGGCCAATTCACATCAGCCCTTCGCGTCGTTCCTCGGCGGTCAGCGACGGCTGAACGTCCGGATACTCGGACAGGAAGCGTCGTGACAGCGCCGCCCGCTCTTCTCGCGAGAACGGGCGATGGCTCTCGAGGAGGTCGCGCAACTCTTCCTCGAGCGAGCGACCGTGAAGCCGCGCCCGCTCCCGGTAGATGGCAATCGTCTCCTCTGCGACATCAGGAATGACTACTTCAGCCATCGTTCCCTCCATCATGCTGACGGCATGACCATCCTCTCCGAAACCTACCTTACTTCATCAGTGGGATCGAAAACTCCGCGCCCTCCTTCACGCCCGACGGCCAGCGCGAGGTGACGGTCTTGGTCTTGGTGTAGAACCGGATCGAGTCCGGGCCGTGCTGGTTGAGGTCGCCGAAGCCGGACTTCTTCCAGCCGCCGAAGGTGTAGTAGGCGATCGGCACCGGGATCGGCACGTTGATGCCGACCATTCCGACGTTCACTTTCGCCGCAAAGTCGCGCGCGGCGTCGCCGTCGCGGGTGAAGATCGCGACGCCGTTGCCGTAGTCGTGGTCGGACGGCAGCGACAGAGCTTCGGCATAATCATGGGCGCGGACGACGCTCAGGACGGGGCCGAAGATCTCTTCCTTGTAGATCCGCATGTCCTTGGTGACGTTGTCGAACAGACAGCCGCCCATGTAGAAGCCGTTCTCGTAGCCCTGCATCTTGAAGCCGCGGCCGTCGACCGCGAGCGTCGCGCCTTCCTTGACGCCGATATCGACGTAGTTCTTGACGCGCTCCAGCGCTTCCTTGGTCACCAGCGGGCCGTAGTCGGCGGTCGGATCGGTCGACGGACCGATCTTCAGCGCCTCGACGCGCGGGATCAGCTTGCTCATCAGCGCATCCGCGGTGGCCTTGCCGACCGGCACCGCGACCGAGATCGCCATGCAGCGCTCGCCCGCCGAGCCGTAGCCGGCGCCGATCAGCGCGTCGACGGTCTGGTCGATGTCGGCATCCGGCATGATGATGGCGTGGTTCTTGGCGCCGCCGAAGCACTGCGCGCGCTTGCCGGTCTGCGCGGCGCGCTCATAGATGTACTGCGCGATCGGCGACGAGCCGACGAAACCCACCGCCTTGATATCCGGATCGTCGAGGATGGCGTCGACCGCTTCCTTGTCGCCGTTGACGACATTGAGGATGCCCGGCGGCAGGCCGGCCTCGAGCATCAGCGCCGCCAGCGCCATCGGGACGCCGGGGTCGCGTTCCGACGGCTTCAGGATGAACGCGTTGCCGCAAGCGATCGCGGGCGCGAACTTCCACATCGGGATCATCGCCGGGAAGTTGAACGGAGTGATGCCGGCAACGACGCCGAGCGGCTGGCGCATCGAATAGATGTCGATGCCGGGGCCGGCGCCCTCGGTGTATTCGCCCTTCATCAGATGCGGAATGCCGCAGGCGAACTCGGCGACTTCGAGGCCGCGCTGGATGTCGCCCTTGGCGTCGGGAATGGTCTTGCCATGTTCGCGCGCGAGCAGCTCGGCGAGCTTGTCGTAATCGCGCTGCACTAATTCGAGGAACTTCATCAGCACGCGGGCGCGGCGCTGCGGGTTGGTGGCGCCCCATTCCGGCTGCGCGGCCTTGGCGTTTTCAACCGCTGCGCGGAGCTCGGCTTTGGTGGCGAGGGCGACTTTGGCCTTCACCTCGCCGGTCATCGGCTCGAACACGTCGGCGAAACGCCCCGACTTGCCCTCGACCTCTTTGCCGCCGATGAAATGCCCGACCGTGCGCATGGACTTCCTCCTGAAAGGCTGTGTTCTCGTCCCCTTGAACAGAATTTTTTCAGGTTTGGGAAGGCCCAGGACGCGCGACACCTGTGCCGAAATGCGGAAGCGGCCCCGCTGCGGCATGCGGCCACCGCTGGCCGCGCCGACGACCATTGCAAGCAGGTTTCAGTCTTGCGCGGCCGACCGTGTCGCAACCTTGGCGGCGGCCTTTTTCGGCTTGGCCGTGATCACCCGCGCCGGCTTCTTCGGCGCAGCGGCGCCGGCCTCGGCCAATGCGGCTTCGCGGCCGGCGGCGAGAATTTCGTCGGACAATTCGCCGCTGCCGGCAATCCGCGCCAACACCAACGTTCCCATCATGGTCGCCAGCGCCGCCATCGCCTGCTTCCGTGCCGTCTTCGGCGGAGCATCGACATATTGCGCCGCAATCATCGCGATCATGTCGTCGAGCTTGGCGGCAAACGCCTTGCGGGTCTTGGGGCTCTCACGCGCAATCTCGGCGCCGAGCGCCGGCACTGCGCAGCCTCGGCCGGGATCGTCGCGGTGGTTGGCACTGAGATAACCGTCGACCAGCGCGGCTAGCCGCTGCTCCGGCGGCAGCTCCTCCGCCAGCTTGCGCCAGCGCTCGGTCGAGCGGTCCATCGCGTAGCTGAAGGCCTCGATCACCAGCGCCTCGCGCGATGCGAAATGCGCGTAGAACCCGCCGTGCGTGAGGCCCGCGTCCTTCATCAGATCGGCGACGCCGATGCCGTGGGCGCCCTTCTCGCGCAGCTTCACCGACGCCCGCCGGACGATGCGGTCGTGGGTCTCCTGCTTATGTTCCTTCGAATAGCGCATCGGCGATCCATGCCATGTTCAGGATCATATTATGACACCGAACGCGGGTGTCTGCCTCAAGTTTCGGTTCACCTCAGGAATCGTGCGGATGTGGCGCCGCAGCAGGCGCGCCGCCGAGCATCGCAAAAGTTGCAGTGGCGTGCACCGCCAGCTTGCCTTCGCCGTCGTAGACGAAGCCCTCGGTGTAGCTCGACTGCCGGCCGAATTTCACCACCCGCCCCTCGGCCATGATCGTGCCGGACCGCACCGACAACGGCCGCAGATAGCTGAGCTTCAGATCCATCGTCACCGAGCCCTGCCCGGCCGGCTGGCGCGTCGAGATCGCGCAGCCCATCGCGGTGTCGAGCAGCGCGGCCGCAATGGCGCCGTGGAGCAGGCCCGCGGTGTTCTCCAGGCTCTGGTCCGGATCGAGCTGCATCACGATCCGGCCGGGATGCACTTCGGCCATCTTGAAGCCGATCAGCCGCGCAAGCGGCGGCGGCGGCAACCGGCCGTCGCGGATCGCCTGCATCACCTCCAGGCCGGACATCGTCATCGCGGCGCGTGCGACCGGCCCCGGCTCCTGCCACTCGACGGTGCGGCTGCGGCGCTGCGCGGCCGCAAACAGGCCTGTGAGATCGGGCGGCGCAGCGGCATCGAGCATCGTCATCGGCGGGCTCCTGTTTTTATATGACGATACTCATATTATAAATCCCGGGTCACGACAAGCGCGCCGGCGGGATGCTTGACAGCCCCCCAGCATTGCCGGGCATGATGCCGCGCCTATCCCGCCCCTCGCTGACGAGATCCGACATGCAGATGCTCAACCCCCATTGCGGCGTCGACCGCGATTCCCGCGGCGTCGCGCGCCTCACCATCTGCAACGCCGGCAAGCTCAATATCCTGAACACCGCGGTGATCACCGATGTCCGGGACGGATTGCAGCAACTCGCAGCGGATGAGGGTCTGCGCGTGCTGATCGTCGCCGGCCAGAGCGAACGCAGCATGATCGGCGGCGCCGATATCAACGAGATGGCCACGCTCGATCAGAGTTCCGCCGAGCGCTTCATCACCGGCCTTGCGGAACTGTGCGAGGCGGTGCGCGCCGTGCCCTATCCGGTGATCGCGCGGATTCCCGGCTGGTGCCTCGGCGGCGGCCTGGAATTCGCCGCCGCCTGCGATTTCCGTGTCGCGACGCACGATGCCAAATTCGGCATGCCCGAAGTGCGGGTCGGGATTCCGTCGGTGATCCACGCCGCCCTGCTGCCGCGGCTGATCGGCTGGTCGCGCGCGCGCTTCCTGGTGATGGCAGCAGAAAACATCGACGCCGACACCGCTCTTGCCTGGGGACTGATCGACAAGATCGCGCCGCCCGGCGAGCTCGACGCTGCGGTCGAACATCTGGTCGGCGCACTGCTCGCCGGCGCGCCGCAGGCAATGCGGGCGCAGAAGGCGCTGATGGCGGCGTGGGAAGACATGCCGCTGCCGCAGGCGGTTGCGCATTCGGTCAAGGTGTTCGGTCAGTCGTACCTGACCGGCGAGCCGCAGGCGCTGATGGCGGACTTCATCAACCGCAAACGCTGAGCTGTTCACGCGATCTTGGGAATCCCCGAGTTGCGTTGCCGCCGGTAATTTATATGATGGCCATCATTTTCAATCAGCCGGCCGCCGTTGCCGCCGGCGCGCTCGCCGACAGGACCGCCGCATGATCTCCGACGCCCTCGCTGCCGCGCTGGCCCGCCGCAACATCCACTACGGCTGGGTGATGGTCGGCGTCACCTTTCTCACCGCGCTGGTCAATGCCGGCGCGGTCGGGGCGCCTGGCGTGTTCATCGTTCCGTTGCAGCAGGAATTCGGCTGGAGCACCGCGGATATCTCGTCCGCGCTGTCGATCCGCTTCGTGCTGTTCGGGCTGATGGCGCCATTCGCCGCAGCGCTGATGAACCGGTTCGGCCTGCGGCAAGTTACGCTGACCGCGCTTCTGGTGGTCGCGATCGGACTGGTCGCGTCGCTGGCGATGACGTCGCTGTGGCAATTGATGCTGCTGTGGGGCGTGGTGGTCGGCGTCGGCACCGGCCTCACCGCGCTGGTGCTCGGCGCCACGGTGGCGACGCGCTGGTTCGTCGCCCGCCGCGGCCTGGTGATCGGCATGATGACCGCGAGCGTCGCCACCGGACAGCTCGTGTTCCTCCCGATCCTAGCCTCGCTCACCGAACGCTACGGCTGGCGGATCGCAATGGCTTATGTCTGCGCGCTGATCGGCATCGCCGCAGTCGCGGTGCTGATCGCAATGCGCAACCGGCCGAGCGACGTCGGGCTGCAGCCCTATGGCGACACCAGCACCGAGCCGGTGCCACTGTCGGCGCAGGCTGCGCCGGGCTCGATCGCCGCCGCCGCGCTCGGCGCGCTGCGCGACGCGGCCAAGACGCGGGTGTTCTGGGTGCTGTTCGGCACCTTCTTCATCTGCGGCGCCTCGACCAACGGCCTGGTGCAGGTTCACCTGATCCCGCTGTGCGCCGACTTCAACATCCCGCAGGTGCAGGCCGCGGGCCTGCTCGCAGCGATGGGCGTGTTCGATTTCATCGGCACCATCCTGTCGGGCTGGCTGGCGGACCGCTACGACAATCGCTGGCTGCTGTTCTGGTACTACGGCCTGCGCGGACTCAGCCTGCTGGCGCTGCCGTTCACCGACTTCTCGTTCTACGGGCTGTCGCTGTTTGCGGTGTTCTACGGCCTGGACTGGGTCGCCACCGTGCCGCCGACGGTGCGGCTGACGGCCCAGAAGTTCGGCCCGGAGCGTGCCAATCTGGTGTTCGGCTGGATCTTCGCCGGCCATCAACTCGGCGCCGCCACCGCTGCATTCGGCGCCGGCCTGTCGCGCGACCTGCTGGCGAGCTACCTGCCGGCCTTCTTCATCGCCGGCGCCCTGTGCGTGATCGCCGCCGCAGCCGCGCTGACGATCAGCAAGGCTGCCAAGCCGGCGGTGGCGTGAACAGAAGCGCTCCCCGCCCTTCGCGGGGAGAGGGTTGGGGTGAGGGGCAAGACACGGCCCTTCAGCGCGTCCAAATTATCAGGAAGACAAGTCATCAGGCCCGAGAGGCTGCGCGTTCGGCAACCTCAGTGCCTGGCCCCTCACCCGACCGGCTGCGCCGGTCGACCTCTCCCCGCGCTGCGGGGAGAGATTGGAAGGCTTACGGCCGCATCCGCATGCCGGTCGCGACGCCGGGCTTGCGCAGCGGTTCGGCGAGGCGCGCGAATTCGCAGAGCAGCGAACGCGTCTTGCGCGGATCGATGATCTCTTCGACCCAGAACTTCTCGGCCGAGCGGAACGGCGAACGCAATTTGTTCAGCCGCTCCTCGATCTCGCGCATCTTGGCGTCGCGGTCTTCCGCGGCATCGAGGTCGGCGCGATACGCCGCTTCGATGCCGCCTTCGAGCGGCAGCGAGCCCCAATACGCCGACGGCCACGCATAGCGCATCGAGAACCGGTTGGCTGGCTGGTGCACCACGCCGGCGACGCCGAAGGCGTTGCGGACGATGATCGTGCACCACGGCACGGTGGACTGATTGACCGCCGTCATCGCACGGACGCCGTGGCGGATCGTCGCCGATTTTTCGGCTTCGAGTCCGATCATGAAGCCGGGGCAATCCATCAGATACACCACCGGCAGATGGAAGGTCTCGGCGAGATCGACGAAGCGAATGACCTTCTGGCAGGTGTCCGAGGTCCACGACCCGCCGTAGTGATACGGATCGCCGGCCAGCACCGCCACCGCCCGCCCCTCGAGTCGTGCGAGGCCGGTGATGATCGAACGGCCGAACACCGAGCCGATCTCGAAGAACGAGCCCTGATCGACTACCGATTCGATGATCGGCCGCATCTTGTAGACCTGCCGGCGATTACGCGGCACTGCCTTCAGGAGCTTCTCGTCGGATCGCTCCGGATCGTCGTCGCAAGCAACCGTCGGCGGCAATTCATGCACCGACGACGGCAAGTACGACAGGAAGCGCCGCGCGCAGGCGAAGGCTTCTTCCTCGGTGTCGACCGCATGGTCAATCGCGCCGGCGCGGGTTTGGATATCGGCGCCGCCGAGCTCCTGCTTGGTGAGATCCTGGCCGAGCCGCGCCACCACCGGCGGACCGGCGACGAACATCGCCGAACTGCGGGTCATGATCGAATAGTGACTGGCGGCGAGCCGCGCCGCGCCGAGGCCCGCGACCGAGCCGAGCCCGAGCGCCACCACCGGCACCTGCGCGAGGTTCGCCGTCGTGTACCAGTACCAGCGGGTGCCATCGACGCCGCCCGGCAGATTGGCGGCGCCCTTGCTCTCGATCGTCTTCACCGAGCCGCCGCCGCCCGATCCCTCGATCACGCGGATGATCGGCAGGCGATAGTCGTGCGCCATCTCCTCCGCCATCTGCGGCTTGGCATGGATCGACGCATCGGCCGAACCGCCGCGCACGGTAAAATCGTCGCCGACCACCACGACGGTGCGGCCGTCGATCTTCGCCCGGCCGAACACGCAGTTCGCCGGGGTCAGATTGATCAGTTCGCCATTGGCGTCGTAGTCGCCGAGACCGGCGACGGCGCCGATCTCGTGGAAGCTGCCGGCATCGCTCAGCCGATCGATGCGCTCACGGACCGTGAGCCGGCCCTGGTCATGCTGGCGCTTGACCTTGTCGATGCCGCCCATCTGCCGCGCGAAGTTCTCGCGCCGGGCCAGCTCGTCGAGCTCCGGCTTCCAACTCATTCATTCCCTCCGGCCTGATCGTCTTTTTGTTATTGTTTCCAGACGGGCGCACCGCCACCAGGCCGCCATCCGCATTCTGCACCAGCGGCTCGATCGCCGCGGCAAGCTTGAGCAGCGCCGGCGCCACTTCATCGTGCAGCCGCTGTTCGTCGTACATCGCGGCCAGCACGCCGATCGTCACCATCACGTAGGTCTGGTACTGCGGCGACCAGATCGGCACGGCGATGCCGTTGATGTGCGGGCTGAACAGACCGCACGACACCACATAGCCGCGCTCGCGCAGCATCGCGCGGTCGGTTTCGATCCGCTCGCTCAGCAGGGCCGCATCGGCCGGTGCTTCACGCTGGATCTCCGTCACCAGCGAGGCGGCGACGTTGTCGTCGAGCGACGCCGCATAGGCGTGACCGGCCGCGGTGCGGCTGATCGAGATGCGGCTGCCGGTGGTCGAATGCAGGCCAAGCGCGTGCGCGGCGCGGGCGAATTCGAGATAGACCAGATGGAAGCGATCCGGAATCAGGAAGCCGATAGTGCCGGGAATCTGGTCGGCGACCTCCTGCAGGCGCGAGCGGATGAGATTACGCAGCTGCAGGCCGCGCGTCATCGACGTGCTCATCGCGACCGCCGAGGGGCCGATGCGATACTTCTGATCGCGCGGCAGATACACCAGCTGGCCCATCCGGGTCAGGGTGTGAGTGAGGCGCGACACCGTCGAGCGCGGCAAGCCGCAGCGGTTGGAGATTTCGAGATTGCCGAGCCGGACGTCGTGACCTTCGAAGCAGCGCAGCACGTCGAACGCGCGCGACACCACCTGAATCACATCGCCGTCACCGGCCACATCCCCCTGCCTGCAGAGTCGTTCTGAGCGTCGTCCCATGTCTTTTTATCCTGCGTGGTTATGATGCCCGATGCACCGGGAGTGCCCAACGTCCCGACCCGGCACATCTTACGTTCTTGGTTTCTTGTTACGTCTTCTAGTTTCGCTAGGCGGAATATAATTCCGCTTGAAGACAAAGCTACATCAGGCAAATTGCGCCGACAACATCGCTTGACGCTGCGCAAGGCCCCACGCGTAACCACTCGGCGCAAGATTTTTGGCTGCGACCGCAGCAGCGGAACCCGGCACCGACAACAACAAACCTACCGGAGGAACACCGATGGCCGAGATCAAGATCGTCACCGAAGTCGCGGGCCGCGTCTGCGCGCTGCCGCTGTCGATCGGCGACGGCGTCGGTGAAGGCGACGACATCGTCTTTGTCGAAGCGATGAAAATGGAAATCCCGGTCGCCTCTCCGACCGACGGAACCTTGAAGTCGCTGCACGTCGCCCTCGACGATGTCGTTGCCGAAGGCCAGCTCGTCGCGGTGATCGAAGGCTGAGCTGCCGCGCACAACCGTCACGCTGCGTACCAAGATCGCCATCAACCGGGACGTAATGTCGCATCACCCGGCGGCGATGTCGTGTGCAGACGACGCGGCCATCGCGTTGCCATCACTCGACTGCGGTGACATGCTCTCCTGATAACAAAGCAATCCGCAAAGCGGATGCGCTCGGGAGAGAAACATGACGGGACGTTTCGGTCCGCTCGCGGCATTCGCCGTGGGCTGCGCGCTGATCACTACAACCTCCGCGCGTGCTGACGACATCAAGCTACCAACCACGATGGCATTCACCGCGTACGACACCGGCACCGCCGGTTTCAACATCGCGGTCGCGGTCGGCAAGATGATGAAGGACAAGCACGGAACCGACGTCCGCGTGCTGCCCGCGGGCAACGACGTCGCCCGCCTAGCCCCGCTGCGCAACGGCCGCGCCCAGCTCGCCTGGATGGGATCGGGCACTTACTTCGCGCAGGAAGGCGTGTTCGAGTTCGGCGCCAAGGAATGGGGGCCGCAGCCGCTGCAGATCACCCTCAGCGTGGTCGACTGCAACGGCTCCTCGCTCGGCGTCGCCGCCGACATCGGCGTCAAGGAGATCAAGGATCTGCGCGGCAAGCGCGTCGGCTTCGTGGTCGGCTCGCCGGCGCTCAACCAGAATGCGCTCGGCATCATGGCCTATGGCGGCCTCACCAAGGACGACGTCAAGATCGTCGAATTCGCCAGCTACGGCGCGATGTGGAAGGGCCTGGTCAACAACGACGTCGACGCCGCGTTCGGAACGACGATCACCGGCCCGGCCAAGGAAGCCGAGAACTCGCCTCGCGGCCTGATCTGGCCGCCGATGCCGCATGCCGACAAGGCGGCGTGGGAACGCGTCAAGAAGGTTGCGCCGTTCTTCAATCCGGCGATGTCGAGCTGCGGCGCCGCGCATCAGCCCGGCAAGCCGATCGAGCTGTCGAACTACCCATATCCGATCGCCACCGTGTACGCGACGCAGTCGGCCGATCAGGTGTACTCGATCACCAAGGCGATGATCGTCGATTACGACGCCTATAAGGACAGCGCTCCCGGCGCGACCGGCCTCGCGGTGAAGACCCAGACGATGAAATGGGTGGTGCCGTTCCATCCCGGCGCGGTGAAGGCGCTGAAGGAAGCCGGCCAGTGGACCGCCGAGGATCAGACTCACAATGACGGGCTGATCAAGCGCCAGGAGGTGCTGGCCGCGGCTTGGAAGCAGTACGCAGCCGCGGCGCCGTCCGGTGATCAGGAATTCCGCGACGGCTGGATGACAGCGCGGGCCGCGGCATTGAAGCGGGCCGGCCTGCCGAACGGGTTCGAGTAACGCATCGCAACGCCGGGGACATCGCCATGCGCGCTGCTGAATCCGCCGCCCGCCCGACCAAACGGATCGTGCTCGACGATCCGCACTCGGTCGACAACATGCAGGAAGCCGAAGTCACCCGCGTCCGGAGCCTGACCGGCTTCTGGCGCTGGGCGCTGGTGGCCGCCGCCGCGGCCACCATCCTGCTGTGCATCAACCAGCAGTTCTCGCTCCGCTTCTTCATCGGCTACACCCAGCTCAATACGGAGTACTTCTATCTCCTGATTGCGCTGATGCTGCCGTTCACCTTCCTGATCTTCCCGGGAACATCGACCGCGCGGCTCGACCGCGTGCCGCTGTACGACATCGCCCTGTTCGCCGCGACCGTGGTGGCGGCGCTGGTGCTGATGAGCTCCATCCGGAAAGCGGCCGAAGCCGGCTGGGAGTTCGGCGGCGCGCCGACGCATGTGTTCATCGCCGGCCTGGTGATGTGGGCGCTGCTGATGGAGGCGCTGCGGCGGACCGGCGGCTGGAGCCTGCTGCTCTGCGTGTTTCCGTTCACGGTGTATCCGCTGTTCGCCGGCGCGCGCTGGCTCGGCCCGCTCGGCGGCTCGCAGTCGACGCTGGAACAGGCGACCGCCTACCACGTGCTGTCCGGCGAGAGCCTGCTCGGCATTCCGATTCAGGCGTTCGCCGACACCGTGATCGGCTTTCTGGTGTTCGGCACCGCGCTGATGCTGACCGGCGCCGGAAAGTTCTTCATCAACCTGTCGTTCTCGATCTGCGGCACGTTCCGCGGCGGCGCCGCCAAGGTCTGCATCTTCGCCTCGGCGCTGCTCGGCATGATGTCGGGCTCGATCATCTCCAACGTGCTCACCGCCGGCACCATGACCATCCCGGTGATGAAGAAGAGCGGCTTCCGCGCCTCCTATGCGGCGGCGATCGAAGCCTGTGCCTCGACCGGTGCGGTGCTGGCGCCGCCGGTGATGGGCGCCACCGCGTTCGTCATCGCGCAGTTCCTCAACGTCTCCTATGCCGAGGTCGCGCTCGCCGCGATCGTGCCGGCGGCGCTGTATTACATCGGCCTGTTCATGCAGGTCGACGCCTATGCGGCGCGGCACGGGCTCGAGGGCATCCCGCGCTCGGAACTGCCGAGCCTGTGGCAGACGCTGAAGGAAGGCTGGTACTACGCCTTCGTGATCGCCCTGCTGGTGGTGATGCTGCTGTACTTCAAGCGCGAGAGCCACGCGCCATTCTACGCCACCGCGCTGCTGCTGGTGCTCAACCAGATCTTCTCCAAGGAGACCCGCTGGACTCTCGGCAGCATCGTCCGCTTCCTGGAAGTCAACGGCCGCACCTTCGTCGAGCTGATCGGCATCCTGGCCGGCTGCGGCCTGCTGATCGGCGCGTTCTCGATGACCGGCGTGATCTCCAGCCTCGCGGCCGATCTGTTGCGGCTGGCCGGCGACAACGCCTTCCTGCTGCTGGCGATGTGCGCCATCACCAGCCTGATCCTCGGCCTCGGCCTCACCACCACCGCCTGCTACATCTTCCTGGCGATCCTGGTGGCGCCGGCGCTGGAGAAGCTCGGGCTGAACCGGATGGCGGTGCACATGTTCATCTTCTATTGGGGCATGCTGTCGTCGATCACGCCACCGGTCGCGATTGCGTCCTTTGCGGCCGCCGGCATCGCCGGATCTCCAGCGATGAAGACCGGATGGGAATCGATGTGGGTGGGCAGCATCATCTACTTCATCCCGTTCTTCTTCGTGATGAACCCGGCGCTGGTGCTGCAGGGGCCGAGCCCGTATCTCGCCGCGCTCGGCCTGCTGACGCTGGCGGCCGCGGGCACGCTGTGCATCTGCGGCGGCATCCAGGGCTATCAGGTCGGCATCGGCAATCTCCGCCGCGCCGGCGCGCTGGAATGGCCGCTGCGCATCGCACTGGTGATCGGCGGCTTCGTGCTGGCGACGCCGGGCGGCGGCATCAACCCGCTGTCGCAGGTTCAGGTCACCTCGCTCGGGCTGTGCCTGCTGGTGCCGACGCTGGCGATCGCGCTGCTGCTGGTCCGCCGCGGCGACGGCGGCGGTCAGCGCCTCGCCCGCCCCATCGTGTAGCAGTTACCGCCGCGGCGCCGGTCACAGCACCGACGCCGCCGCGGGCTGCAGGTTGATTTCCCTGGACACACCACCCGCATTGGTTGAGCATCCTGGCGTTTCAAACCAAGGAGCTTTGCAATGCAGCGTGTATTGGAAGTCACTTCGGTTGAGCTCAGCCTGGTCAAGACCAAGCCTCCACAGATCCATATCGTGACCCACGGCACGGTGCCAACCTCTGGATGGAAGCAACCGCGGCTGTCGCCGTGGTTCTACATCCGGCCACCGGACGACGGCATTCAGGACTTCGATTTCGTCGCCGATGCACCGACCGGAATCGTGCTGCCGGTGATCACACCGATCGTCGGCGAAGCCACCATCCCGCGCGATCCCGCCGACTACTGGGGCCCGAGCAAAGCGCTGCGCGGTGTCCGCATCCACGCCCGCAGCAGCACCCGGGAAGCGACGTTCGGCGACGCCGAAGAACTCGCCCAGGCGATCTCGCTGTTTCGCGGCGACGACGATCCGATCCCGTGGCTGATCTTCACCGCGACATCATCGGAATGCGACCTGACCGGCAAACTGCTCCGCGTCTATCACACCGGCGACATGCTGACCCGCGACTACCGGACCGACCGCGGCAATGTCGAGCTCGACCCCAATACCCAGCGCGTCGTCCGGGTGTGGGGCGGCTGAATTTCTGAGATGTCCAAACGCGGCGGGCTCCGCGCGCCCGCCGCTGCACGTCAGGTGATCAGCGCGGCAGCTTCTCGAACATCGGCACCAACTGGTCGGTGAAGCTGGTGAACCCGGCGCGGACGCGGTCGCCGATCACCAGATCGTTCGCACCATGCGCCATCATCCGGAATCCCTCGGCGCAATCGACCAGCACGATCTTGAACGGCACATGTGCTCGCGCCTCCGCAGTGGCGGCGCGATGCACCAGAGTCGCGGCGCACACCACGCCCTCGCCGCTCGCGACCATCGTCGTCAGTTCCTCGCCGCCACAGGCCGCGCAAAAATCCCGGCGGAAATACTGCACCGCGCCGCAGCCGCCGCAGCGCTGATAGGTGATCGTCGGCTCCCCGCCTGTCCAATCGGGCATCGCCATCTCGCTCATCGCACCCGCTCCAGGATCATGCTGACATGCGACGACAGCACGCCGCCATCGCCGTGCAGCAGCGCCACCGAGGCATCGTGCACCTGACGATCACCGGCCCGGCCGGTCATCTGCAGATGCGTCTCGACCAGATGCGCCATTGCGCCGCCGACGCCGCAATGGCCGTAGCTCAATAGTCCGCCATGAGTGTTCAGCGGCATCGCGCCGTTCCGCGAGAAGGAACCGTCCCGCGCCCGCGCCGCCGCTTCACCTCGACCTGCGAGCCCGAGGTCTTCGAGCAGCATCAGCAGCGTGATGGTGAAGCTGTCGTACACCGCTGCATACTTCACGTCAGACAGCGCAGCGCCGCTCGCCGCCCAGGCCCGCGCGATCGACTGCTCGGCGCCGGACGGTCCGCCGGCGGGCATCGCGGTGACGTGCTGATGGGTGTGGGCCTGACCGCAGCCGAGCACTTTGATGCGATGTTCGGTGGTCGGCTCGCGGCTGATCACCAGCGCGGCGCCGCCGTCCGACACCGGGCAGCAATCGAGCAGCTTCAGCGGCGAGGCGATCGGTTTCGACGCCATCACCTCGGCGACGCTGATCGGCTCGTGAAATTGTGCGCCCGGATGAGTGATGGCGTGACTGCGCATCAGCACCGCGAACTCGGCAAGGTCTTCCTCGGTGACGCCATGGTCGTGCATGTAGCGCGAGGCCACCAGGCCGTAATAGGCCGGGATGGTCGGCCCCAGCGGGACCTCGTAGATCGGGTGACCGACCTGCGCCAGCGCCTGCACTGAGGCATCGCGGCTCTGTCCGGTCAGCCGGTTCTCGCCGCCGACCACCAGAATGTTCTTGGCCGCGCCGCTCTCGACCAGCTGATGCGCCAGCATCGCCATCGCCATGCCGGTGGCGCCGCCGACCTGCACCGCGTGGCAATAGCTCGGCCGGATGCCGAAATGCTCGGCGAACACCGTCGCCAGCATGATGTGCGGCATCGTGGTCGAATAGCCGCACAGCAGCCCATCGATGTCGCCGCGCTTCAGGCCGGCGTCGGCGATCGCCGCCTCCGCGGCCTCGCGCATCAGGCTGAGCGTGGTCGAGCCATCGATCTTGCCGAACGGCGTGAGGCCGACGCCAGTGATGTAGCTCATGATCGCCGCCTGCCTGTTACAAACCCCATCGCGTTCGTCATTCCGGGGCGCGCCTGTTGGCGCGAGCCCGGAATCCATACTCGCCGACGGTGGTTATGGATTCCGGGCTCGCCGCTTCGCGGCGTCCCGGAATGACGAACGCGAGCACAGTGATACTGCGGGAGACGATCAACTACGCGCGGAGCATTGCCCGCTCCCCTCCCCCTTGCGGGGAG